>CAYRBM010000001.1:0-95768 GCA_964422425.1 uncultured Odoribacter sp.
TGACCAACCGGTAGCGGCAAAGCGATTGTAAATCCTGATCGGGCGATAAATCGAGTACACTCATCGCCAGCCAGGCATTCCCGTAGCGGTCGAGTTCGAGTAGTTTGTGCTGCTCAATCACCCGCACATAATTGCCATCTTTCCCTCGTGTGCGGTAATCCATAATCAGTTTGATGTATTTCATTTGCTCCCGCCATTCGGGATCGACACGCAAAATGAGCCCAAAAAACTGTTCGGAAACACTGTTCAGGTGCGCCAAATCTTCGGGATGCATTCGCTGGTTGATGTAGTCGTTTTCGGGAGAGGCAATCATTTCGGGATCCCAACCCAGCAAATCCGTGAAATTGGGCGACAAGTATGCGTGTTCCATTTTGGCCAGATCGAAAATGGAAACAACGCTGTTTTGCACCACACTCAAACTTTCCAGAAATCGGATGTGCTGCTCCAGAACAGAGTAGTCGAGCTCTTCTCTCCTGAAAAGCTGGTTGATTTGCTGATGTATGTGGCTTGTTTCTTCCATAAATTACTGATTTTTCAGTATTGCCTAATTTGAGCCGGCGCGGCAATTTTGTAACCGACAGCAAGATAACGGAAATACCCGAAACAATAGTATACACAGAAAACAATGAACAGAACACAGTTTTTTATTTTTGTACTTTTCTTCATTTCATGGGGAGCAAAAGCACAGACTGCCGGACAGGTAATTAAAGGAACGGTGGTCGATGCCGTGAGCCAAATCCCCTTGCCCGGAGCATCAGTTGTTATTCAGGACAGCCAGCCAAAACTCGGAACCATTACCGATGCCGAAGGAAAATTCAAGCTTTGGAATCTGAAACCCGGACGCTACAATGTGGTGGTGAGTTTTATCGGTTACGAACCATTTATTTTTCGCGAAGTGCTGGTTGGTTCAGGAAAAGAAGTGGTTTTAAATGCCACGCTAAAAGAACTGGCCGGGGAGATCGATGAAGTGAAAGTAACCGCGTCCACCTCGAAGGAACTGGCGGCCAACCCGATGGCCACCATTAGTGCGCGGCAGCTGAGTGTGGAGGAATCGAGCCGTTATGCCGGCGGATACGACGACCCGGCGCGACTCGCAGGTTCGTTTGCCGGAGTGGCTTCCGAGATGGGTAACAACGGCATTGTTGTTCGCGGAAACTCGTCGCGCTACATGCTCTGGAAAATGGAAGGTGTTGAAATTGCCAACCCGACGCATTTCGCCGATGTAATTGCCTTCGGAGCTGGCGGAATCACCGCGTTAAGCAGCCAGATGCTGGCCAACAGCGACTTTTATACCGGCGCTTTTCCGGCCGAATTTGGCAATGCGCTTTCCGGAGTTTTTGATGTGAAGCTGCGAACGGGGAATGCTGAAAAGCGCGAATCAGCCTTTCAGGTCGGAGGAATTGGCATCGATTTTTCATCGGAAGGCCCGCTTCGGAAAGGCGGCAAATCGTCGTACCTGTTTAATTACCGCTACTCGACGCTTGCCCTGCTGAAACCATTGATTCCCGCCGATGCCGGAACAATCAAGTATCAGGATTTGTCGTTCAAATTGAACTTTCCCACCCAAAAAACCGGAACTTTTGTGTTGTGGGGAATTTGCGCCCTCGATGCCCAAAAACGCAGTGCAGTTACCGATCCGGATAAATGGGAAAAACAAACCGACAAGGAGTCGTTTGATTTGGGTTTATCAAACGGCGCGTTGGGGCTCACCCATAAATTTATCCTGAATTCGGATTCGTATCTGCACACCACGCTGGCCGCTTCAGGAAACAGCATTTCAACCAGTTACAACGAACTAAATTCTGAAAATCAGCTTCATCCACGAGAAGAAGTACTCAACAATACCTGGAAATTAACCGCATCAACAACGCTGAACCACAAATTTGGGGCCCGGCATTTCAACAAATCCGGAATCGTTTACAACCAGCATTTTTTCAGAGTTGATAACCGCGAGGCCGAAACCTTGGGCCATCCGTTGCTGATTTATGCGCAGGACGAAGGAAACACCGCGTCGGTTCAGGCTTTCAGCCAGTCGAACTTTAGCCCGACCCAAAACCTGGAATTAAATGCAGGCTTGTTTGCGCATTACTTTGGCCTGAACAACGAATTGAGTCTGGAGCCACGTTTGGGCTTGAAGTGGGCAGCTTTTCCGCAGCATTCCTTTGGGCTGGCCTACGGACTAAACAGCAGGATTGAAATGATCGGTTTTTACCTGGCCCGGCAACAAACTACTTCAGGAATTATACAGCCAAACAAAGACCTGAAAATGTCGAAAGCGCATCATTTCGGGCTGTCGTGGGATTGGCTGATCAATCCCGATTTACGCCTGAAAGTGGAGCCATACTACCAGTATTTATTTGATATTCCGGTGATTCCTGAAAGTTATTTTTCGCTTCAGAATTTGGAACTCGACTGGTTTTTCAACGAAAAGCTGGTGAATGAGGGAACCGGTACAAATGTGGGAATCGATTTTACACTCGAACGTTTCCTGAAAAACGATTTTTATTACCTGTTTACGGCTTCGGTATTTGACTCGAAATACAAAGGCGGCGATGGAATTGAACGAAATGGTTTGTACAACAAGCATTTCATCTTCAATTTGCTTGGAGGAAAGGAGTGGAAAACCGGGCAATCGAAAAACAATATTTTCGGGCTGAACGGGCGACTAACTTATATCGGCGGCGACCGCATAACTCCAATCCTGGAAAGTGAATCGATAACTTCCGGCGAGATTGTATATGATTATGCAAAAGCATACACGCTAAAAGAAAAGAATGCCGCGGTGCTTTCGTTCAGCGTTTCGTACCGGGTGAATAAGAAAAATCACGCCGGAATATGGTCGTTTCATTTGCTGAATGCATTGGGGAATCAGGAGTTTCGGGGCTACGAAATTGATGTGAAAACCGGCAAACCCATCAAACAGTTCGACCGGATTATGGTGCCGAATCTAAGCTATAAAATTGAATTCTAATAGCCCAAAAAAACTGAGGGTGTGACTCAAAGTCACACCCTCAGTAAATATTCTAAAAAGTATAGTTTACGACAATACCGACATCGCTGCGCCAATCAGGTTGGCGTTTTCAATGCGCGAAATAGTCACAGTTGAGTCAACTTTTGCATCGGCAAGTAACTCTTTCAATGTTGAACTTACAATTTCAACATAAGCTGCATTGTTGGTTTTAACTTTGCTCCAGAATAAACTTCCTTCAGCTAAAACCTGAACCGTTTTTACTGATGGATAGGCTGAATTCAGGTTCAGTACCAACCCGGCGATAGAAGCAGCAACGAGTTTTGCAGAACGCTCGTAAATCTGGAAAGCAGTTTCAACATATTCAGCTTTGTAATCAGCCGGATTGTTCATCATGCGGCTCAATGCTGCAGCATCGAGGCTTTCGTCCAAACCGTCGTTCGGGTAAACCGCGCGGAAAACACGACCCAGGTACATTCCGGAGATGGCTTTTTCGAAACGCTGGAAACCTTTGTTGTCCGATTCTTCATCGACCTTGGCATCGAAAGCTGTGAGGTGAGGCGGATTATGGTTGCCCGATTCGAGGTTCACCGGAGTTTCTCCGCTCCAGCCTTCCATTCCCTGAATTTTTGGAATATATTCCGAAGGGAAGAAAGTAGCCATGTTAGTTCCGGTACCAACGATCAGCCCGATGTAAGCGTCGTAACCCGGGTTGGCCAAACCGGCAAACAAGCTGGTGATGGTGTCGTTTACCACGGCAATTTTTCCGTTGAATCCGGCATTGATTGTTTCGTTCAGGTATTTCACCATCGGTGCGCCAATTGGTTTTCCGGTCATTCCGGGGATATTCACACCTTTGGTCCAGATGATCAGTTCGGCATCGCCGTTGAGCATTGGCTGTGCCGGGTACGAGAAACAATAGCCGATGGACGAATTGGCCGGAATACTGAGCTTTTTAATGGCTTCGGCTTCCGAATTGTACAGATCGGTTTCGGTGAATCCCGGAGTTTTCATCTCGGTGATGTCTTTTTCGGCGAGGCCGGTAATTTTGGTTTCGTCGCCAACCGAAACTACAGCGGCGCGGAAGTTGGTTCCGCCAAGGTCGAACACCGTTGCTTCGCCTTTAATTCCGTCTTTCTTCGGGTGAATGTAAGTTGGTAAACATTTGATTTCGGTTCCGTCTTTTTGCAGACCGGTTTCTACTTTCGTTTTCAGGTCGTTGGCAATATCCAATAACTGTTGGTTGTTCAGTGCAAATGGATTACTCATGTTTTGTGTGTTAGATTTTATTGATTTATCGATGTGGGCTAAAGTAAGAAAATCCTCTTGCAACAGCAAAAGGATTTTCAAATTGAAACAAATGTTTTGCGCGATTAGCGGCCAATCCGGAACGACATTTTAACCAGGAAAACATTGTATGGTTTTTCGTCGAATAGCTCGGTTATATTATCCTGAAAATGAAAACCTCCGTTCGACACTGAGTGGTTCCGGTTTTGCGACCATACTAGGAAAAGTGTCGATCCGGGCTTATATTCCCAGCGAACAACCATGTTCGACAGAAACTCTTTGACATTGAAATCGGGTTGATCGAAATTGTAGAGGAAATTCCCGAATTTGTCTGAAACCCGGTAAACTTCGTCAGGAGCAACATACCCCAATTCTTCCTCGTTCAGCAACTGAAATCGATCGGTATAATCTGAGGCACGGCTGTCGGTTATGCGCTTGAATTCGCTGTACCTGCCACTTGAAATAAAGGGTTGTCCCCAATACTGAATGCTTAAATCGGGCGTCAGGTTATAGTTGACGCGAAGCGACGCACTCAATGTTTTTTGGTTGATGCGCGCAAAAATGTAATCTGTTTTTCCTGAGAAATCCTGCTGAGTTACGTATTGCAATTCATCGTTATTGGAGTTGAAATTCGGCGAAAGCGTAATTTTTAGGTTTTTCGAAGGCCGGTATCCCAAACTGACACCAATGTCGAAAATGCTTTTGTAATCTTTTCGGTTTCCGGCGAGAAACATGGTTTGAACCTCTCCCGTTATTTTCTTTTGTTCGTTCGACCCGAAAGCTATCCAGATATTTTTGGTCCCGGGAATTTTCAATGCCGGTCCTCCGCGCAGTTCAGTGGTCGAGAGTCCTTCTCCGTTGAGGTTTCCCCCGATATGAAAATTCCAGTAATTCTTGAATTGCGTATGAGCATTGATGTTTCCTCCGGGCCCAGTCAACTCTCCGGCAAAATTCCATTCGGTCCACTGATTGAAATTCAGGTTCAGATTGCGGAAAATGGAGAATGGCTCGAAAATGCGGTAGCCTACCCAAATGACTTCCAGAATGTTGTCGGCCTGCCTCATGTAACCAACATCATTCAGTTCCAGTTCCGGCGATTTCCATGCGGTAGCGGCCATGAATTTCAGTTTGCCCCCGTATTTTCCCAAAACAATTTTACCTCCGCTACCCGAAAGGCTGGTGCGCGTGGAGTCAAACTCAAAATGTGTGGCATCGGGCCGCTGAAACCCGTGAATCCACGACTTTTGTGTGTTGGTAATCGCTTCAGTACTTCCTTCAACCCGGCTGAAATACGAGCTGAAATCGAACTGCCAGTCTTTGTTGTGCCATTTGTGGGTAAAATCGATTCCGCCTGTAAATGCAGATTTATGCAGGTAATCGAGTTGTTCTTCTTCGAGGTTTCGGTTGACCGAAGTAAAAATGCCGCCAATGATGGTATTTCCTTTGTCGAAATCTTTTTGCACCCGGCCAATGGTATAATTGGTAAAAGGCTCAATCATTTCGGAGCGTTGATGCCCGTTGCTGATGTGTGCAAATTCCTCGGAAGTCAGGCTTTCGAGGACTCCTATCGACCACCCGGTTTTGGTTTTTCCGGTAATTTTTGCAGCGCCCAAAATGCTGGTAAATTCCGGAGCATCTTTATATTCGCCATCGTTCAAATCCGGGTTGTTATGCGGTCGGCGACCAATCCGGCGCGAATAAAACAGGTTTTCGGCGGCTAAATCGCCGTCGCCAAACATCAGGGGGAAACTCAGAATATTTTTTCCTTCAATGAAAAAAGGTCGCTTTTCCTGAAAAAAGGTTTCAAACGAAGTCAGGTTTACCTGCGACGGGTCGGCTTCCACCTGACCGAAATCGGGGTTAATCGTAAAATCGAGTGTCAGGTTATTAGTTAATCCAATTTTGCCGTCTAATCCAACATCCAACTGATTTTCATGCCCTGAATCTCGAAATGGATTCCCTTCCTCTTTTTCGAATCGGTCAGTTCGAGCTACGGCATAGGGTGTGAAATCAGCTACTTTTCTCGATTTCAGATTTTTGAGTCCCTTCAACTCTCCGTATTTTGATACCCAGCCCGATATTTTTTTCGAGGTTGGTTGCCAAAGGGTCACTTCCTGTTTGCGGAAAAGCATGCGGGCAACCTGCATACCCCAGGTTTGTTCGCTACCTCCTTCGAATCGGAGCTGCGTGAGTGGTATCCGCATTTCGGCATACCAGCCCAAACTATCGCGACTGGTTTTCACCAACCAAATTGGGTCCCAGGTGTTATCTTCGTTTTCGCCGTCGTTACTGATCAGGAAGTCGTTTTTTATTCCGGCGGCATTCACCATAAATGAAAAGGCGGTTCGTTTGTCGTAGTACGAGTCGAACTGTATGGCTACCAGGTCGCCGTCGGTTTGATCACGACGGCCAAGACGCTGAACGATGCTATCGGCAGCGGTATCCCAGCATTTGAATCCGACATTGATAAAATGCTCATCCAATAAAATAGCAAATTCAGTTTTTTGATGCGACTTTTTCCCCTCCGAAGGTTCAAACTGTACAAAGTCGTTCATCCAGGTTGCTTTGTTCCAGGCAGGTTCATTCAGGTTTCCGTCAACCGCGATTTCATTTTTGGAGCATTCTCCGGCGAAATATTCTTTTTTGATTGGATTTTGAGCAAAGATAATTCCCGAAAAAGCACAAAAAATTCCCGGGATTAAAAGGAGTCTCGTTTTCATGGCATAAGTTTATACCTCTAAAGACTCCTGATTTCGTTTTTCGTTACACATATTCCGGAGATTGCCAATAAAAAATTTGCACATTTCAATTTGCCGAAAAACTTTAGTTTTCTTTTGTGCTTCGAGGCAGGAGTCTTACCTTCGGGCCAATTCGCCGAATTTTCAGGATAGATTCGGTTTACAATTATTAATGTATTGCGCATGAATCTTGAATTGGAGTCGATTTCGTGGAGCTTTGCAGGCCGGGTGATTGGAGCAACTTTTTACCAGTTTTTCGTTTTGTTTGGATTTTTGCTCCTGTTCGGACTCCTGTTATATCTCTTTTCGCGCCTGACGAGGAATGTTTTTCGAAATTCGGGGTATCAGCGTCTCGACATCTATTTTACCGGATGGATTGGAACGCCGGTGCATGAGTTGGGTCATGCTTTTTTTTGCCTGCTATTTGGTCACCGGATTACAGAAATGAAATTGTTTGGCCCAAACAGTGAGGATGGAACCCTCGGATATATTCGGCATTCGTATAATAAAAAAAGCATCTACCAGCGAATCGGGCTTTTTTTCATTGGTGCCGGACCGATAATTTTCGGGTCGCTGGTTCTTTATGCGTTACTCTATGTTTGTTTGCCGGTTCGTCCGGAAATCTCCGGAATTATCAGTCCGGTTGATTTTGCCGAAACTGGAATCGGTCATTGGATGAAGCTTTTCGGAACCGTGTTTACCGGAGGAATCCATATTTTATCCGACATTTTTTCGTCGGCTAATTTTTCGTCGGTTTCGTTCTGGATATTTGTTTACGTTTCGTTTTGTATTTCGTCGCACATGCAACTGAGTCCGCCCGATTTGAGAAGCATGTTCTCGGGTTTTCTGACCATTTTATTGGTTCTGCTTGTCTTCAACCTGCTGGTCATGCTTTGTGGGTTTAATTTTACAGCCTATATCCTGAAAGTTAGCCGGTTTGTCGGAGGATTTTGGGGGATTTTTACACTGTCTATTTCCCTCTCGCTAATCAACTCTTTGTTCACTTACCTGATTCTTGCAATTCTTTTCTATCTGAAAAGCAGGAAGATTTTATCTCCCTTTTGATCTGTCAATTCTTGTCGGTGGCCAAAAACAAAAAACCCATCTTTATAAAAGACGGGTTTCCGTAATATTTTATGAAATATGCGTGCTTACTGAATAGCGTTGATATGAACCGCTAATGAAGATTTCAGGTTGGCTGCTTTGTTAGGATGAATAACATTCTTTTTGGCAAGTTTGTCAATCATAGAAACAACACCTGGCAAGGCAGATGCAGCTGCTTCCTTGTTAGTTTCAAGACGCAATTTTTTAACTGCATTACGCATTGTTTTGGCGAAATACTTGTTTTGCAATTTTTTTGCTTCGTCTTGCTTAATTCTTTTTTTTGCCGATTTATGATGTGCCATCTTCTTAGTTCCTAAATTATTAAAATTTATTGGTAGCCCGTAGGGGATTCGAACCCCTGCTACAAGAATGAAAATCTTGCGTCCTAACCCCTAGACGAACGGGCCAACTTTTATGATTCCCTTGATTTTGGGACTGCAAAAATAAATCATTTTTTCTAGTCACCAAATTTTTTCAGAAATTTTTACCAAAAATCCTTCGACTTCGTTTAGTCGCTGGCATTTTATTTTGGCGATGCAAAGAAAAATAAGTTTTTTGAAACGGCAAATAGTCAAACAAAAAAAATTAGCGCCATTCGACGATTGTTCCTCTGTTTTTTTGAAGCAATTTCTCGGGCATAGAGGCGACTATTTCTTTCCATAGCAATTCAACTAGCTTGTATTTTGCAAAATGCCTGGAATACACCAGACTAACTTCACGTAATGGATTGATGTCGGTAAAGTTTCTCACGTGTTCGAAACGGGCTTCACTCATTCCTAAGGTGGCCAATTCGGGTATAATAGTCATGCCGCCTTCACGATCGATGATATTCATTACAGTTTCCAAAGTGCCGGCTTCAAAGAAAAATGGTAGCGCAGTATTTGCTGCCCCTTTAAAAGAACAAAGATTGATAACCTGATCGCGGAAACAATGTCCGTCGCTCAAAAGCCAGATCTCAGGAGTGGCAATGTCTTTGAGTTTGATTCCTGTTTTCTTGGAGAGTGGATGATCTTCGTGCAGGTAAAGTAACATACCCTCGTAAAACAGGGGCTTTTCGTTGATTCTTTCTTCGTGTAGCGGAGTAACCAGGATACCAACGTCGAGCAAGTCGCGGTTAAGTTTGTCAATGATATTGGCAGTAGTCAATTCTTCAACCTTAATGTTGATGTTTGGATACTTCCGTTTGTAATTGCCAATAAACAAAGGCAAAAGGTATGGAGCAAGTGTTGGTATAATTCCTATTTTGAGTTCTCCCGAAATCAGGTTCTTGTGTTCTTTAATGATGTTGTTAATTTTTTGCGATTCCTGAAGCGTTATCCTGGCCTGATCTATGATTCGTCGGCCAACATCAGTGGGAATCAGAGGTTGCTTGCTACGGTCGAAAATTATTACTTCCAGATCTTCCTCCAGCTTCTTGATTTGCATGCTAAGTGTGGGCTGGGTTATAAAACAGTTTTCGGCTGCTTTTCCGAAATGGCGGAATGTATCGACCGCCACAATATATTCCAGTTGGGTTAAGGTGATCATGGTTTTTAAAATTATCTGCTAAATATAAATAAAAACTCGGGAGTTCATCTAATCTGTTGGGGCGGATGTTGGAAAAAGCATCTGTCGCTGCCATTCAAACAACACCACTGCCAGGGCATGAGAAACATTCATCGATTTGCATGCTCCGGTCATCGGAATATGAATTTTTAGAGTACATCTTTCAAGTATGGTGTCGGGAAGGCCCTTTCGTTCGTTGCCCAGAAAGAAAATCGCCTTCTGAGGCAGGGGTTCCTGAAATAAATTTTTGGAATCAGCAGTAGTTTCAATTGCGACTAGCTGTTGATCTGGTGAAAGCCTGTCAAGAAAATCTTGAGGAGTTATAAAAGTTAGATTAACATGATTTATGCTAAGACCTGCAGTTCGGCGTATAGCGTTCATTTTATAACGGAGTTCGTCTCCCAGAATAAAAACTTCTTTTAACCCAAGGTTGCCTGCAAGCCTGATTAGGCTGCCGATATTCTCTGGGTTGATGATTTCCCATGCTGCAATTATCGGTTGGTATGGCAGTTGTGGATATTCATGGTCGTTAAAAAAAACTACTGAATTTGTTTCCGTCGTTCGCATAATATCTTTTTCTTTGAAGCGCAAATGACAGGTTTTTTTTAAGTGAAAACAATGAGAAACATTAAAATAATTGTTGGATTCCTGTTGGTGGTAATGCTTTTTTCTTGTGGGAAGTCCTATAAACAAAGGGCTGACGAGAAATTGAATTTGGCGGTTGATTTGTGTTCGAAGGGCGATTCGATTTCAGCTCTTCAGCATCTTGATTCTATTCCTGTTTTATTTCCCGAAGCTTTTGAAACAGTCGAGAAAGCCAGGGAAGCAAGTAAAAAAATTAATTCCGAAATATTATATCGCAAGCAAGATCAGTTTGACCGGGTTAATGGTCTGATTACTTCACTTGAAAAGCAATTTGATCAGGAAAAAGGTGAATATGATCGTTTTACACAGTACATTCATAAAATGCAAAATTTTGAGCGTCGCTGGAATAAGTCATTTATTCAGCTACATCTTGATGAGCGGGGAGAATTGTATATTTCGAGCAACTACTCGGGAGAGCAACGGTTAAATCATATCGGACTTCGCGTTTACGACGGTGTATTTCAGGCCAAAACCGACTCGGTTCCTGTTGGAGATCCGAATAATCACCAAAGCGAATTTATGAATGTGCATTGGGAAAAGGTGAGTTACGCCAATGGCAAGGATAACGGCGTTATTCAATTTATTGCTGACCATGCTGACCGAAATCTGAAAGCGGTGTTTTTAGGCCAGCGGCTTTATTTTATTGTGCTTGAACAGTTCGATAAACAAGCTACAAAAGATGCACTTGCACTCTCAAACGCTTTGAAGCTTCGTGCGCAATTGGAAAAAGATATCCGGACCCTTCAGGCAAAAGTAAGGTAAAAGGATAGGGATTTTATATGGTCACTTTTTGAATTTCATCGACCGATCTTCCCAGGACAGCCTTCATTCCATTGATGATGAGTGGCCTCTGAATCAGCTTCGGATTCTGCACTAAAACATTGATCCATTCTTCTTCGCTAAGCTCTTTGCTTTTATACTCGATCTTATACAGTTCTTCGTTGGTTCTGATGATATCGAGTACCCTCAGCCCGGATTTATTCAGAAAATCACGGAGTTCACGGTCAGTAATGCCGGTCTTCATGTAGTCGATAATTTCAATTTCAAAGCCTTTCTCTTCGAGGTATTTCAGTCCTTCGCGGCTTTTGGTACACCGCGGATTGTGGTATATTTTCATGATATTCTGATGACGTTTCTTGATGTAATTATAATAGTCTTCCTGTGCGCGAAATCGAGTTCCGTTGTATTGGTTGTTGTACCGGTTGCTTAATTGGCTGTCGAGAATTCGTGCTTTGGAGTTGTCGCGAAGTTGAATGCGGAGCAATTCTTTGATTTCTGTCCTGATTTCCTGTGAATTGATTGGGCATGCTACCTCAATACGACGATCAAGGTTACGCGGCATCCAGTCGGCTGATGCAATGTAAATATCTTCTTTCCCTCCGTTCCCGAACAGGAAAATCCGGGAATGTTCGAGGTATTTATCGACAATACTTATGGCCTCGATGTTTTTACTAAAGGCCGGATCGCCAGTCTTGATTCCAAAAATACCCCTGATAATTAGCTGTATTTTCACACCTGCCTGACTTGCCTCGTAAAGTTTATCAATCATTTTCTGATCAATCAGGCTATTCATTTTTAAAATCATGTAAGCTTTCTTTCCTTTCCTGGCATTTGCAATTTCCTGGTCAATTTTGTGGATGAAGAAATTGCGCAGGGAGAATGGAGCTACAATAAGCTGTTTAAAATCAAAGTGCCTGTAAGTATGCTTGAAGAATTCGAACATGTTGGCTACTTCATTCGCAATGCTGGGATCAGCGGTCATCAGCCCCTTATCGGCATAAACGCGTGCAGTGCCTTCGTGGAAATTGCCGGTTCCGATGTAGGCATAATTGCGAAGGTTGCTTTCTTCCTTTCGCTGAATCCAAGCCAGTTTACAATGGATTTTTAAGCCCGGAATCCCGTTAATAACCTGTGCTCCTTCTTCCTGAAGCTTATTTGACCAGAATATGTTAGCTTCCTCGTCGAACCGGGCCTGTAATTCAATAACTACAGTTACTTTTTTCCCGTTTCGAATAGCATTTAGCAGCGCGTTGACCACTTTCGAAGTTTCAGACACCCTGTAAATGGTAATTCCAATTTCGCGAACTTTGGGGTCGATGGCCGCTTCGCGCAGTAAATCAATGAAATGGGAAAAGCTTTGATACGGATAGTGAAGCAAAATATCTTTCTTGCGTAATTTCTTGAGAATGCTTTGTCTCGGAGGCAAATCTTTGTGTGGAACCGGAGGCAGGCTTTGGTAATAATGATGAGGTTTCCCTATTTCGGGGAAATTCATAAAGTCTTTATGGTTATGGTAACGTCCGCCTGCAACAGTTTTATCTTCTCCGTCAAGCTTCATTTTTTTCATGATGAATTCAAGGAGGTCTGTTGGCATTTCGCGATCGTAAATTAAACGGACGGGTATTCCAATCTTTCGCTTTTTCAAGCTGATTTCCATTTTCTCCATGAGGCTTTTTGAGATGTCATCGTCAATATCGAGTTCGGCATCGCGGGTTACTTTTATGGTGTAAGCCTCAAAATGATCGTAATTGAAAATGGGAAAAATATCGTTGAGACAGTACCGAATCACATCGTCAACCAAAATTACGAACTTTTTATTTCCCTGGTCGGGCAAAACCAAAAAACGGGACACCGAACGCGAAGGAATACGAATGAGTGCGTAAGCAAATTTTTCCGGAGATTTTGATTTCGAAAGTTTTACAGCCAGATAAACCGACTTATCGCGCAGGTATGGAAATTTCATCGATTTTCCCAACATGATGGGAACAATATTCGGGAGCACTTTTACATTGAAATACCTTCGGACAAAAACACCCTGCTCGTGTGTGAGTTGTTTCTCGTCGAGCATAAAGATATTTTCATTGGCCATTTCCTTCCAAATGTTCCGGTAAATTTCCTGCGCTTTTTGCTGATGCTGAATTACCGTAGCCTGAATTTGGTCGTAAAGTTCGGCCGCTGTACAATCGCCCAATAATGTTTCATCCTCCTTTTCCAGTTCGAGAATCCGACGTATGGTGGCTACGCGAACTCTGAAAAATTCATCGAGGTTGTTGGAGAAAATTCCAAGGAACCGGATTCGTTCAAACAAAGGCACTGACGGGTCTTCGGCCTCCTGAAGAACCCTGGCATTGAATGAAAGCCAACTGATTTCACGGTTGTTGTAAATGCTGTTATTCTCCATTTTATGCTCGTTTAGGTTCAGAAACAATGCAGAAAAACAATTGGTGCCCTAAAAAGTTGTTCCGGATTCGATACCTTATAATTGCAAAAGATCACGGCTTTTTGAGGGCTCAGATTTTTAACAAGGCAAGTCCTTTCTGAATCGCCCGGTCAAAAACAGGTAGCCCGATAATTTCATCGAGCCTGAGGATCTGGTTTTTTGGAGGCTGAGTTTCATCCTGAAGAAATAACTCGAACCAACCTACATTTTGCCATTGCCCCATTTTGTATCCAATTTTCGAAAACTCGGCACATTTTCGGTAGCCAAAATACTCATGAAAAGATACACTTGGCTCATTTGGCATAGTAATAATAGCCAGCAAATCGGCAATTCCCTGGTAACGAACCATCTCGTTTAGGCTTGTGTAAAGGGCATGTGCAACCCGTTTTCGCTGAAATTCGGGATGGATATAAACCGAAACTTCTTTGGTCCACCGATAGGATGCTCTGCTGCGATAGCCCGAAGCATAGGCGTATCCGGCAATCTTCCCCTCTATTTCGCATACCAGGAAAGGTAATTCGGCCATAATTCCCAAAATACGTTCCCAGAAAGATTCTTCATCAGGAATAGTCTCTTCAAAGGTAACGGCGGTGTCGAGAATAAATGGAGCATATATCTCCAGAATTCCCGGTACATCGCGTTTTTCGGCCAGTCGTATTGTTGCGTTCATAACAAATTAGTTTCGGGTTCAGGCTTCGACAAGCTCAGCCAGCTGTTCTTTAGTTAATATTTTCGCAAATCAGAAAATCATTCCTTCAATCCATCAATCCTTCATTTACTCATCGTCGCTGAATTCCATCAGGAAAGCCTTGATGAAACCATCAATCCCGCCATCGAGTACCGCCTGAACGTTGCCCGACTCGAAATTGGTGCGCACGTCTTTAACCAGTTTATAAGGCTGTAAAACGTACGAGCGGATTTGTGAGCCCCATTCGATTTTTTTCTTGGTTGCATTGATTTGCTGCTCAACTTCACGGCGCTTTCGCAATTCGAGTTCGTATAACTGCGACTTCAGTAAACGAAGCGCATTTTCCTTATTGCCCAGCTGCGAGCGGCTTTCGGTGTTTTCGATGGTAATTCCGGTTGGTGCGTGGCGCAAGCGTACCCCGGTTTCAACTTTGTTTACGTTTTGTCCACCAGCTCCGCCCGAACGGAAGGTATCCCAGGTAATGTCGGATTCCTTGATTTCAACTTCAATCGTATCGTCGATAGCCGGAGAAACAAAGACCGAAGCAAACGACGTCATTCGCTTGTTTTGCGCATTGAATGGTGAAAGACGCACCAACCGGTGAACGCCGTTTTCGCTTTTCAGGTAACCGTAGGCGTATTCGCCTTCAAACTCAATGGTGCAGCTTTTTACACCAACTTCATCGCCTGCATGGAATTCAACGGTTTTTACGTTGTATCCTTGTTTCTCACCGTAGCGGATGTACATGCGCATGAGCATATCGGCCCAGTCGTTACTTTCGGTTCCACCAGCGCCTGCATTAATGCGCAGAATTGCACCGAGTTTGTCCTCTTCTTTCCGGAGCATATTTTTCGTTTCCAGCGTTTCAATCAGCTCAAGAGTTTCGGCATAATGCTGGTCGATATCGGCTTCGGTTGCTTCGCCCATCTCGAAAAAGTCGTAAAGCACCAAAAGGTCTTCCATGCTTTGGTCAACCGTTTTAAATCCTTCGGTCCAAACTTTTACCGAACGAATAACTTTCATTTGTGCTTCGGCTTCTTTCGGGTTGTTCCAGAAATCGGGGTCCTGAGTTTTTAGCTCTTCTTCCTGTAATTGAATTAGCTTCTGATCGTAGTCAAAGATGCCTCCTTAACGCATCCCGGCGATCAACAAGGTCTTTTATCTGTTCTTTAAGAATCATGTTATTTTTTTGTATTGATACAGTAAGCAAATGTAGAAAATGAAACGAGCCATACCAAATAGCGGGATGAATTGATGGCCATGTTGCCCATTTTTTTGCATTAGGTGTTTGGTTGACGGTTGAAGAAACAAAAAAGGCCGGACAGAAATACAATTCTATCCGGCCTTTCTCTTTCGATATTAGCAGATTATGGTTGACTTCCCCACACGGCAGTTGCTTCAGCAACCGAAGTTGCTTGCACGTTGTATGAATTTCCTCCGGATTCGTACAAGAAGGCGAATAACTTCACTGTGTATGTTTTTCCGCTTTCAGGAGTGAATCCCGAAGCCCATCCGCCACCGTTAGCACTAACAGAGTACGATTTTACAGTATTGGCAACTTCAACACTTCCGAAAACTGTTTTGTCGCCATCGAGGATGTTGATGGCATAACTATCGGCATCGGTTAATGCAGTCCAGTTCACATCGAGCATACCTTTGGTGGTGTTGAACTGGCATTTCTCAATGACCGGTATTCCCAGTGCTTTGTCCGACAGTACATCCTGAAAGTCCTGTGTCACACCATTTTCGAAAACGGCTGAGAAAGTGACTGTTCCGGCACCCGGTTTTGTTGCTTTAAAATCGGCATTGGCGGTTTCAAAGTAAAAGTTTGTTTTATAGCCTTGATTGGACGCCAGGTTGTAAGTTTTACCCGGATCGGCAGAATTAACAGCCTTTACCGTTTTAAAAGCGCTGAAGGTGTAGGCATACAGCGAAAGACCATAAACGGTCGCATTCCCCGATTTTTTAGCGACGATAATGGCGTCGCCAACCCCGGTTGCCTGATCTTCATCTTTATTACACGAAACAGCCACCAGCGATGCCAGCAGCACAATCACAAAAAACTTTATTTGTCTCATAGTTTTATTTTTTCGAAATATTCAGAGTAGATGCGTTTACTGATAGAAAGGTTGCGTTCGTACAAAGATACTGATCTGTCCGGTAATTCTGTCCGAAACATTGGTTTTTAAAGAAAATTTGGAATTCCTGATTTTTTAAGTCCGAAAGCTTTGTATCGCGCATGGATTTAGTAATAAGCTATTTATCAGTTGCAACAGGAGCGTGGTAGAAAGACGCATTTTGTATCTGGATAAAAATATCTAATTTGGGCGCCTTGTACAAAAAACCACATTTGAGCATGTCAGATAAAGCACCTGTTGATCCCTACCAAAGAATTTGGCAGAATTTTATCGATGGTGACGATGAAGCTTTCTCCTCAATTTACTTCGAGTTTTTTGATGTTCTGCTCAACTTTGGCCTGAAATATTCAGCCGACCGATTTCTTGTAGAAGATTGCATTCAGAATCTGTTTATCGATTTGCTGAAAAACCGGCAGAAACAAAAGCCGGTAAATAACATTCGGTTCTACCTGACAAAAGCACTTCGAAATCAAATGGCATACGAACATCGGAAAACCAAGCGACTATTGTTGGTTGACGACCCGAACGAATCCGATTTCAGGATTACTTATTCGATAGAAAATTCATTGATATCAGGCGAGACCGATGCAATGAAGGCCAGGTTTTTAAAGATGGTTACCGAAAACCTCACCGCCCGGCAAAAAGAAGCCATCTATCTGAAGTTCAATTGTGGTTTTGATTATGCTCAAATTTCTGAATTAATGCAGATCAGCATCGAGTCGGTGCGAACCATGATTTATCGAACGCTGAAATCAATTAAAGAAGTTTTTGACGCCGAGAATTATTCAAATCTGATTTTATTTAGTTTTTTCCGATCTTCTGTTGTGTTTTAAGTAACAGAAAAACATCGCTCTAACTTTTTTAGCTGTTTTTTTTGGAATTTTTTGTCTATAAATGTCTGTTTGTTGCTACTTAGTGTTGTAATAACAGTGCAATGAGCAAAGAATACAAAAAATACACGTTCGAGCAATTGCTGGATGATCCGGATTTTTGTGGATGGGCCAGATCGGAACGGCCTGACCTGGATGACCATTTTCGTGAGTTTCTGGATCAATATCCGGAGCAGAAAGCTGCTTTTCAAAAAGCTTGCCGCCTGGTCAGGATACTGGACGATGAAAAAGTTAAAACCGATCCGTCGAGGAAATTGCAAATCTGGGATCAAATCAACCGGAAATCGATACAGATTAAGCCAGCCCGGAATTATCGGTTAATATTCAGGTATGCAGCGGTATTTCTGCTACTGGGAACTATTGGCTCGGTTACCTACTACATTATATCATCGAAAACTACAACTGAATTTTTATGGTCATACAACCTGAACGATTTTAACGAGGCCAAACTTTTGCTCGATAACGGAAAAGAGATAAATATTCAGACTGATCGCTCGGAGATCGTTTACGAAAAAAGCGGTGGTCAGGTAAAAGTTAACAACCAACTGGTTTATCAGGGCGAGGAACAGAATCAGGAGGGAATGAACCAGTTAATTGTTCCATTTGGTAAACAATCGAAAATTACGCTTTCCGACCGAACCGAAGTTTGGCTGAATGCTGGATCACGACTGGTTTATCCGGCTGTTTTTAAAGGAAATAAGAGGAAGATTTATTTGCAGGGTGAGGCATTTTTGAAGGTCAGTAAAGACAAGTCGAAGCCATTTTTCGTGGAGACCAATAATTCGTTGATTAAGGTTCTGGGAACCAGTTTCAATGTAAAGGCATATCCTGATGAAAAAGTTGAAGAAACTGTGCTTGTTGAAGGGGCTGTTAGTTTAAATCCGGGAAAGGCAATGCTTGGAGAGGAAGTCCGGCTCAAGCCCGATCAACGGGTAGTTGTGCAGGGATCTGATCATTCATATTCAGTTTCGAAAGTTGATGTGCGAAACTATACTTCGTGGATCGACGGATTGTTTGTATTCAACGAAGAACCTCTTCCTTCGGTGTTGATGAGGATTTCCAGGTTTTATAAGCTAGAGATTAAATGGATGAATAATGTTGAAAACCGCCGGATATCGGGGAAATTAGATTTGAAAGACGATTACCAGCGAGTACTGAATACGTTGGCGATTATCTCCGACGGAGCCTATTCTGAAAAAGACAATACAATATATTTTACGCTAAAATAAATGTAGTATGCCATTAAAATAAAAAGGAAGCTGGTTAAAAGCGCCAACCCTAACCAGCTCCCGAAATTTTGTTTAACCCGCCTTTACAGGCAATCTTAAACCTTTAATGTTTCGAATTTATGAAAAAAAAATGGGAAAATGATGTCTCCGGATTCCGACGGAGTGTTCAAAAGTTATTGTTAATTATGAGATTAACCATCTTTCTAACCTTAATGCTGACGCTGACTGTTTCAGCAGGAACGTATTCGCAGAATACCAAACTAAATCTATCGTTGGAAAATGTTTCAATAGAACAGGCTCTTCTGGAAATTGAAAACAACAGCAAGTTCATTTTCATTTACGAGAGTGGTACGCTCGACAAGTCGTTGAAGCGAACGATTTTTGTAAAGGATAAGACCATCGACGCCATCCTGTCGCAATTGTTTGAGGGCACTGATGTCAGTTACACGGTCGATGATCGGCAAGTTTTGCTGTACAAAAAAGGCACGCTTTTGAATGCCATTTCATCAGCCGGTTTATCGGCTGAGGTGCAGCAATCGAGAACGATTTCGGGTAAAGTTGTGGACCATGCAGGAAATCCTGTTCCCGGAGCTTCTGTTGTGATAAAGGGCACCAGTAACGGTACAATCACCGATGCTACCGGAAAATACACCCTGTCAAATGTGCCTGAAGGCGCAACCCTTCTGTTCTCGTTTATTGGGATGAAATCGCAGGAAATCGCCTCTGGAAACAAGAAGGCTATAGATGTAATTTTGGTTGAAGAAGCAACCGGAATTGATGAGGTTGTGGTTGTTGGCTTCGGAACCCAGAAAAAAGCGTCGGTAGTTGGTGCCATTCAGAGTATTAATCCGGGCGAACTTCAGGTCAGTTCACAAAAAAATATTTCAAATACGCTGGCTGGTAAGCTGGCTGGTATCATTGCTGTTACCCGTTCAGGAGAACCTGGTTATGACCAGTCAGATTTCTGGATTCGCGGTATTTCGTCTTTTTCAGGAAGCACACGTCCGTTGGTTTTGGTGGACGGTGTTCAACGCACACTCGACGATCTCGACATCTCCGAAATTGAATCGTTCTCTATTCTGAAAGATGCGGCTGCAAGCGCCATGTATGGTGTTCGCGGAGCAAACGGGGTTATTCTGGTCAATACCAAACGAGGTAAAGTGCAGAAACCCGAAATAAATTTCAGGGCAGAGCATTCAATTACTGCTCCAACGCAGTTACCCAAGTTCATCAATGCTGCCGATCACATGCAGTTATTGAATGATCTGGCTGCCGAAGAAGGTAAAGTACCGTATTATGAACAAAGCGTGATCGATAAAACCCGCACGGGATACGATCCGGAATTGTATGCCGATGTTGATTGGGTGAATGCCATTTCAAAAAATGCCGCATACAATACACGCGCGAATTTAAATGTCAACGGAGGTACCGATATGCTTCGATACAATTTAACCGGGGCCGTTTATCATGAGGATGGAATTATGAAGCGCGACAAATCTCTGCCCTACGATACAAGTACAGGGCTGATGCGTTACAATTTGCGCGCAAATGTTGACCTGAATATCACGCAAACCACCACCATGCGTTTCAGTGCCGGAGGATATTTGCAGAAGTTACACAAACAGTCAAACTCTACTGAAACAACCTGGGACTATGCTTTCCAGACTCCGCCTATGGTACATCCGGCAGTATATGCCGATGGCCGTATCCCGGTTCGTAGTTCACGCGTCAATCCGTGGGCATATTTAACCCAATATGGCTATAACATCAATACCAGCAGTAAAATTGAGTCGTTGTTCGCTGTTGAGCAAAAGCTCGATTTTATTACCAAAGGGTTAAGCACCAAGTTGACCTTCTCGTTCGACAATTACAGTTTAAGTACATTATCGCGCACCAAATCGCCGTCTTATTATCTTCCGGCCACGACCCGCGACGACGAAGGAGATCTGAATCTGACGCTTAACAGCTCCGGATCGCAGTTTCTTAGTTATTCGGAAGGTAGCGATTATGGAAACAATCAGACATACGTGGAATGGGTTGCCAGCTACGACCACACTTTTGCCGAGACACATAATTTGAATGCCTTGTTGCTTTATAATCAGCGAAGCTACGACGATGGCGGCATTCAGCCCTACCGGAACCAGGGTTTTGCAGGACGCGCAGCTTACTCATTCAAAAATAAATACGTTGGCGAATTCAATTTCGGATACAACGGATCAGAAAACTTCGCCAAAGGCAAGCGCTTCGGGTTCTTCCCCTCAGTAGCATTGGGCTGGTTAGTTTCTGAAGAGAATTTTTGGGCTGGCATGAAGGAGAAAATTGATTTCCTCAAGCTACGTGCATCGTGGGGACAGGCCGGTAACGACCAAATTGGCTCTAGCCGTAGGTTTGCCTACCTCACCACGATGAATGCAAACAATACATCATATTACTGGGGGCCAACGGCCAATTACCAGGTTCCCGGCGTTACCGAAGGAGAAATCGGGGTGAATAACCTTACCTGGGAAACAGTTACCAAAAGAAATATCGGGATGGAAATTGGTCTTTGGAATTGTCTGAGAGTTCAGGCCGATGTGTTCAGCGAGTACCGCAAAGACATTTTTATGCAACGTCAGACTATTCCGACGCAATCGGGCTTGTTGTCGACACCGTATGCCAACTTCGGCCGTGTAAAAAATCGCGGAGGAGAGCTTGCCGTTTCATACAGCAAAAAGATCAACAAAGTCGATCTCACTTTCTTTTCAAACGTAACTTATGCCAAAAACGAAATCCTTGAATTCGACGTTCCACTAGGGAAAAGAGGAACTAATCAGGATATAACCGGTCACTCGATTAATGAACTTTTCGGTTATAAGGCACTTGGCTTATACACAGCTGAAGACTTTGATGCCGATGGGAAGTTGCTTCCGGAATTGCCACAAAATGAACTGGCCAATGTTCGTCCGGGCGACATCAAATTGTTGGACTGGAATGAAGACGGCGTGATTAACTCGAAAGACAAAGGATATGTTGGCGGAACGAACGACCCGCGCTGGGTTTATGGATTCGGAGGGAACATTGCCTTTCATGGCTTCGATTTTAGCTTGTTTTTTCAAGGTTTAGGCGACACTTATCGTTTCATCGGAAACGAAAGTGCATTCTTTATTCCAGGTTCAGGACAGGGAATTCAGGGAAATATTTTCACCAATTATAACGACCGGTGGACTCCCGAAAATCCATCGCAGGATGTGTTTTATCCGCGATTGTCGTACGCCACAAACTACAACAATAATGCAAACTCCACCTGGTGGAAGGAAGACATGAGCTTCCTGCGTTTGAAACAGGTTGAGATTGGCTATCAGCTGCCCAAACACATGCGTATGAATGTTATTAAGGCTTGTCGCATCTATTTGAACGGGAACAACCTGCTTACATTCTCCAAATTTAAATTATGGGATCCGGAGCTTTCAACCGCAAACGGGTGTAAATATCCACCTATCAAGTCGGTAATGCTTGGTCTGGATATTACTTTCTAGTATTAAATATTTAAAATGTACGACAATGAAACTTAAATATATCATTCCGGTTCTTTTCTTCTTTTTGGTTTCCTGCTCCGACTATCTGGACAAGGAAGCCGATACTGAGCTTACCATGGATATGGTTTTTACCGATAAAACCCGCATGGAGGGAATGTTGGCTTATGCTTATTCCGGAATTCCTGATCCAACCTGGGGATATTTGAATGCCACCGGCTGGGAAGTATTTGGCGACGACTGGACTCCATCGGAACGCTGGCAGCAGTGGGGATGGGACGCTATTCCGAAAATAACCGGTAACTGGAATACTTCGTCAACATGGTCAGGTAACTATTGGGGTGGTTTGCCTAAATGTATTCGCACGGCCAATATTTTGCGAGCCAATGTAGTCCCAATCAGGAACACCACTGTTGATGAGCAGGAAGTTGAATACATCAAAGCCGAATGTCGCTTTTTACAGGCCTATTATTACAGTTTGTTCCTGCACTGCTATGGTGTTTGTCCGTTTCAACCCGATGTAATTGCTCCAACCGATGGATCAATCCAGGATTTATTGGCCGGGCCAAAATCGTATGACGAAATTGTTGACTGGTGCGAAAAAGAGATGCTGGCTGCTTCTGAAGTGCTTCCGGCAACTTATTCTCAGGCGATTAAATATGGCCGGATTACTTCTGTTATTTGTCTGGCTGCCCGGGCGCGTATGTTACTTTTTGCGGCATCTCCGCTGGTGAATGGCAATCCCGACTAAGCCAACTTTACAGATACCAAAGGAGGAAAGCTCTTCAATAGCACTTATGATCCTGCCAAGTGGACAAGAGCTTTGAATGCTCATAAACTGCTGATTGAAAAAGCTCACGAGGCTGGTCACGAGTTGTATAAAATGTACAACGACGATGGTTCGATCGATCCATTCTCTTCCACCCAATGGGTTCATGCCCGCACTTATGCCGATGGCAACAAAGAAATCCTGTTTGCCCGTCCGCAAAATCAAACTGAACTCGATCGCCACATGTCGCCCTACGGAGCCGGTGGTAACGGTGGTTTGGGGATGACTCAAACGCTGGTGGACGCTTTCTTCATGAAAAATGGTCTTCCTGCTATTCTGGGTTATGAGTCTGACGGAAAAACTCCGATTATTAATACTGCTTCAGGATATACAGAAACAGGTTTCTCGAAAACCGACGACGTGCGTAACACCAACAACTGGAACTGGTACGACGGCACCAAAAACGTAGTTGCCAAAGCCGGAACTTTCAATATGTATGTGAACCGCGAACCTCGTTTTTACAATGCGATCCTGTGGAACGAACGTTACTACATCTGGGACAAACGGAATGTGAACTTCTATAAATACGGAAAAGACAACAATTACACACACGATGCGCCTCAAAACGGTTACCTGGGCTTGAAACGCAAACACCCGAATTCCGACTCAAAGAACGGATCATACCAATATCGGCCGGGTATTGTTTACCGTTTGGCTGAGGCATATCTGAGCTATTGCGAAATCCTGAACGAAATTCAACCAGGAGATCCGGACATTTTGCTTTATCTGAATCGAATTCGCGAACGCGCCGGAATCCCCCAATATTCAACCGTACAGAAAGATGGGTTTATCAAGGTAAATCTGGGCGATCAGGCTGAAATGCGTAAACTGATTCGCATGGAACGCCGTGTGGAACTTTGCGGCGAAGGCGTTCGTTACGACGATTTGCGTCGGTGGAAAGAAGCAGAAACAACGTTGAACGGCGATTTCTACGGAATGAACTTTGCTGGTACAGCAAAATCTGATGATCCTGCCAATTTGAATTCGTTCTTCGTCCGTACCAAATACCAAAAGCGGGTTTATATGAAGAAATACTATTGGTTTCCGGTTTATCAAACCGAAATTGACAAGAACCCGAATTTGGTTCAGGCACCGTACTGGACCGAGCAGGAATAAACCGATCATTTGTTACCTTAAAAAGATCAAGCAATGAAAAAACTACAATATATAGGAATGATTCTTCTTGGCATCTGTCTGTTTGCAATTGGTGGATGCAAAGAGACCGAAGATGTCAAAATCGTGATTGATACCGTTGAAGACGGAATGCATTTGACTGCCAGCGCTCAGAAGATTGTCTTATCGCAGGAAAAGATGGATGAACCGGCGATTACCTTTAAGTGGGATCCCGCTCAGGCCCGCAAGAACAATGGAACTCTGACTTATTACTTCAAACTCGGATTACCCGGTTTTACCAAGGCTATCGATAAAATAAAAATTGAACCTGGTGTGTCGGAATACTCAATTTCAAACTACGATTTAAATATTCTGGCCTACGGTAAACTTGGGGTACCTTATGGAAGCACCGTTCAACTCGAAGCCGAAATTATAGCCTGGTCGGAAGGCGATTATTTTGTGATGCCCGAGGTTTCGGCTACCAAGTTTACGGTGACCACTTTTGCAATCGCCCCGGTTAATCTTTATTTGGTGGGTTCGGCAAATCCCAAAGGCGCCGATGTGAAGAACGGAATAAAACTCACGGAAGTTGTCGAAGGCCGCGATATTGGTAATAAATACCAATGGGAAGGAAATCTTCAGGCCGGAACCTTCAAGCTTGTAAATTCACTCAGCGAGGACAAAGGCTCCTGGAGCATGGGCAAAACATCTTCAGAGCTTGTTCAGAATGTTTCAGCGAGTGGTACAGATGTAGAGTTCGAGGTTAAGAAGCCTGGCTTGTATTCAATTATCCTGAATAAATCAACCAAAGAAATCATTTACGGATATAAAGGCTTTAGCCATGTTTGGGGCGTTGGTCTGGGTATTGGTATTGCATGGTCGATGCCGTCGTCAACCGAGTTTAAATGGGATGCACGAAATCCAAGCATTTTTACCCTGGAGTGTACAACACAGGCTAATCAGGATTTCAAACTTCCGTACAACGATCAAAGCCAGGGTTGGGGATGTCCGTTCCTTCGTCCGATGGTTGGCAGCGCCAATATTATGACCGACAACAGGTTGCAGGCGACTCCTGCCGGTTATGGAAACGACCTGAAATGGCTGATCACCGCCGATCAGGCAGGTAGATGTCTAATAACAATCGATGCATTTAACGAAACAATCACACTGAAAAAACTGAATTAGTTAATCAAATTCGTTAAAATAAAGTCCGGGAGGTCGTCCAAAATTGAGTTGCGGACGACCTCTTTTTTTCTTTTATATTGCCTTCGTTAAGTTTTCCCGCTTTGATGAGGATTCTGTCCGTCGTCAATAACAACGCAAATCATTCAAATTCATGAAATTCTTATTTCGAAGGCCACTTTGATTTTAGAATTAATGTTTTATCTTTGCGCCACAATTTTCAAAACAACTGTTTATCAATTAAAAATTAAGCAACATGCCAGCAAAAATGAGATTGCAGCGCAACGGGCGCAAACGGTATGCTTACTATCACATTGTGATAGCTGATAGCAGGGCACCACGGGATGGTAGAAATATTGAAAGGATTGGATCGTATAATCCAAACACAAATCCTGCTACTATCGATCTCGATTTTGACAAAGCTTTAACCTGGCTTTCAAATGGTGCTCAACCAACTGACACAGTAAGAGCTATTTTATCTTACAAGGGAGTACTGTACAAAAAACATCTTTTGGGTGGAGTAGCTAAAGGCGCTTTCACTGCCGAAGAAGCTGAAAAACGTTTTGAAGCGTTCCTCGCTGAAAAAGCAAAAAAAGTTCAGGCCAAGAAAGATGGATTGGTAGTTAATGCTGAATCTTCGCGTAAAGCTCAGCTTGAAGCCGAAGCTAAAAAGAACGCAGAACGCCTTCAGGCTATTGCTAAGCGTAATGCCGAAGCTGCAGCTGCTGCCAAAGCTGAAGCCGAACCTGCTGCTGAAGTAGCTGAAGAAGCTGCTCCGGAAGAAACAGAAGGATAATTTTAGCAAAACCTTGTTTTAACCTTTGGGTTAAAGCAGACAAAGCATAAAAGCGACAGAGAAATCTGCCGCTTTTTTCTATTTTTACCAGCATGGAAACCATACCCAAAAGTAATTGTACTAAAATTGGCTATATTCAGAAACCGCACGGTATTCATGGAGAATTAGTCATTCGTTTTCAGGAAGAATATTACGAGACACTGGAAGAAATGCCCGTCTTATTGCTCGAGATCGACCAATTACTCGTGCCTTATTTCATTTCAGAAGATGGACTACGGTTTAAATCAGGTGAATCAGTCATTGTTAAACTCGACTGGGTTGATGCCGATTGGAAAGCCAAAGACCTTTGCGGGCTTGCTGTTTACGTTGACCAGAATGATGTGGTAGAACTTGATGATGAAACGGGTCCGCATACCCTGGTTGGATATCAGTTGTATGACGAGACTCTTGGATTGATTGGCGAAATAAATGATGTACACGACTATGCCGGTAACCTTTTGCTTTCAGTGGTTTATCAGGGAAGGGATGTGTTGATCCCGCTAAATGAGAATTTACTCGTTCGCCTCGACGATGACCTTTGCGAAATAGAACTGCAAATTCCGGAAGGCCTTTTTGATCTGGATGAAGAGTAGGCGAAGGGCTGAAGGACCGATGGATTGAAGGACTGACTTATGAAACACCAGTTATGCAACCCCTTCCAAGTCAAAATTCATCATTCAAAATTCAAGATTCTCGTTACGCTTTGGTCCATATCCGGGTGTTCAGATTTAATTCCTGAACGAGCGCCGAAATCATACCAAAAAGGTCGAACATTTCCTTTACATCCTTGAAATTTACACCTGAACGGAAAATGTTTGGCTCGAACATCGATTTACTGATGCTGTTGGCAAAATAAACCCTTGACCCAACAAACGAGAAATAAATCTCTCCGCTAAATCGTTTATACAAATTGACCATTGCTTCCATAATGGACGGAGTTAAAATGTAGCGCGCTTCTACCTGATCGGAGCTGTAAACCACGTAAAGTTTTTCGAACTCAGGATTTTCCAGCTTAACCAACTCGCCTCGACCGCTTAATCGTTGCAGGCTTTGACCAAAACTTCCAAACAACCTTTCGGCAGTGTCGGGCAGAACAAAGGTAGTTCCCGAAAAATTTTTATTGAAATCGGCGTGCATGAACAAACCTTTAAAAATGGTAACCCAGTGTTCTTGTCTCCGCCCTTTCGACCCGTAGGTCACCTGCTTGTATTGGGTATGTAATTCTGAAAATTCAAAGTCTGTTTTTTCAATTTGTCCGGCAACAAAATCTTCGGTATTGTACCTGTCGTATGGATGGGTGAAAAGCCCGCTTTGCTTGTAATTTCGTTCGCTGATTCCCGAATTGTAGATGTATTTCCACTCCGGATTGATTTGCCTGACAATTTCAGTAACAATCTCTGATTTAAAACTTTGTACATATTGAAACTGATATTTGCTGGCGCGATAGATAAAATAAAAACCACCAATGGCAGAAATGGCAACCGAAATAACAATCATGTATTCCGGAGGATTCAGTTCGACCAGCAAATAATTGGCGACTGCCAGAGCAATCACCAGCAAGAACCCCAAAAAATATCGTTTGAGAACGTTTTTTCGGGTTGATTCGAGGGCAGCAAGCTTGCCTTTGAAATGCGTTTCAAAAAGCGATTGAAGGTTAGTTTGTTCGGTCATCATCTGCTCATTTTACGAATGAAACAGATTTTTCACATTCACATTGCCTCGTTCGGTTTCGGTGGCGGTAAAAACCTGCTTGCTTTTCAGCAGCATCATTCCGGCCATCAGGTTGCCGGGGAACATTTCAATGGCATTGTTGTAATCGGTAACTGCTGCGTTGTAGGCCCGGCGTGCCGCCGCAATCTGCGATTCAACTTCATTCAGGGCACGTTGCAAATCAATAAAGTTCGGGCTTGCCTTCAAATCAGGATAATTCTCAACGGCTACCATTAATCCCGATAATGCGGTGGATATCTGATTGTCGAGTGCCACGCGGTCTTCCGGAGTAGCGTTTTGTTGCAAGGCCCGGGTTCGAAGATCGGTTATTTTGGATAGCAGCTCTCTTTCGTGTGTGGCATATTGTTGCACCGTAGCAACCAGATTTGGAATTAAATCGTACCGGTTTTTCAATTGTACATCAATCGTTCCGAAGGCATTGGCAACCTGGTTTTTTCGGTTCGTCAGGCTGTTGAATACCGAAATAATCACAAGCAGGAAAATGACGGCGATAACAATTACAAGAATCAGGGTTGTGTTCATGGTTGTTGAATTTTGCTGTTAGTTTTTTAAAAAATCAGGAAGTGAAATTACAGATTAGGTAGTAATTTGTGAAATTTTTAAGGCGATTGGCTGATATTCTCCGGTGAATTAGCTCCAGGATGGGTGAATGGCGAAATCGACGGGGTTACCGCAATTATGTTGAAGTTGAATCAAAATAATTTTAGTTGATTTGCAACCTAGCAAATAATTTGCCGTCTATAGAAGCGTTTGATAGTATAGAACAACAAATAATAAATGTAATTGCCAATGAAAACAAAATTTTTAGTTGCGATAGGGATTCTGTTTTTTACCCTTGCAAGTGTTCAGTCCAAAGC
Organism: uncultured Odoribacter sp.; assembly: GCA_964422425.1. Lineage (GTDB taxonomy): Bacteria > Bacteroidota > Bacteroidia > Bacteroidales > Prolixibacteraceae > Aquipluma. Next base: position 28,512 of record CAYRBM010000001.1, read on the forward strand.
TGATAATCAGACCCGAAAAGTTGATCCGTTTAATGAAATTTCTCTGAGAATTGGAGCCAATGTCCATTTGGAACAAGGAGACAAACAAAATCTGGAAATAGTGGCAAAACCTTCGACTTTAGAGGAAATAATTACGGAAGTGAAAGACGGAAAATTAATCATCCGGTTTCCCAACAAGAATTACCTCTGGACCACTTTTCAACCCGGTGATATTACGATCTATATTACAACTCCTGAAATCAATGGGTTGGGAGTTTCGGGTTCGGGCGATATTATTGCCGAAGATGAAATCAGAACGAAGATGCTCGATATGGCCGTGAGTGGAAGCGGAAATATAAAACTTGCCGAATTAAATGCAGAGCGTGTAAAATCAGTTATTTCGGGTTCGGGCGATATTGTGGTTGCAGGTAAAAATCCGGCTCAGGACTTGAGCGTAGCGATTTCGGGTAGCGGCAATTTTAAAGGGCAGGATTACAGCGCCGACGATGTTTCGGTCAAAATCTTTGGATCGGGCAATACCAGTATCGAAGCCAACAAAAACCTGTACATCCGCATCGCCGGATCAGGAAATGTGAACTACAAAGGTAAGCCACTGATTGATCAGTCGATTACCGGTTCAGGTTCGGTAAAAGGCATGAGATAAATTAATTCTTTTCATACAGAACAAAAAAGGTGGCTCGTAATTTAATACAGCCACCTTTTCAGTTTTATAACAAGTTGATTTTAAATTCCCAACTGTTTTGAATCATTTGATTTCTTTTCTTTCACCCCAGTTGTTCCACCACCTTTTAAAGTTAGTTCAACCGGGCGGTTGGTTTTCCACGATCCGCAGGTAAAATCGGGAATGTCAACCGAGTTGGAACGGTTGGCAACCGATTGTTCGCTCAGCGGGGCAATGGCGCTCCACAAAGCGGCGTCGTACACGTCCTGATCGAGTGGTAACCCATTGCGCAGGCAGTCAATCAGTCTCCAGTCCATCATAAAGTCCATTCCACCATGGCCACCCACTTTTTTGGCCATTTCACCAATCTTCTTCACAATTTCCGGAGTGTATTGTTCTTCCAGTTTTTTCATCTCGTCATCGTTCAACCAGGCGTGAGACGTTGCAATTCTTGCCGGGCTTGGCCATTTGCTGGCAACGCCTTTGGTCCCGCTCACCAAGTGAATGCGCGAATAAGGACGAGGACTGGTTACGTCGTGCTGAATCATGATTGTTCGTCCGTTATAAGTACGAACAGTCGTTGTATTCATATTTCCGCGGTAATTGTTGGTAGCAAATTCATTGTAGAAGCTGTCTTTGGCAGCCAGTTCTTTGGCCATGGCCGCCATATGGAAATCGTTCGATGCCATCGAAGTCAGGTATTCCATCTGATCGCCGCGGTTGATATTCATCACCTGGCAGATTGGGCCCAATCCGTGTGTCGGGTATAGGTTTCCGTTGCGGTGCTGATTTTCTTTCAACCGCCACATTTCAGCATAACCGTTGTCTTTGGCAAAGTTGAGGCTGCGCAGGTCGTGAATGTAGGCACCCTCGCCATGTATAATCTCGCCGAAATATCCCTGGCGCGCCATGTTCAAAGTGAGTAATTCGAAAAAGTCGTAGCAGCAGTTTTCGAGCATCATACAATGCTTTTGAGTGCGCTCCGAGGTTTCCACCAGCTGCCAGCATTCATCAATGGTAACGGCTGCCGGAACTTCGGTGGCAGCATGTTTGCCGTGTTCCATGGCATAAACAGCCATGGGTGTATGCAACGCCCATGGAGTCGTAATGTAAATCAGATCGATATCCGGGTTTTCGCACATCGCTTTCCATGCATCTTTTGATCCGGAATACGATTTGGCGCGGGGTAATCCCTGTTTTTCGAGCAGCTTCTGCATTTTTTCAACCCGGTCGTCGTATTGGTCGCAAAGACCAACTATTTCAACACCTTCGATAAACGACATGCGTTCAACAGCTCCGGGTCCGCGCATACCCAACCCAACAAATCCAATGCGAACTTTATCGAGCTTTGGGGCAGCATACCCGCTCATGTTGAACCGCTGTTTTTTCCCTTTTCCTTTTTTAGGTGCGGCACCTTCGGTATTGGAAGCTACGGCACTTCCGGCCAGTCCGGTGGCCATCATTCCGGCACCCAGCAGGGTATTCCGGAGAAAATCACGTCTGTTTGAGCTCATTTTTGTTGGTTTTATTTGATTGTTTAGATATTTTCTGGTTCAAAGTTGGAATTTATTTCTTGTTAAAACATTGGATTTTTATCATTTCCGCCGATTGCATTTACATTTTAGCGAAGATCAGATCCCTGGTGTTAATTTTTGAGAATCAACGGTGGAACCAGCTCAACGGGCTGGCACCATGATCGGGTACCATCATAAACTCCGGTCAGTATATGAGTGATTTTGTTCTGCTGAATTAAAAGTTGCGGACGTTCCCTTCTAACACAATGCAGGGTATCTCCGGTTGTTTTTAGAATTGTGTGATCGTAAACAATGGGAGTCTCAAATACCTTCCAGTTGTTGATCCCGTTTTCCGAAATCAGATGAGCTCCCCACCGGATATGGCCGGTTACCTTTCCAACATTATCTTCGCAAATCAGGTGATAAAATTCGTTTGTTTTGAAGAGATAGAAATCTTCGAGCATTGCCTGAGGCCAGACATTTGAATTGGCCAGCGAATATGGGCCTTTGAATTCAGGGGCAACTGCAATTTTTACTTTCAGATTTTCATCCCGGTAAATGAGTTTGATTTGTTGATCGGGTTCAAGAAAAACAGCAGGGTTGTTGGATTCCTCGCTGATGATGGGCTTATCGCACCTGATCCAGGGGCCTTCAATGCGGTTTGAAGCTGCATATCCAACTCGCCGCAGCAAACGATTGGTTCCATTTCTGAATGTGCTAAAATCGCTCCCAATGTAAAAAAGCACATACTGATTGCCAATTCGGTGAATGGTGGGGTTATGTGCCATGTTCGAGTCCCAGAACGAACTATCGCGCTCGTCAATCACTACTTCCTGAAAGGTATATGGGCCCATTGGCGACTGTGAAGTTGCCCTTACAATTTCTGATTCCCGGAAATAATCGTCAGGAAATTTGTTTTTTTTAGGCCATCGCGAAGCAAACAGATGATAAACTGAATCGACTTTGATAACTGAACCTCCCCAAACCCAGTATCCATCCATCATGAAACCACTTTGGGGAGGAATGGGTTGAAGCCTTTCCCGGAACGATTGGGCGAATGAATCAGCACCAGTAAGCAGGAGAATGGTCAAAATCAAAAAAATACGGAGTACGGATCTGACCTCGAAAGAATGATTTGAGATTGTCATTTCACCGTCTGATTTGTTTGTATTTGTTTCAGTTTAGCCCGGAATTTCTCCACTAACTGAGGATTTTGTGAGGCCAGATTCACTTTTTCACCCTGGTCATTGTTCAGGTTGTAAAGCTGATCCTGATTGAGGTTCCCATATTCAGTATTGGTGTGTGCACCAAAGGCCGGTGCTTTCGATGGGGAAATGTACTTCCAGTTCCCGTTAACCAGCGAAAGAGTGTTATGTACATTTTGAAGAACCAGGTATTTGCGTCCTTTTCCGCCATTGTTGAGCCAGGCATTCAGGTGGTTTTCACTATCGGGGGCAGCACCTGTAGGAATTTTAACCTTCAGCATCGAGGCGAATGAGGCAATCATATCAATCTGGCATAACAACTTATTCGAAACGGCTGGTTTTACCTTGCCCGGCCAGCATAAAATCCCAGGGACACGGGTTCCGCCTTCGAAGCTACTGTATTTGCCACCCCTGAAATTGCCTGCAGGTTTGTGGCTCCCAAGCAGTTCAACTGCCTGATCTTTATAGCCGTCATCAACTACTGGTCCGTTATCGCTTGAAAGAATAATGATGGTATTTTTTTCAATCCCTAACTTTTTCAGGGTTTTTACGATCTCTCCAACTGACCAGTCGAATTCCACAATGGCATCGCCCCGTGGCCCCATTCCGCTGCTTCCAGCAAAGCGAGGATGCGGAACTCTCGGTACATGAGCATCCTGTGTGGCAAAATAAAGGAAGAAAGGATTATTTTTATTCCGCTCAATAAACGAAGTAGCTTTTGAAGTAATCACATCGGCCATGTCTTCATCTTTCCACAGAGCAGCTTTCCCTCCTTTCATATATCCAATGCGCGAAATTCCATTGACAATCGACATGTCGTGCCCATGACTTGGGTGCATTTTCAAAAGCTCAGGATTGTCTTTCCCAGTGGGTTCTCCCTCGAAGTTTTTTTCGTAGCTGACATAGATGGGATCGTTTGGATCGAGATTAACAACCCGCTCATTCTCTACATAAACACAGGGAACCCTGTCGCCGGTGGCTGCCATGATAAAGGAATAATCAAATCCTATGTCTGACGGTCCTGGCTTGATGTGACCGTTCCACTCCTGTGTGCCGGTTTGGTCTCCTAACCCAAGGTGCCATTTCCCAACAACTCCGGTTTGATATCCGGCATTTTTGAAAACATCAGCCAGGGTGTATCGCTCGGGTCTGATTATCGAGCCTGCATTTCCCGCAGCAATTCCGGTTCCTTCACGTCTCCACGCATATTCGCCGGTTAGCAGTGCGTAGCGCGAAGGAGTGCAGGTAGCTGCCGCACTGTGCATGTTGGTAAACCGAATCCCTTGTGCAGCAAGCTGATCAATATGGGGTGTGCGAATGGTTTTTGAATCATTGCAACTGATATCTCCATAGCCAATATCGTCGGCATAAATAAAAACAATATTGGGTTTGGAGCCAGCCAAAGCAACTGAGCTGAATAATCCTCCGAACAGCAAGGTGGCCTGAAATACACCAATGCCCGAAAGTTGATGTTTATTTTTCATGTTTGGTTTGGTTTTTTAAGTTGCAATCAAAAGTAGAAAAATCTGTTTAATCCAGGGTGACATTCGTTTGCGGGATTAATTCCGCTCATGTAACTGTTAGTAATTCAGCCAGGGCGCCAGGTAACTGCGCCTTGCCTGATGTCCCTATTTTTCGGTTAATCACCTAATGCTTTCATCCGGAATCTCGGATTTTCGGCCTGAACATGTTCTTTGGCCATGATTTGCTCCATTCGTTTCACCATTTCCGGATGGCTGGCCGAAATATCATTCAACTCCTGAAGGTCGGTTTCCAGGTCGTACAATTCAATTCTCAGGTTTCCTTTCGCAATATTCTGGCGGATTCCTTTCCATTTTTCGATCCTGACAGCTTGCTGTCCGCCGGTTTCAGGAAATTCCCAGTACAGGTATTCGTGCGCCGGTTGTTTTTTACCTTTCAACTCCGGAAGAAAACTGATGCCGTCGGCATACTCTGGAGTTTTGATGTTGGCGAGATCGCAAAACGTAGGCAATACATCCTGAAAACCTGAAATATGATCGCTGGTGCGTACTTTTTTAATTTGTGCCGGCCAGCTGGCAATCATCGGGACGCGCATTCCGCCTTCGTGGGTAAATCCTTTTCCCCAGCCATATTCGCATTTGAACGGTCCTCCACTATTAAACCAGGACGAATCGGTTCCGCCGGTATAAGTAGGCCCGTTATCAGAAGTAAAGATGATCAGCGTATTTTCGTAGATTCCCAAATCTTTCAATTGCTGAACCAGCTGACCCACCTGCTCATCGAGGTACGAAATCATAGCCGCATATCCGGCATGCGGATAACGGTGCGGGAAGTAGCCCTGATTGCCGGTGTATGGTTTTTCGTCGCCAAACTTCTTCACGTAGTAATCCACCCAGCGCTGAGGCGCCTGAATGGCGGCATGTGGGATGGGTGTCGCCCAGAACAGGAAAAACGGCTTCGCCTTATTTTCCTTCACAAAACCCGTTATTTCCTGAAACATCAGGTCGGGCGCATAGTTCTTCAGCGTGTATTTCCGGTAACTGTTCAAATCGTACGGATCGGCTCCTTTGGCCAGCGGGGTGTTGGGAGCCACCGTATCGTTTCCGAGGTAAACCCGCCGGTTATTTTTGTACAGGTGAACCGGATAATACGTGTGCGCCTGCCGCTGACAATTGTATCCGTAGAAGAAATCGAACCCTTTGTGCAGTGGCGTGCTATTGGTTTGGGGCGCGCCAAGTCCCCATTTCCCCACGATGCTGTTGGTATATCCGGCTGTTTTCAGTAGCTGGGCAACAGTTGTTTCACTTTCAGGCATCGGACTTTGCCCTTCGAGGGTCGAGTCGGCCAACATAGCCCGGTAATCCCATACGTTTCCGCGCGAGCCCCATTCGTCGTTTCCGCGAATGGCAGCGTGCCCCATGTGTTTGCCGGTAAGCAGCACACAACGTGAGGGTGCACAAACCGGCGCTCCCGAATAATGTTGGGTAAACCGGATTCCGCTGGCGGCCAAACGGTCGATATTGGGTGTTTCAATCCTGGTTTGTCCGTAACATCCTAAATCGCCATAACCCAAATCGTCGGCCAGAATGTAGATGATGTTGGGCTTTTTGATTGGTGGCGCCGGATGTGCTGCCTGTGTTTCGGTCGTCCCTCCAATTGCGCCAACGGCTCCGAACAGCCATGCTAATTTTTTGATGCTTCGTTGCATGTCCTGTATTTTTCTGTGAAATTGACAATAAAACTAAAAACCACTATTCAATCGCTATCGAAACCGAAGCCGACTGAAGTCCTTCTCCCGAAACTGTTAATTTGACGTTCGATTTTTGCTTGTGCGCTTTCACTATTGCCAGGGCCAGCCCGTTGAATGCCTTTCTCGATGTTTTGTTCGAGTAAGGGGTCAGGTCGGTTTGAAGTCCATTGTCGAGCGCAGCAATCTCAGCGTCACCTTCCAGCTTAAATTGCAGGAGGTTGTTTGCTTTAGGAACCACATTGCCATCTTTATCCAGAATTGTTACGGTGACGAACGACAAGTCTTCGCCATCGGCTTTAATTTTATTCCGGTCGGCCGACAACACGATTTGCGCCGGAGCTCCTGCCGTTTGGATGGTTTTCTCGGCGACCACTTTCCCGTCCTTTCGCGACACTGCTTTCAGGGTTCCGGGTTCGTATTTCACGGCCCACTGAACGTGCAGTTCGTCACCCTGTTTGGATTTACTACCGAGCGATTTGCCATTCAGGAACAATTCCACCTCATCGGCTTTGTTGTAATAAGCCCAAACATCGATGTCCTGTCCGTTTTCCCAGTTCCAGTGTGGGAAAATATGCAGCACGGTTTCGCTGGTAAACAAACTTTGGAACAGGTAATAGGCATCTTTGGGGAATCCGGCCATATCGACAATCCCGAAATAGGAGCTTCGCGCCGGAAAAGGGTAAGGAGTTGGTTCTCCGAGGTAATCGAAGCCTGTCCACGCATAGAATCCGGAGAGATACGGATATTTCAGAATGGGTTTCAGCACTTCTTCGTAAGTCGATGCCCAGGGTGCCGAACTGTTGTCGTACGACGAGCAAATCAGGTCGGGAGTTCCGCCGTTCTTTTCTTTGGTAAACCCGGCCCATCTGCGGATTTGAGTGGAAGGCATCAAATATTCGCCGCGGGTTTGCAGTGCCGAATTCGACTCTGCCAGAATAAGCGGCTGGCTGGGAAACATGGTGGGCAGGTTGGGGTATTCCTGGTGATGATAATTGATTCCAACCAAATCGAGCGCTTTCGACCGGTACAGATTATTCTCCGGACTCACATGATTCAGCCCGGCTGTAACCGGACGGCTGTCGAGCGAATGTACAATGTTGACCAGGTTGCGGGCAATCGTTCGTCCGGTGGTGTCTTTTTCACCTCCATGCTGCTCCGGAATTTCGTTACCGATGCTCCACATGATTACCGACGGATGATTCCGGTCGCGCACCACATGATCGGTGATGTCGCGCCGATGCCACTCGTCGAAATACAGGTTATAATTGAACGGCGTGTTTTCCTTGACAGCTTTCCATACGTCGAAAGTTTCAGTCATCACGATAAAACCCATTTTGTCGCAAAGGTCGAGCCATTCGGGAGCAGCCGGATTGTGCGAAGTGCGGATTCCGTTGATTCCCATTTTCTTCAGGATTTCGAGCTGGCGTTCCATAGCACGGTAATTTACTGCTGCACCCAAGGGCCCCAAATCGTGGTGCATGCAAACTCCAATGATTTTAGTTGGTTTGCCGTTGAGCGAAAAGCCTTTTGCAACATCGAAATGAAAGTAGCGAAGCCCAAATGTGGTGGTGTATTCGTGCACTTTTTTGCTATCGACAAAAACCTGGCTCACCGCTTTGTACAAGCTTGGTGTTTCAGGCGACCAAAGTTGTGGCCGATCCACCGTCAATTCCTGCTCAACATTTTTTACCTCGCTTCCTGAAATGCTGAGCGAAGTGCTGAGGGTTTTCAGCAGCTTTCCCTCCGGATCGAAAATCTGGGTTTTCAGCACCGGACTGACCGTTTTAAACATGCTGTTCCGTACGTTGGTCTGAATTTTTACAGTGGCCGACTCATGCGAAACCACTGGCGTAGTGATGTAAGTTCCCCAGTGATCGACATGCACTTTGCCGGTTTTAACCAGCCACACGTTGCGGTAAATACCGCTTCCGCTGTACCAGCGCGAATTGGGTTGCTGATTTTCGACCCTGACCAGCAGTTCGTTTTTTTCGCCACCAAATTTCAGGAATGGAGTTAGTTCGTAGCGGAATGAAATGTATCCGAAAGGGCGTGTTCCCAGTTTCTGACCGTTGATCCAGACCGTACTGTTCATGTAAACGCCATCGAAGTCGATGAAAATGTTTTTGGTTTTGTCGGCTTTCTCCAGCGTGAAATATTTCCGGTACAAGGCTGTTCCGCCACGGAGACTGGCACCGCGGTTGCCACTCGGGCTGTTCTCGTCGAAGTTTAGTTCGATGCTCCAGTCGTGCGGAAGTTGAACGTCGCGCCACGGCGTTTTTTCAAGTTCCTGATCGTTGGGTGTGTTCGACGGGCTCAGCTTAAACTGCCAGTTATCGTTGAATTTGATTCCTTCGGATTGCGCGAATCCGGAGAAGCCCAAAGCCATAAGCACGAGAATTGATGTGATGATTTTATATTTCTTCATTTCTTGAAATTTGATTTTATTAATCAGTGATCAGATCGAGTTCAGCAATTCCCAACGAAGGATGTCCGTCGGAAATCGAAGATGTTTCAAGTTTCAGGAATCTGGCCTGACCCGGTTTTTCGAACCGAATGGTTTGCCTGATCGGGTTGTTGCGGATGTTGGAGAATTCGCCTTTGGCCGCAGGCTCCCAGTTGATGCCATCATGGCTGACCGAAACGATATAGTTCAGGGCAATGCCGTAGTTTCCGCGCGATTGATCGGGCAAATAGCTTATCCCCTGAAAAGTGGTTACTGCGTCCAAATCGATTTCAATGCTTTTCACACCTTTTTTGCTGATCCAGGTCGATCCGGGATTTCCGTCGAAAAGTGCCGGATTCGCTTTGGCTTCGCCCACCACTTTCCATCCCGATTTCGAGCCCGAAAATTTATGGGTTGTGGTTTCTCCCTGATTGTCGGGACCATTGCAAATCATTGCTTTGACGGTCGCCGGGCCATCGAGCACGAAAGGCTGGCTGTATCGGGCAGCGTTTCGGGTGGGTTGGGTTCCGTCGGTGGTGTAATAAATTTCGCCAATCTTGTCGGGCGACAGAATAGTGATTTTGCCCGACTGATCGCGTCTGATTTCGGGTTGAGCCAACAGAACCGGGGCATTGTAAACCGCCACAGTCGAAATCATGGCTGGGGCCAGCGAATCTTCAATCCGGATGCGTATTTTCTGCGTTTGAACCGGCAAAAACCGAAGGATTCGTTTGTACCCGATCGTGGTAGCTTTGGTCAGTTCGGTCCAATTGCCGTCATTCCAAATGTCCACCGCAAAGTTTTTGACTTTTTGTCCTTCCGGAATATATTCCTGAAGCAGCAGCCGGTTGCAGGTAATTTCCTTTCCAAAATCAATTTCCAGAGTTCCGGTTGTGCCGTTGGCCTGCCAGTACGAGTTAAAATCTTTGTCGAAGGCATATTTCAGGTTTTTGGGTTCTCCGGACGAAAACCGGCAGTTTTTGCCGATCAGGTTTTTGCTGAAATCGAGGTCGAGCTGGCGCTTCCATTCCAGCAGCCGGGCCGAATCGATGGGATGAACCAACCCGCGTTTGTCGGGGCTTAGGTTGAGCAACAGCAGACTGTTTCTCCCAACACTTTCGTAGTAAATATCCATCAGCTTGGGCAGGGTTTTCACTTTGTGGTCTTCGAAGGCATGGTAATACCAGCCCGGGCGCACCGACACGTCGGTTTCCGAGGGAAGCCAGCGGGTTCCGTTTTCGTGGCCGGTGTTCAACTGCTGCGGATGACTTTTATCTTTATCGAACTGATCGTTCGGGCGAACGGCGCTCCAATGCGTTTCGGCGGCATGTCCTTCTTCGTTACCCACCCAGCGAATATCGGGCAGGCCTCCGCCGTGAACAATACACCCGGGTTGCAGTTTGCGCACAATTCCCACAAACCCTTTCCAGTCGTAATAATCGGCTGCAATGCTGCGGTTGTGCAGCGAGTCGGTTCCGTAGTAACCACGCCCGCCGTTGGCCCCGTCGAACCAGATTTCGAACAGTTCGCCGTAATTGGTGAGCAACTCGGTGAGCTGGTTTTTAAAGTACTGATTGTATTCGGGTTTTCCGTAGGCCGGGTGGTTGCAATCCCAGGGCGAAAGGTACAGCCCCATTTTCAGGCCATATTCTTTACATGCTTCTGAAAATTCGCGGACTACATCGCCTTTGCCGTTTTTCCAATGCGAATTCTTCACACTGTGTTCGGTGTACTTCGAAGGCCAGAGGCAAAACCCGTCGTGGTGTTTGGCTGTGAGAATGATGCCTTTCAGCCCGGCATCCTTGCATATTTTCACCCATTGGCGGCAGTCGAGCTGTGTCGGGTTGAACAGCGCGGGCGATTCGTTTCCGTAGCCCCATTCCAAATCGGTAAACGTGTTGATGCTGAAATGGACGAAAGCAATTTGCTCCATCTTTTGCCATTCCATCTGAAGTGGCGTGGGTTTGGGAAGCTGAGCAAGCGCATTCGTTGACAGTAAAACAATGAACGCAATGATCAGATTTTTTAGATATTTCATTTGTATAAATTTTCGTTTGTCGTCTTAAAATATGCGTATCAACTGCATTTTATTTTCCAAAGAATACAACGAAATGGAATAGCCATTATTCATTTTTCGTTTGGTATGAACTTTACCTCTTATGGCTATTTCATGGTTGCTTCTATTGACTGATTATCGGGTCGTTGTATTTTTCCTGAAGCTGCTTCAACTGTGTTTTCAGATCGTCGATCAGCGGTTTGTACTTCGGATTATCGATGAGGTTGGTCATTTCCGACGGGTCTTTCTTCAGATCGAACAGTTCCCAGGTGTCGATGTCGTTGTAAAAATGAATGAGTTTGTAGCGATCTGTTCGGATGCCGCAATGCCGGCGGACTGCATGTTCTCCGGGGAATTCGTAGAAATGATAATAAAGCGACTTTCGCCAGCCTGCCGGTTTTTCGCCTTTCAGCAAGGGGAGGAGCGATTGGCCCTGAATATCTTCAGGGACCGAAACTCCGGCCAGTTCCAGAAAGGTTGGGGCATAGTCGATATTCTGAACCAGTTGGCTAACCTTTCCATGAGCGTGATAAGCTTTGGGGAGACGCATTAAAAGTGGTGTGCGGAACGATTCCTCGTACATAAACCGTTTATCGAACCAGCCGTGTTCGCCCATGTAAAATCCCTGGTCGGAAGTGTAAACCACCACAGTATTTTCGGCCAGGCCACTTTCGTCGAGGTAATCGAGCAGACGGCCCACATTATCGTCGAGCGACCGGACACTGGCCAGGTAATCCTGCATGTAGCGGTTGTATTTCCATTCGGCCAGCGCCTTTCCTTCGAGTTTGGCTTCCAGAAAATGACGAATAATCGGATCATATACTTCGTCCCACGCTTTGCGCTGGGCATCGGTCATGCGGGCGTATTCGCCGTTTTTGTAGGCATTTCGGTAGTGTGTTTGAATAATGCCTTCCTTGTCGAGCATTTTCAGATCGTACACCAGGTCCATGTCTTTGATGATGCTCATTTCCTGTTTCCCGGCGGCAGTCCTTCCGGAGTAATCGTCGTAAAAATTCGACGGTATCGGGAATTTCTGATCCTTGAATAGTTTCAGGTATTTGGTCTCGGGCATCCAAATGCGGTGAACAGCCTTGTGGTGCACCAGCAGACAGAAAGGCTTTGTGGCGTCGCGCTGTTTCATCCAGTCGATGCTGAAATCGGTGATCAGGTTGGTTACATAACCTTCGAACCGTTTTTTGCCATTTTTGTCGATAAAATCAGGGTTGTAATAGTTGCCCTGATCAGGAAGAATATTCCAGTAATTAAAACCGGTTGGTTCACTTTTCAGGTGCCATTTCCCGATGATGGCGGTTTGATAGCCAGCCTGCTGCAAAAGTTTGGGAAACGTTTGCTGGCTTCCGTCGAACTGGTCGTGATTGTCGCGGAAACCGTTGGAGTGGCTGTGTTTGCCGGTTAACATGCAGGCCCGGCTTGGCCCGCAAATGGAATTGGCCACGAAACTGTTGGTAAACAACACACCTTTGCCGGCGATGCGGTCGAGGCCCGGAGTTTGGATGAAACGGCGATCGTAGGCGCTCAGCGTTTGGTACGAGTGATCGTCGGTCATGATAAAAACGATGTTGGGCTGTTTGGGCAACGCAGTTTTTGGAGCTGCCATCGCCGGACCGGCAGCGCTGGCTGCCAAACCACAAAATAATATCAGATTTGAGTTCATTTTTTCAGGGGATTTTCTTTGTCTGTTAGAGTTGATCGGGCCATGGAACCGGTTGCTGATTGTCTTTTCGGACTGGTCGCTGGGCATCCACACTCCGGAGATATTTTCCCAGTTTCGAAGCCAGTTCTTTTACTTTTTGCGGTTCGCTTTGGGCCAGATTGTTTTTTTCTTCAATGTCGTTCGCAATGTTGTACAGTTCGAATGTCTGATCTTTGTACCAGTAAATCAGTTTCCAATCGCCACTGCGGACGGTGCTTGTGGTGCCGATACCAGGTCCGGTTTCTCCCCATCTGTTCGGATAATGCCAGAACAGGTCGCGATTGCTGGCCGTTGTTCCGGTTTGAGTCAGCATCGGGACAAAACTTTTTCCGTCCACTTTTTGCACGGTTTTGTACTTTCTGATACCGGCCATTTCCAGAATACTCGGGAAAAAGTCTTCGATAATCAGGTAATCGTTGCACACCGATGCCGGCTTTACTTTACCGGGCCATTTCACGATCATGGGCTCGCGGATTCCTCCTTCGTAAGCCGAGCCTTTTCCACTGCGCAAAGGAGCGTTGTGCGTGTGGAGTTGCCCGCCGCGGGCTACCGCACTAAGTCCGCCGTTGTCAGACATAAACAGGATAATGGTATTTTCGGTCAAGCCTTTTTCTTCCAGATAATTCATGAGGTCGCCCAGGCTTTTGTCCATCGATTCGATCATCGACGCATACCGGGCTTCAGGCTCAGGTAAACCCATCGCCTTGTATTTTGGGTAAAAGCGGTGGTCGGGCTCCAGCGGTGCGTGGACGGCATAGTGCGACATGTACAGGTAAAACGGTTTGCTGGTGGTTCGCGATTTGTCAAGCGCCTGAATGGCTTCGCGGGTCAGCGCTTCGGTGAGGTTGATGGTATCTCCGTGGTACTTTTCCAGGCCCGGAATTCCCCAGGGCAGGGTATAGCCGCCTTTCTCTTTGTTGCCGAAATTCTTTTCGCCCAGGTAACTTCCCGGCCCACCGGCAGCATGTCCGGCAATGTTGATGTCGAATCCCAGGTTTCGGGGCTCCGATCCGGGAGTTTTTGTGGCGCCCCAGTGCGCCTTTCCGCAGTGAATGGTAAAATACCCGTTGGCCCGGAGCAGTTGCGGCAGCGTGGTAGCGTAAACCGACCGGCTGATGGAATCAACCGGCTGGAGACCATTCTCATTCCATTTCGGAAAATCAAGTACTTTGTCGGCGGCATCCACCGAAGCATTTCGGTTCAGCGTCCAGTTGGTCACCCGGTGGCGGGCGGCGTTCATGCCGGTCATCAGACTGGTGCGGGTGGGCGAGCAAACGGTACACGCATAAGCCTGGGTAAACTTCATTCCCTGCGCGGCCAGACGTTCCATGTTGGGTGTTTGATACAACTGATTAAACGGTGTTTTTTGTGTCCACAACGGAACAGAAGTATCCTGCCATCCCATGTCGTCAACCAAAAAGAAGATGATATTGGGTTGTTGATAGTCCTGTTTGATTTTTTCGGAACCAAAGCCTGAGAGAGCCACAGAGGCCATCAGGCCGGCGCTGGTTAAAGTTCTAAGTTTGCTCATTGGTATTGGTATTAGTTCAGTAAAGGTAGGTATCTTTTAATCCATTTGGTAAACCCGCACCCAATCAACCACCATTTGTACCGGCAAATCGCTGTCGGTGATGCTTCCAACCCAGTTTCCGCCGAGCGCCTGATTCAGGATCATGTAAAATTCCTGATCAAACGGCCATTGTGCCGAACCTTTGCCTTCCACCCGGGGATAGGAAAACGTTTGCTTCCCGTTGATGGTGAAATCGAGCCGGTCGGGGTACCATTCCAGCCCGAAAACATTGAATTCGCCCGTTTTGAACGGAGTGGTGGTGTAATATTTCGGATTGTCTTTTTGTTTCTGAATGTCCACATAGTCGGAATGCACCGTCTGGTAGAAGATGGCGTCGAAATTCAGTTGTTCCATGATGTCGATTTCGCCGCTTTTGGGCCATCCGCCGTAAACACTTTTCTCGGGCATCATCCAGATAGCCGGCCACGAGCCTTTGCCTTTGCCCAACAGTGCACAGACTTCGATTTTCCCGTATTTGAACGAGAAATTTCCTTTCGACTGAACTCCGCCTATTTTGTACTTTTCGGTTGCAGAACCTGTCAATCGGCCTTTCAGGTAAAGTTTTCCTGATTTGACAACGGCTGTAGTGGTATCGGCCACGCAGTATCGGTTCCAGTCGGAAGTGCCGCGGGGGGTAAATGTCCATTTGGTGGCATCCGGTTTTCCGTCGGTGGTGAATTCATCGCTCCAGATCAGGTTCCAGTCGCCTGAAGTGGATTTTTCGCACGATAGCAAAAAAAGAATGACGAGTAATAGGTAAGCTTTTCTCATAATGTTATTGGTTTACAGAAAACAGATCGCGTAAAGTGAAGAAGTTTAAAGCTCCTGTGTTTACGCGATCTGAATTTGGAATTGACCGTTGAATAACCGAAAGGTGTTATTCAGTAGCGCCGTTGTTGGCGGTTAGTGGCCATCCCGGGTTTTGGTAAATGACCGAAGTGGTTAAATCGGATGTATTGGTGGCTGTAATGATAAAGTGCTGAATGGCGATGGGTTCCAGGTAATGAGCTGTTGCCCAGCGGTAACCGTCGCGCACCAGGTTGGTTGTTGCCAGGTTGACGCGGTACGGACGCAGGTAAAGGCTTTCCGATTTTTTGGAAACGTTAGCGGTTTTACCTACAGTTCCGGCTTCAATCAGCTTCGATGTGCCGTCGGTATTTTTATACCAGTCCTGCATTGGGCCCCAAAGTTTGAATCCTTCGATGATGTATGGAGTTGTTTTCATTTGATCGAGGGCTCTCCAGCGTTTGAGGTCGAACATGCGCATTCCTTCGGCCATTAGTTCGCAACGACGTTCGCGACGGATGTTATACAGCGTTTTGTCGCTCAGCATTTGTCCGGCCGAATAGGCACCCCAGTCGTTGAGGGCTTCTTTGGTCATATCGGTGGCATTGATGGTTACGTTGAAATCTGGATCAACTCCGGCGCGGGTGCGAATGGCTTTCCAGTACTGGGTAGCTTTGGCATCGAGGCTTTTGTTTTTCAGGTACGAGGCCTCGATATAGTTCAGGTAAGCTTCAACAGCGCGGAAAACAATACTTCCGGTTGAACCCATGCTACCAACAGCTTGTGCAGTGATATAACCCATACCTTTTTTCAGGGCATAACCGGTTACATAGCGGGTTTCCTGCAACCCGATAATGTCGGGGTTGCCTTCCAGAATCGGTGTACCGTTCGCTTGTTTCGAATCGGTAAAGCGAAGTTCTCCGGGTATTTTCATGAACAACTGCAAACGGTTGTCGCGGTCGGTTTTAACCAGTGTCAAATCGTCGTCGCCTTTGTAGCCCGAGGCAGAAGCATAAATGGGCAGCCCGTTTTTCATCACAAAGTTGTCAACAAACCCCTTGGTAAAACCAGTGTTTCCGCCATTCTGGTTCACATAGTGGTTCACATTGTGATTGATACCTACAGTCGGATCATATTTCCGCCACAATAAAACTTCTGAGTAACCCGAAAGGTCGTCGCTGGCAAACATCTTGTGATACGGATTATTCGACGAGTCGTAGCCATTGTCTTAGGTATTGTTTACCAGCGGAACGGCGTCGGCCACCTGTGCTGAAGCATCCATCGCCTGGGTGAGGAAGTAGTTGATTTCGTTGTCGATGCTGATGCTGAAATTAGCTACTTTACCAGTTCCTGGCCATCCGGTACCTCCGGGAACAAAAGCAGTTCCCTTGTGGTAAGTTAACCAGGTTGCTTCGTGCAAAGCAACGCGCGATTTGAAAAGGAGCGCAGCGTTTTTGGTAATGCGGTTTTTACCTCCGGGAGGAGTGTTGATCAGCAGCGAGATGGCTGAATCCAAATCGGAAATAATGAACCTGGCCACTTCGTTGCGCGGGCGACGTTTGGAGGCTTCCATTAACACTTCCATTTTATCTTCCAAGGTGGTTTTCACGATGGGGAAATCGCCAAAAGCCTGCACTTTCTTGAAATATTCGTAGGCACGCATGAAGTAAACTTCGCCAATGTAATGGTTAACGTTGGCAGTTACACCGGCAATTTTACCAGCTTTCCAGCGTGGAACAACGGTTTGTATAAAATAATTGTTATTGCGGATAGCCGAAAAGTCCCAGCTTCCACCCGATTGCGGAACCCGGTATTCGCCTGGAGTCCAGATACTCGAATACCCGCTGGTTGCCTGATTGTCGGTATGGTTGTCGATAGAGTGTGTTCCCGGGCCCCATCCGTCGTGGGTTGGAAAGCTGTATCGGGCGATGGCATACGAAGCCAGATCGGATTCGTTCCACAAATAGTCGTCGGGCGTAACGCTCGAAAGAGGTGCGCGGTCGAGGTAATCTTCGCAACCGGCAAAGGCAAGGGCCGAAACAGCAAAGATCAGCACCAGTATTTTATTTCGAAATTTATTTTTCATAGATACAACGAATTAAAAATTAACACTAAGACCACATGAATAAACCTTGGCTAATGGATAGGTTTTTCCATCGTTCCAGCCGCTGAGTGCTACCGTTTCCGGGTCAAAAATCTTGATCATGTTGGTGAGGGTCAACAGGTTTTCTCCTGAAACGAAGAACCGTGCCTTGGCAATTCCAACTTTTGACGAAATGGTATTCGGAAGGGTGTAGCCCAATTGAAGGTTTTTCAAGCGGGCATAAGCAGCACTTTGCAAATAGCGGGTTTGGGTCTGCTGATTTTTACCTGTGTTGAAATAGGGTTTCGGGAAATACGAATCGGTGTTAACATCGGCCATTCCGGCTTTCACCATCACCGAATTTTCGTCGCGGAAATAATCCATGTGACCGGTAAAACCTGCCGATTGCCACATACCGCCCGAAGCTCCCCAGAAATAGGGTCCGTTGGGCATCCAGTCGCGTTTACCAACACCCTGAATGAAAATCCGGAGGTCGAATCCTTTGTAGTCGGCTGTAATATCGGCGCTGTAGCGATAGCGCGGAGTGCTGTTACCGATAATGGTGCGGTCGCCGGTATTTCCGAGAACACCTGCCCCGCCGTCGATTTTCTTGTCGTCGTTCAGGTCGGCATACATGATGTCGCCCGCTCCCCATTTGCTTCCCAGCGAACTCTGACTAACATTGGCCAGATGTGCATCCATTTCAGCCTGGGTTTTGGCAATGCCGATGGTGGTATAACCCCATATTTCGCCCGATTTGCGGCCATTGTACCAGTTGCTGATGTTTCCGGTTGGATTCGGGTAATTGGTTACTTCCTGCTGGTCGTCGGACAATACGGCGCGAACCGAGTAGTTCACTTTGCCAATTTTGTCCTGCCATTTGGCTTCCAGCTCAAAACCGTACGATTTCATGTCGGCGTTGTTGATCTGCGGAACGCTGGTCCCCAGAATGACCGGTAATTCAGGAGCCGGACCTACCATATCGTAAGTCATACGGTTGAAGTAGTCGAAGTTCACGTTCAGTTTATTTTGAAGCATGGCCAGATCGAAACCAACGTTCCAGCTTCTGACGCGTTCCCAGGTCAGTAATGAACTGATGATGCCCGGAGCACTCGATGTGTTGGGTTTGGCACCGCCAATCAGCCAGCTTCCGTTGCCAATCGATACCGGCATGGTTGCGTAAAACGGATACCAGTTGGACGTATTCTGGTTACCCAAATCACCAAACGATCCGCGAAGTTTGAATACCTGAATAAGGTCGCCCCACGCCCAGAAGTTTTCCTTAGCAACATTCCATCCCAACGAAACCGATGGGAACAAATTCCAGCGTTTGTCTTCCATGAAGCGTGATGTACCGTCGTAACGGGCATTTACTTCCAACAGGTAGCGTTCTTTGAAATTGTAGTTTAAACGACCGAAGAAACCGGCTGTTGCCCAATGCTGATATTGACCCGAAACAGCTGGCTTGTAGGTTGCCGAACCCGCTGCGGTATTAATGGTGGGCAAACTTGGTGTGATCAGGTTAATGTTGGTAGCTCCAACGGTGCGGTATTTCATCAGTTCGGAGTTGAATCCGGCCATTACTTTGAAGTAGTGGGCATCATTCAGTTTGAATTCGTAATCCGAATAAATGTTCGAGGTAAAGAAATTGTCTTTGCGGTTGTATTCATAAACCGATGAATAACCGGCCGAGTTCCAGCCTACTGCCAGTGCGTAAGGGTTTTTATTGACGTCGTACGAATAGGCCGGCAAATATTCCTGGTGGTAGTTGTTGTTGGTTACCCTGAAATTTCCTTCAGCAAAAATGTTCCAGCCTTTCAGCGGATTGATAATGAGTTGTCCCTGCTGATAGATGTAGTCGGTCTGATCGTTGGTACGACCACCCTGCTCCAATTGGGCAATTTCAGAAGGATCGCTCCAGAATCCGTTCGGGTCTTTGGCTGGAACGGTGGGCCAGCGGCGGGCAATGTTGTGGAAGAAGAGGTCGAACTGGTGCGTTGCTTCTTCGTAGTCTTCACGGATGAACTTGGAGTTATAATTGAACTTCACATATTTGCTGATGGTCGTGTTCAGCTTTCCGGTGATGGTATAGCGGTTGAATTCGTCGCCGGCATGGCGCGACAAACCACCCTGATCGAGGAAATTACCCGACACGTAATAGCGGGCACTTTCGTTACCTCCGTTCAGGCTTATGGCATGTTCCTGTGCATAAGCTGAACTTTTATACTGTTCTTTAAACCAGTCGGTGTTGGCGTTCGAACCAGCATAATACTGCCAGCGGTCGCCATTGGTATTTGGAATGGTTCCGTAGTCAATCTCGCCGTTCTGATATTTAACGATACGGTCGATGACTTCCTGCGAGAACTTGGCAGCTTCGCCGTCGTTGGCAGCTGCTTCGTTCCAATATAAAGCAAAGGTGTACGAGTCCATCATCTTCGGAAGACCAATCGGAGCCGTCCATTTAAAATTGTTGTTGTAGTTTACGGTTGTTTTTCCCGATTTTCCGGTTTTAGTCGTGATCAGGATTACGCCGAATGGTGCACGCGATCCGTAAATCGATGCAGCGGCGGCGTCTTTCAGTACCGAAATGCTTTCGACATCCTGAGGGTTGATGGCGTTGAGGTTGCCTTCCATCCCATCGATCAAAACCAAGGGAGAACCAGTTGATCCGGCTCCAATTGTTCCGGCACCGCGAATGTTAAAACTTAGTTGCTGATTGAGCTCCCCGCCAAGACCTGAAGTCTGAAAGTTCAATCCGGGAACAACACCCTGCAACGCCTGTCCAATGTTCTGTACCGGACGTGATTCGAGCACTTCCGAACTTACGGTTGAAACTGATCCGGTCAGGTTTACTTTTTTCTGAGTACCGAACCCTACCACAACAACTTCGTCAACACCAACAGTTTCTTCTTCGAGTGTTACGGCATAAAAACTCTGCGAGCCAATAGCTACTTCCTGGGTTTTCATTCCAACAAACGAGAGAACCAGGATTTTGGCATCGCCGGGCACCGAAAGCTTAAACTGACCGTTGTTGTCGGTTATGACACCAGTATTGGTACCTTTTACCACAACGCTCACTCCCGGAAGGGGTGATCCGCTTCCATCTTTCACGGTTCCAGAGATGTCTTTTTTCTGCTCAGTCCGGGTTCCCGATTTAATGATGTTGGGCAACTCTTTCATGTCGGGCGATAAAATCACAATCTGCCGATCGTAGATTTTATAGCTGTTTGTAGTGCCTTCAAAAACCTGGTTCAGAATCGATTCAACCGATTCGTTGTCGGCTTTGACGGTAACTTTGCGGTTTGCATCGAGCTGTTTTTCGTTGTACAGCAAAATGAACTCGCTGTTTTCTTCAATCTCACGAAACACTTCCCTTACGGTTACACCATTCAGCCTCAGCTTGAATTTGGTTTGCTGCGAGTAGGTACTCGCGGCAGTGGTAACCATCGTAATTAAAACGAAAAATGCCAATAGTTTCATTCGCAACAAGATTTTGGAGATGCGATCCGGAGGGATGCATTTCCGCGTACGGTTTTTTTCCATAAATTTGAAAAGTTTACATTAAACGTTATTGTAATCAATCATCAAAGTCGGTAGGTTGGCGGACTTACCGGCTTTTCTTTTTTATTTCCTCAATTGTATCTGGTTTAGTTTTTCTTCGATTCGTATTTGGTTTCCGTTGATACGGAATTCAATGTCAGCAACATCCGACAGCGCAATCATCACCTGATCAATCGATTCTTTCAGGTCGAGTTTGCCGGTGATCAGGTCGTCGACCGAAAAACTGCGATCGAAAACAAACTGAACATTGTAGTAACGTTCGAGCTTATGCAGCACATCGTTCAGGCTTTGTTGCGAGAATTTAAACCAGCCTTCGGTCCAGGCAATGGCAAACTCTACGTCGGGTTCGTTCGCTACCGAAATAGTTTTGTTATCCTTGCTGAAACTGGCTTTCTGGCTCGGCGATAAAATGATTTCACTTCCCAGGAAACCAATGGCTGAACGTTCGGTAACGGCAACTTTCCCCTCGACGAGGATGGTTTCGGTGAGCGGATCGGATGGATAGGCCGACAGATTAAAGCGTGTACCCAGAACTTTTACTGAAATGTCGCTGGTGTTGACCCAAAAAGGCAGATTTTTGTTGTGCGCCACTTCAAAATAAGCTTCACCTTCCAGAAAAACTTCGCGCTTTTTATTCCCGAATTTGGTTGGAAAAGCCATCCGGCTTCCGGCGTTAAGCCATACTTTGGTGCCGTCTTCGAGGATTAACTGTGATTTCTTCCCGAAAGGAATAACCACTTCATTCATTTTCGAAGGGTCGGTTGCCGGGGTTTGGCTCAGATCGATGGTTTTATCGTTGTCGATCGTGATTTGCTGATCGGAACTGAGTGTGATTTTGGAGTTTTGTTTGTCGAGTTCAACTGTGGTTCCGTTCGAAAGGAGTAACTGCGACTGGTGATCGGAGCCAACCGAAGTTGAAAAAACGTACTCATTTTGATTCAGGGTCAGCAAATAAAATCCAGTTGCTCCCGTAGTTAATGCCAGGATGAAAATGGCCGCATATTTCAGCACGCTTCTGAAATTCCGGCGATATTTTTGAGCTTTAAACTGATTGTCGAACTGATCGATGTTTTTCCAGAGTACGAGTACGTCTTCTTCACTCATCGGCTCGTGGCTGTCGCGCAACAGTTCAACAATTTTCCGGGCCTTTGCAGTTACCGCCTTAAAGTCAGGATTTTCAGCAACGAAAGCCTCCCATTGTTTGTGATTTTTCCCACGGAGAACCCAGCCCACGAATTCGCGGTTTTCGATGAGTTCTTCCAGCGACAGGTTGAGATATTCTTTTTTCATGATGAATTCTGATGTATATTGTCATACATATAAAGGACAAAAGTAAATTTTTGTGGACTCAAAAAATCAAAAAAAAATCTACAAAGTTGTAAATCGCTGATTGTAAAGAAACAACAGAGATATATTCGATTCGGCCAAATGCTCGCGAAGGGATTGCAACGCGCGAAAAACCATTTTCCTCGCCGAATCGTACTTCATCGACATGATTTCGCAGATCTGCTCATACTCAAAATCGCAGGTAAAACGGTAATAAAGGATTTCGCGTTGCCTGGGACTCAATTCCGAAAGTCCCTTGCGAATCAGCTCTTCTTTTCGGGTAAGCTGTTCTTTTTGAATCAGGTCGTCTTCAATGGAATAAACGATATGGGGTATTTGTTCTTCGGATACATCATCGGTCGTTTGAATCTTTCTCGGGTCGCTGATGTTTTTGAACAGCCGTCGCCGGAAAGCTTTCAGGAGATAAAAATAGATGTGGTTGGTGTTTCCGAGGTTGTCGCGGGTGCGGATGAGGTCGAAAAACAAATCCTGAATGGTGTCTTTGATCAGATCGTCGTCGGTCGAGAATTTTCTGCCGTAGCGAAACAATTGATCCACATAGTGGTAATAAATGTGCGAAAGGGCATATTTCTCGCCTTTTTTGAAATCTTCCCACAATTTGTTATCACTTATAATCTGCTGCATCTTCCCCCAAATTCTATTTCAAAGGTAGAACTTTTAGCAGAAAAGCAAATTATTTCGGCCGTTGGCAAGAGTCTGACAGTTAAACGGGAAACGATCAGAATCTTTCACTGTGTTGGATTCTGATCGTTTTCTGTTGATCGGTGTAATTTTAAAAATAAATTATTTCAGCAGTTTTGGTTTAGCAAATTCTGAAGTCATTTCATAAGGCAATTGTCCTACTTTGTCGCCTTTTCGGTTGCAGAAATAAAGCTTCGATTCCGAAAACTGATCGGCATTTCCATCGGCCCAAAAAGCATAAAAATCGGGATGAACCTGGAGCGGGCGACGGGCATACGAGTGGTTTTGCACGCTGTTTTGGGTAACATTTCTGATCTTCTTCCAGCTCAGGCCTTCGTCCGAACTTTCCCAAAGGGCCATTTCTCCGCCGGTTCCGTATTTCTGCGGGCCAGCCTCGGTTGGGCCAATAATCCGCCATACTTTGCCTTCTACATACAACGAACCCATGTCGTAGTTGTGTGTCGAGTTGCAAACTTTGTGAAAATTCCATTGCCTGTTTTTCCAGTGAACAATCGTCCATTCACGCGGATCGCCCTGTGGCCCGGGGCGGAAATCGTTGCTGATGACTGCCAGGACAATCGGGTTTCCGGCTTCATCAAAATTGACATCGTTGATGTACACCAGCTTCTTTTCGGCTTCGTAATCGCGCACCAATGCGGCACAGTGCGTGTCAGTGAAGGGTGTTTGCAGCACTTTACCATCCGCGGTTTTCCAGGTTTTGCCGTTGTCGTCGGTCATTACCACGTAAAGATTGGTGCGTTTGTCCACATTTCCTCCGGGATGATAATTGAATGCCGAAACGAGTTTTCCATTTCGGACGTTGGTGGTTTGATAGTGGCCACCCATTCCAGCCAACTTTTGGTCGGGAGCCCAGGTTTTGCCATCAGCGCTGGTTGACCAATACAATTCGCGGCCTTTGGTGTATTTAGTGAATAGGTACAGAAACCCATTTTGGCCCGTCCACCAAGGCTGCGGATAGGTCATTTCACCTTCGCGGATTTGCTCAAACGACTCGATGGAGTAGGGAACCGTGCTTTTGAAAATAATTCCCGGGCGTCGAGTATTTCGGCCGCTCACAAAAACCCAAAGGTAACCTTCGGTGTCGATCGAAATGGACGCATTGTCGTGCGGATCGTCAACTCCGGCTTTGTCGTAAACAATCACCGGCTTAGGCACAACTCCTTTTTTGTGGTCGAAATACGATACTATAATCAGCAAATGTTTTTCATTTTTGGCCGTAGTTCCTCCGTAGGTAAAAAAGGTTTTTTTCACCTCCGGAGCATAAATGGCCATGGGCACGTGGTTGGCGGTGTAAGTTCCCAATCCTCCGGAATATTTGTCGCCGTATTGCGACGGCTGCCCCAGGGCAAACCAGATTCCTTTGTAGCCATTTGCTTTTGGGTTTTGGGCAGTTGTATATCCTGAAAAAATGAATGCCACTAGGGCGAGGCTTAGAAATAAGATATTTTTAAAATTCATGGTTGTTTGGTAGGTTTAATTATTTGAATGCTCCCTTCGACAGGCTCCGGGAGCGGCTCTTCTGACTTCTATCTTCCACCTATTTTAGCACCCTGTCCGCCTGATCCATGTAGAAATTCCAGTCCTTCAGTGTCAGGTTGTGAACTCCGTCGCGCACATGATAGGCCACCTGGTTGTTCCGGACGGGAACGTTCATCGGCGGCATGGCTTCAGGAAGAATTGTTTTTTTGTTGTACAGCCGGTAAACCGGAAGCGAATGGTACAGCGCGAGGTACTGGCCTTTAGGGTCGGCCCATAAATCTTCGGAAGCTGCTGCCACATATAAGGCGCGCGGGGCAATTAAAGCCATCAGTTGGTGCATGTCAACCGGCATTTCGTTTTCGCGGTTGCTGTAAGTTTTGTAATTGGTACAGAACCAGTGCGGAAACGATTTGTTGATGCGATCGATGGTTTCGCCGTACTTCCGGCGAGCCAAAGAAGTGCCTCCGCAACCGGCTTCGTTGCTGCAAATCATGGCAAACCTTTGATCGACAGCCCCGGCCCACAACGCTGTTTTTCCACCGCGCGAGTGACCAATGACTGCTACTTTATCGGCAGCAATAGCTTTGTCGGTGACCAGGTAATCGAGGCAGCGGCTGGCACCCCAGGCCCAGGCAGCCAGCGTTCCCCACGATTCGTTGTTTCGGTCGGCATCGAGCAATGCATGAATTCCATCCTGAAAATTGTCGTGTTTATCGGGATCCACATCGCCGTTATAAAAAGCGGCCACTGCATAACCGCGGGCAATCACTTCTTCTGCGGGCCAGAATTCGCTTTTCTTTTCGCGGGTGAAATCAATATTTTCAGCAGGCGGGCGGTTGCATATCAGCAAAAAAGCCGGAACCGGTTGTTTGGCTTTATTGGGTGTGAAAAGACCGAGATGAATGGTGAGCGTTTTATTATTGGCCGAGATGTTGATATCAACCAATTTCAATGTGGCTGCGCCGTTCATCGCGTTGGGATCTTCCTTGATGAGCTTGAATTCGGTTTTGTATGGTGTGTCCGGAACTCGTCCGTAAACCTGCGTGGTGAACAATTCCAGCAATTCGGGGCGCCGCAGCTTTTCCCATTGTTTGGCCGAAGTTATCTTTTTGCCGTTCGCCGTTGTTAAAACATCAGGAAGCGTGTAGGCCGGAACTTTTTCTTCGTAGTAATTAAATTCGGTTTGATTTTTTGATAATCGCTCAACTGTTGCTTTTGGGGCTGTCCAGCTTTCGTTGGTTTGCGACAGTAGCGCCGAAGCAAACATGAACTGAACCGAAACGATGAAAAGTGATTTCTTTAGGAATGTGTTCATACAATTGATTGTTGGTTTTCTTGTTTAGCGAAATTTTAAAAGCCAAAATACATGATAATCTGAAGTGCCGGTTCTGTTTATCCTGATAATCTAAAGTAGGAATTTTGTGTAATCTCTGTAATGTTCAAAATGTCAGTGCTTTATTGAGGGTGTGACTTCAAGTCACGCCCTCAATATTTGGAGGCCTTATTCCAACACGATTTCACCATTCTCAACTGCCGGAACGGTCACCAAAATTCCCTTCGCTGATTTTGAAACCGGAAGCTCTTTGCGAATGGAACCTTGCTTCATCCAGACTTTTTTTGCAGTCAGAGGTAATCCAACTTCAGTTTCCTGATTGCATGAAATAATCAGGTTTTTACCCGTAATCGCCAAATTCGCAGAACCATCGGGAGTTTTTGATTTCAGTGAATAACCCGACTGCGAAATTTCGGTTCCCTTACCAAGATAAATGGAAGTTAGCTTTTCGCGTTCAAAACCTGCAATTCCGTAATATCCGCTAAAATTTCCTGTTCCTGAAGTGAATTTTTGATTCGGATCCACTGACTGGAAAATCTGTTGTTTCAGGCCACCTTTGCAAAACACGGTTAAGGCGGTAAAAACATCGCCATCAGCTCGCTTTTCAACCGAAATTCGCTCAACCGAATTCCCGTTTTCTCCCCGATACGGCTCAAAAACCACCACAAAAGGTCGGCTTTTTGCTTCGGCCCCGGTGCGAATGGTAAATAACGGCAGTGGCTTTCCATTGTATTGTTTTCCGGCAGTTTTGGTCTTTGGCGACATGGCCTGGAAATAATCGCGGTCGCCAGTTCCGGAAATCAGCGCCTGCATAAAAAGCTTGTTCTGGTTTTCGTCCTGAATGTCGAAGCGGGCAATCAGGTTCCCGGCATATTTCTCCAGTTTTTTGACTTCAGTATAAAAACGGAATCCGGGATAATCCTTTTCGGTAACCGGATAGTTGGCTTCAACCGTCTTCAGCGGTTCGCGTTTTTCATTCAGGAACGATACCGCATCGCCAATGTTGTGGTAGACGTAATCGTTGCTGATGGTATTGTCCGACCGGTAAATATCCACGTAATAGCCCGTCTTTTCAGATGTTCGTACAATACCCAACGTGCGCGACTGGTTGGTTTTGGTCGATTTGTCGAAATACCGGGTATCGGTAAACGAAAAGCTGGGAGAAACTGCCGATTCATCGGGCATGGGTTCCATAGCAGCCAGATCGATTTGCCCGACATTTTTGGTTCCGGCCGAACCGCTGAATGGCACCGCACTCGACATTCCGGCGGCGACCACCGTGTTGTGTGCCGCCCATTGACTGTAATAATTTTGGTGCAGCGGATGTTCGTAGTTAGGCCCGGTTCCGGCGTCGATACCCCAAACTTCGCCAATTCCGTACAATTCCATCGCCATTCCGTTGCAATGGTTGTGGTTATAGGTTGCTTCCTGAACGCCCACCATCAGTCCGGTTTTCGGATCGGTTCCGTTGCGCTGCAGAAAATAGCGGGCAAACTCCAGTGTTCCGGTCCGTGGCCATTGGTAGGCAGTTTTTGCCTCCGGAATTTCAGGAAGGAAACACAACAAACCCAGGAAACCGGATTTTTCCCTTTTGTAAATTCCGCCATCCGTCAGTTGTTTCATCGAAGCAAGCATTTCGGGCAATTCAGGCTGATTGTATTTCACAGCCCCAAGCAATCCGATTTCGAGCGATTCGGCGCTTTGCGAGGCCCTGCCAGTATCGCCAAACGCACCGACTGTCAGGTTCGGAAACGAATATTTGAGCATGGCGTACGAAGCCCGAAACATTGCCGGAAATTTCCGGAAGATATCGTACCCGTTCTTTTCGAGGGCCATGGCAGAAACAAGCAGGTTCCCAACCGGATAGTTGTGATAGCCTCCCGGTTCTTTCCAGTGGCCATCGTGCGTCAGCCATTTTTCAACGGTCGATGGAAATGCCAGTTGCCCGCATCCTCCGTTGATGGTGTCTTTTTCGAGAATAAACTGAAGGTAATAATCGCGTTTCTGCTTGTTTTCGAGACTCAACGCGGCAAAGGTGAGGGTCGAACTTTCGGCGGCATACCAGTTGTTGTTCCAGAAACCGCGAAAAGCCAGCGTCGATGCAAATTTTTCGAAGACCGGTTCGTACCAATGCAAGTCATAATTTTGTTGCCGCATGTAGGGTTTCAGGAAATCGTAGGCCAGGATAAGTGCCCGGAAGCTTTGGTCGCCAAGTGTCTGCATATCGAGGAATCCGGTTCGGCACGGACCAATGATGGGTTCCTGATAAAAGGCCCCTTTCGCCCACTGGTCGAGAATATCGGCAGCAAATCGGGCATATTTGGCTTCGCCGGTCAGCCAGTATACAATCGCGGCATCGAGCGCCAAATCGTTTATTTCGCCGTTAATACTGGTGATGTAGGCTTGCGGATCGGTCCATTCTTTTTGATTGGTTTCCGGATTAAAAAGGTTCATCAGCCTGGCGGTATCGTTCGGAACAAGTTCTTCGATGGTCGGTTTTCGGTACGACGTTCCTTTTTCGGTGATCGGAGTTCGGAGGTAGGTATTTACCCGAACTGTTGGCACAGGGGCGTTGCCTTCCCATTTGACGAGTCGCTGGCCACCTTTGTCGGAATAAACTTTGGTGTAGCGTTTCCCCGGAACACGGTTCATCAGGTAACGGCTCAAAATCCATTGTGGATCGGTTTGATGGCGATCGGCATACGGAGTCACCGATTTTTGCATTTCAGAATAAATGGTCTTTGCCCAGGCTTGCTGTTTAATTTTGGCAAGTACCTCCTGTTTGTCGTCATTGCTAACTAAAATGTGCGGATTTTGTGCCAAAAGCTGGCCGGCACAAAGAAGCCAGCAAATAAGCAGATAATGTTTTTTCATGATTGTTGGTTTAGGTATGGTGTTATCTTTTTCCTGATGGAAGCTGTATTTGCTCCCTTTCAGCAACATGTTTAGCAATTCGTTGGTGAAGCGCTTCCACCAATTCTTTGTTTTCAGGCTTTTCTGAAACGTTTACATTTTCGGCAGCATCTTTGGTATGATCAAACAACATGCGCGCGTGTGCCGGTTGACCCGATTGGTTGTACCATTCGGTGTACGCATGTGTTTTGGTGACGATCGTTTCGCCTTTGATCCAGCGGCAAAAAACCGCATCTTTCCATGCCGGATTTTCACCATCCAGAAGCGGGGTCAGGCAATTCCCCTGAAGATGAAATGGCTTCGGCAATCCTGTCAAATCGCAAAGCGTTGGATAAACATCCACGTATTCAACCAACTGATCGGCCACAACGCCCGGCTTGTGCCCGGGGGCACGCACAATTAACGGCGTATGCAACGCATTCCTGAAGTTGCAGTGTTTACACCACAAGTCATGTTCGCCCAGGTTCCAGCCATGATCGCCCCAAAGCACAACGATCGTATTTTCGGCCAGCCCTGATTCTTCGAGCGCCTTCAGTACTTTCCCGATTTGAGCATCGGTGTAACTCACACAGGCGTAATAACCATGAATGAGTTTCAGCGCCATTTCTTCGGAAACCGGACCAGTTGGCGGAATGTCGGAATAAGCGCGTAACTCGCCAAACGTGTGCATGGCGGCATCGGGTGCATCTTTGGGCCGGTACATGTTGTCGGGAAGTTTGATCGACGATTCGGGATACAAATCCCAGTATTTGGTTGGAGCGTTAAACGGCAGATGCGGTTTCAGGAAGCCCACCGCCATAAAAAACGGCTGACCGGATTTCTTCGCGGCCTGAAGTTCGGAGATGGCTTTCGCGGCAATTTTTCCGTCGAAATAAGCATCGTCGGACACATCGGCTTTTTCGTAAGGCAAGCCACGCGAACGGTTTCCTTTATTCTTCTCTATATTTTCCTGAAGCTGATAATCCTGCCACATGCCGTTTTTCGGATTTTCGGGCCGCCAATTGGTATCCCAGCTTCCTTTACTATCATCCTGATGGTGAAATATTTTCCCCAGCGAAACCGTGTGATAGCCGTTGTTTCGGAAGTGCATGGGCAAACTCACCACGCCGGGAACATCCTTGTCGAGGTAGCAATCGAAATTGACAAAGCGACTGGCATTGGGCCGTAATCCCGACAGGATGCTGGCCCGTGTTGCACCGCAAACCGGAATATTGCAATACGCCTGGGTAAACCGCACTCCGGAAGCTGCAAGCCGGTCGATATTCGGCGACTTGATGATGGGATGACCATAACAGCCTAACTCGGGCCGAAGATCGTCAACCGCAATAAACAGCACATTTTTTTGCTGCGCCTGAATTCCTCCGGAAAGCAGCAGGGCCGCGAGGCCCGAAAAAGCGAAGAAGGTATTTTTGGAAAGCATAATCGGTTTCGTTTATGGGTGTTCATATTTTTCAGCAGCTAGCAGCTAGCGGCTGGTTGCCAGCAGCTATTAGCAAGCCGCCAGTTCATTTCACCAGCCAAATTACTGGGTGCCTGACCGGAACATTCCGGATAACTTCGGGATGGGTTGGATTGGCGGGCAATCGTAAAAACGTAGCGATATATTCCTCGTTTTGATACGCCAAACCGGCAAATAACAGCGACGATTGACGTACCGGCCATTCCTCCCAAATGTAAATGTCTTTGGCAAACGGCCATTTCGATTTGTCGGCGATGAATGGGAAAATATACTCCATTCCCTTTTTCAGGTTTTTGCCGTCGGGCGTTGAAAATTCCCAAAGATTGTCGTCAGGAGTAGAGAGAATCTCGGCAAGATTGCACATGGCATCGATGTTGAACAGCGAATACCCGTAGGGTTTGGTACGTTTCAGTTCGAGCGGGAAGCTTCCGTCGTCGGCCATTTGTGCAGGCAGGAATACTGTTTTGAAACGATCGGCACACATTTTCAGTATTTCCTTGTTCCCGGTCAAATCAGCCATTGCCGCCGCTGTTACTGCCCAGCAGGTTCCGTGGTTGTTTTTGGCATTCATCTCATCGATGCCGTATTGATGGGTCGTCATCCAGTTCAGGAATTCGGCAAACCACGCTTTCACCGGTGCAACCTGTTCGGCAGTGAGGCCGCCGTGCTTTTCGAGCATTTTAACCGATCTAACCACTTCCACGAAATGATAGGCATCGATCAGCCCGATTCCGCGACCAGTAAACCTGCCCCAAATGGCCTGTGCATAAAGCATATTCGGATTCATGCGCGTTTCTGAATTCACAAACCAGGCATTCAGGTGCTTCAAAACCTGATCAGTATATTTAGGTTTGCCGGTCAACAGCCAGGCCGAAGTAAGTGTGGCCGAAATCTCGCTCAACCGAATCATGGCCAGCCGGTGGGCAACAAAATTCTCCGGATTGGTTTGGCCGTCTTTCTGAATGTACGGGCCGGAAGGATTAGCCGGATCGGGCCACCAGTAGTCGCCTTCGGAGTAAAAATCGTTTTTGCCGCCTGCACTGCGTTTGCACGTCGAGGCCGTCACGGTAACCGGCTCTTCCTTCATCATTTGCTCGGCTTGTGCAACAGTGGCTTTCCGCACATTTTCAACCACTTGAAGAGCCAATCCAATATTTTTCCGCAGGTAACCGGGACCAGTATTTTGTGCTGTTGCGTAAGGCTTTACTTCTCTGGCTTTGCCCGATGGTTCAAAACATCCGGCCGATTTGTTTTTTCCGGAGCGTTTGTTTCCTGAAATGTCGAGGCCAATTTGCGGATCGTCGTTCAACTCCGGAATGTCCAGCACAGCAACGGGTGTAAAAGCTTTCTTTTCTGAAATTCGTTTCGCTGGTTGAATCAGTCCGGCAGAATTAACATGAACGGGACTGTTTGCAGCATAAAATCCGGAAAGATTGGGATTTTGTGATTCCTGAAAGGCATTTCCGAAGAAAGTCTCTTTTCCGGTCAGATCATCCAAAACCGGAGCTGCAGATTTGTAGAAAAAGTTGTGGACTATTTTTACATCGGCGGGCGGGAAATCGCCTTTGCCGCCCAACCTCATCGATCCCGAGTTGGCAAACGTGTTGTGGGCAATCACGATGTTTTTCAACGGATCAACTTTGTAGTTCTCCAGCCTGATCGTCCAGTAATTTCCGGTTTCGAAGTAATTGTTGTAAACCATCTGATTCTGGCCTTCCTTGATGCGCAGTCCGGCACCTTTCAGGAAAAAGTTGCCATAAACCACGTTGTCGCTTCCGTGCCGAAGGGTAAAGTGCGATTCGCCGTTGTCGTCGAAGGTGTTGTAGCGATAAACATTCTCGCGTGCTTTCGACGAAATTACCTCGCCATCGCCGTTACAACGATAGAAATAGCAATACTCCACGATGCTGCGGCTGATGAATTTGGCCTGATAGCTGTACCCGATGCGCAGTGCTTCAATACCGTAATCGCCACCGGCGTTTGGTGGTGCCGTGTGATTTTTGAACGAGCAATGCGAAACTACATTGTAGCCGGGTTCTTTTTCGTCCACCTGAATTTGCAGTACAGAAGTCTGCTTGTCTTCGGGTTTCTTCTCGAAATTGCAGTACCGAACGACATTCCGGCGGCCTGTTGTAGTGATATTCAGGTAATAATTGGAGTGATAGCCCGAAAAATTGAGCTGCTCAACCCGGTTATTACTTCCTGAAATTTTACAGACATCGCCATCGGCTTTGCCACCAATGAACTGAAATCCGCTGAATGTAGTTCCGCTGGCTTTGATTTCCACTTTGCTGCTTCCGGAGAAAATGACCGCCCCGGATCGCTCGGCTTTGACATGGATTCCGTCTTTACCGATTGCCCAAACAACGTCGTGAAACGTTCCGGCTGCCCATAAAATGGTATCTCCGGCAATGGCTTTTGCCTCGGCCGACTGGTATTCTGCCAGCGACTTGATGGTATAAACCGAAGTTTTACCCATCACCGCCAGCGAAATCAGGTTTAAAACGACCATGCAAAAAATGGGTATTAATCTTTTCATAGTATAAGTTTTAACTTCCATCTAGTTTGTCATCATTTTCCACGCAACGCTTCCAACGTTGTCGGGTTTGCCCTTTTCGGCTTTTGAGATTGTTCCGGTCAGCTTGCCCTTTTTATCTGGCATAACCGAAAGGACACGCCAACTGTAGATTCCTTTTTCGTAGTCGAACGTTTCTCCATCGTCGTCGTAAAGCTGGTAATTTGACGCCCTTGTTCCGTAGTAACGAATCTCCAAATCAAATTTCTCACCGGCTTTGGGTGCATGCAGGCGGGCGGGCATCATCGGAATAATTCCGCCGTCTTTCACAAAAACCGGAATCCGGCCCAATTCTCCTTTAACGCGAATCACCTGTCCGTTGCCAACCAGTTTTCCGGAGTAAAAGTCGAACCAATTTCCCTCCGGAAGAATGACATCGCGTTCGGTCTGACCTTTAAAAAGCGGCGCCACCAGCAGATACTCGCCAGCCATGTACTGGTCTTTAATTTCTTTGGTCACCGCTTCGGCGTAGGGATTTTCGCCCAGGTTGGCATTTTTGAGTTCGGAAACCGAATGCCCTCCGAAACCCGGTTCGAGGTTCATCGCCCGGAAAGGTGGCGTTCCTTCGAAGTGATACCTGGCAAATTCGGAATAGAAATAAGGCATCAGTTGCATCCGGAGTAATGCAATTTCTTTGACTTCTTTTTCGACCTCCGGAAACGACCAGGGCTTGGTTCCGTCGGCCCAGGCGTTAATCATGGCCATGGGCGAAAAGCAAACCGTTTGCATGCGGCGGACCCATTCCTCCCCGGTTTTGGAACCCCGGACCTCGGGAGTCCACAATACTCCGGAAAAACTACTGTTAATGAGCGCCGTAATAAAATCTTCGTGGCTGTAATAGTCGTTGTAAATGACGTAGGGAAACGATGATCCGCCGCCGTTGGACGCGCGAACCAAACCAAACGTACGTTCGTTTTTCTGCCGGTACAAGTCGGTGGTCATCTTTTGAAGCAGCAATCCGTAGGTTTGGCGCAACTGATCGGCGCTGTTCCCCGATGGAAATTTCGCCACATCGGGCCACAGCCAGCGGTCGTAACCGTCGCATTCGTCGATTTTATAACCGCTAACACCCAAATTGATCTGATCTTTTTCCATCTGACGGAGCATGATTTTCTGGGCTTCGGGCAGGGTTAAATCGGCTACCACTCCGCCCCAAACGGTATGCGAGCCGGTGAGCGGGAGTAATTCTTTATAAATTGGCGATGCGGGCGAAACGTATGGGTTAGTCCATAAATTCAACCGGATGCCCTTTTCTTTCATGGCCTTTACAAATCCCGCCGGATCGGGGAAACGTGTTTTGTCCCACTCGAACGTGCATGGATACGATTTGCTTTGCCAGCCGGGTTCCAATCCGATGAAATCAAGCGGATAGCCTTTCTCTTCAAACTGCCGTGCTTCTTCCGTCACCTGATCGGCTGTGTAGAGCGATTTGACCCGCTGGGTGAAACCCAGCCCCCAGCGAGGAGGCAAACATCCGCCACCATTAAACAGGTTAAAACGGCGCACTGCATCAAGCGGCGTTGGTCCGGCAAACACATAAATTTCGGTTCCGGCAGCGGGAATCGCCATTTCAACCGCATCCGAGTATGGTTGTGATGTCCATTTTTTGTCGGTATTGCGGTCGCGGGGGTCCGGAGCATTCGGACTGTCTTTCCGGACAGCCGTTCCGGCGTAAACCGTGATGTAACGGGCGCTGCTTACAAACACACCGTAACCTTTGTCCGACACATAAAACGGCACCGGAGCGTGAGTCCGGCCATTGTCGGCACCTCCGTAATGATCGACATGCAACTGAAGAATTTTGCCGCGTTGCTGAACGGTCTTAAAATTCAGGCCGAAGCCATACAATTTTTCTTCTTTAACCAGCGGAAAACGCAAATAGGTTCTCCCATCCGAAACTTCGGATGAAATCTCTGTCTTTGGCAGCGGAAACTCGGCTTTCGCCATTTTTCCCAAAGCACTTAGGTTGGGTGCAACGTCGGCTGCTTTCCGCAGATCGAATTGATCGGGTTGGCCAACAGTTGTCTTCCAAACGCCGGTAGCAACTTCCGTCCAGACAGGACTTTGAGCCTTGCTGACAATCGTCAGAAAAATGAAAAGGCCCGCCAAAAAAATCATTTTATGCATCATGGCAATTGATATTTAACCGGTATCATTTGAATTTCCAAAAGCTTGATCAGTTCATTCTTTCCAAAAGAAATCGGTTTCAGACAAATCTTGTTTTCGCCTTTCACAAACTGTACAGTGCCAACAGACAATGTGTTAATTTCATTATCAGCTTGATTTTGAGGGATATCAGATTCAAAAATCTGTCCGCCAGCTTCAGTCCTGATTTTTCCTCCACTTCCGGTCGAGCCGGTAAATTTCAGTCCAAGGTTAAAACTAACCGTTTCGTTCAGCCGGAAATTCCATTCAACCGACTGATCATTGTTTTTCCAGTTTTCCACATAATAGCGTTTCAATTTTCCGTCGCCGTATCGCCAGCCTTTTCCGTTCAGTTTAGCATCAAACGACAGTAAATGATTCGGATCACTGGCTGATATTAATCTGACCGGATCACTTTCCACTGGAGCATTCATTTCAAGCACGATGACAGAATTGGCCGGATCAGAAGGATTTGAAGGTAGTTTCAATTCCATATCAGGTGTTTTCAATGCTTTTACAGGGATACTTTTTTGTGATTTATCGGCCAGTAGCCAGACTTTCCCCGGTTTGGTCTTTAATCCGCCAACAATCAGCTTACCATCCCGGGGCCAATCGAAAACATGCAGGTACAAACGGTTACTTTTTTGAGTAACGACTCCCCACGATTGCAGCGGAAGCGGCGAAGCCCCGGCACCGTGAATGCTTTCAGCATTTTTGCTCATCCAAGTGCTGATTCCATTCAATATCTTCAGATCGGCCGAATCAAATGTTCCATTCCCCATCGGGCCAATATTCATCAACAGATTGCCACCACGCGACACTGATTTTGCGAGCAACTGCACGAAAAACGAAGCGGGCTTGTGACTTTTATCAAACTGATGATAGCCATACGATTCATTGGTGGTTGGAATAGCCTCCCAATCACCTTCAACCGGGAAAAACTCGGCAGGACGGTCGGCAGTATTTTTGTAATCGCCCAACATGGCTTCCGAACTTCGCGCCAAACGTCCATTCACGACCACATTTGGATCAGTTTCCCGAATGGCCTTCAAGATGCGAATGTTTTCTGACAAGGGTAATTTATGTGGCGTATCGAACCACAAAATGTCGGGATGATATTTGGTGATCAGTTCCCTGATTTGCGGAATCGCTTTTTCATCAACGTATTTTATTGCTTTTGGCAGACGCTGTGGTTCAACATCAAACCAATTGGATCCTCCGTGCAACAACAAATCGCCGCCCGGATTATCGAATTCCCAATCGTTACCCGGAGCATCGGGATGCTCCCAATCAAACGCATGGGAATAATAAAATCCGAATTTGACCCCGTATTTCTTGCACGCTGCTGCCAGCTCTGCCATTGGGTCACGTTTAAAGGGTGTTTGCCTGGCAAGATTAAAATCAGAAACTTCGGACGGATACATGGCAAAACCATCGTGATGCTTGGCGGTAATCACAAAGTATTTCATCCCGGCATCGCGGGCTGTGCGAATCCATTCGTCAGCGTTGAATTCAACCGGATTGAACTGATGAGCCAGTTCGAGATAGTCGGTTCTAAAAATCTTTTCTTTTCGCATGAGGTGCTCTGCATATCCCGAAACGTGTTTCCCTTTCCATTCTCCGGCCGGAAGCGAATATATTCCCCAGTGAACAAACATTCCGAAACGAGCCTCACGCCACCACTCCAGCCGCTGATCGACTGTTTTCATCGATTCGGTCCACCAGCCGTTCCGGGCTTCATCAATAGCCTTCTGATCGCGCAGGCGGGCTCGGTTGAACATTTCAGGGTCCTCGTCTCCTTTTACCTGGGCCAATAATCCTATTGGCAAAACAAAGAATAACAGATAAATCAAATTTTTCATTTCCGTCATCTCTTTTAATCCAGTTCCCCGGTTTTCATCTTTTTGGTCGCTCCCGAAGAGTTTCCGGCAACAGGTCCCTTCACTGTAACTTTCACTACGGAAGCAATTTTATCGGGTGCCTGTGCGGACAAACTGATCGAAAGCCCATCGTTTCCGGCAGCGGTTTTCAACTTTTCTCCGGATGCCAGCAACCTGGCTTCGATCACTTTATTCTGAAGTCCCGGAATTACCAATTTTCCGTCAGCCGGCCAGTCAAAAACCGAAAAGTAAAGAATGGTATTTCCGTTTTCCGGCTTTTGGGTGCAGCGGCCCCAGTCGAAAGTTCCGATTGGGCTGGCCTTGGTGGCATAAATGGCTTCGCTGTTGGTTTTCATCCAATAGCCTATCGCTTTTAATGCGTCAATACTTTGCTCCGGAACCTGTCCCAATGCATCGGGACCAATATTCAGGAGATAATTTCCACCTTTTGAGGCGATGTCGCACAGGTTTCGGATCAGCGTTTCCGGAGTTTTCCATTTGCTGTCCCAGCTTTTGTAGCCCCACGAACTTCCCATGGTCATGCAGGTTTCCCAGTCTTTGCCGTCCAATTCATCCTGACCGGGAATTTTTTGCTCCGGAGTTCCGGTATCGCCCGGAAAGTTGGGCCGTTTCAAACGGTCGTTCGTAATGATGTTGGGCTGAAGTTTCAGCAAAGCCTGTAATTTCAGGGCATATTCGTCGGTCATCCCGGTGGGTGTGTCCCACCACAAAACGGCCACGTCTCCATAGTTGGTCATCAACTCTTTGACTTGCGGAACGGCTACTTTATCGATGTATTCGTCCATTGTCGCGGTCATTTGCGCCGGATCCCAATGGCCTTTGTTGGCCGCCGTGAATGCGTCAATCCGGGCTGAATCGGGATTAGCCCAACCTTCAGACATCACTTTTCGGGCGGCCGAACCACCGGGATTATTCCAGTCCTGCGCCTGCGAATAGTAAAAACCCAGTTTCATGTTGTGTTTGCGGCAAGCCTGAGCCAGCGCATCGAGCACGTCCTTTTTGTAGGGCGTAAAATCGACGATGTTAAATTTGCTGGCGTTCGACTTGAACATGGCAAAACCGTCGTGATGCTTGGCTGTGATGATGATGTATTTCATACCGGAGTATTTTGCCAGCAACACGATCATTTCGGCATTAAACTTTACCGGATTGAACGATGCTGCATATTTCTGATACTCGGCAACCGGTATTTTGCAACGGTTCATGATCCATTCGGCCCCGCCACGTTTCTGCTGGTGCCCATTATAAACTCCACCCAGCACCGAATACGGTCCCCAGTGAATAAACATGCCGAAACGGGCTTCGCGCCACCATTTCATTCGGGCATCTCTTTCAGGTTGCGCCTGAATGGTTTGAAAGATCAGGACAAATACGATCAGGACAATTGAAAATCGTTTCATTTCAGGATTATTATTGGTTGAAATTTAGTTTTGCGGGCATTAGTGTTGGGAACGACCATGCAAAATGGTGCCTGGAATAGCAAATCGGGCGGCTTTTTTCGGCATATTGCGCCCATACCGGTTCGTTGTAAATGCCCGAAAGCGCTTCGAACAGGTTGCCTGGCCAGCTTGACGGCGATCCCTGATTCGGGTTTTTGAACCACTTCCACTCATCGGGGTGCTGGTTGTAATAAAACAGGTAATCGAGTGCTTTTTTTAGCGATGTTTCTCCTTCAACCGAGGTAAACAGGTTTTCGCCGGTTGAGTTGTAAACCACGTACATGGATGCGGTGATAGGCGCCAGCGAAAAATACGTGTACCAAATTCCGTTTTTCTCGCGTCGTGTTTCTTCGGGCATGTGTCCGTCGCCGGCAATTTTGTGAAAGAGGTCGCTTTTTATCAATCGCACGTTTTCGGCCATTTCAGCCTCATTGTCCAATAGCTGTGCGCAAAGCACCGAGCCCAGCCGCCCCCAGTCGGCCCAGTTGTTTTTCCGGGTTCTGATTTCGGTACAGGCTTTCAGGTAAACATCTTTCACCCAACCAAAGAATTTTTCGCGTTCAGCGGGAGTCCACTTTTTGTAATCGAGGAGCAACTCGGCGCCCATAATCATGGCTGTTCCGGAATAAGCCATCACCAAAGGTCCGTCGAAATCGGAATATTTTCGGTTGATGTTGGCCCAGGCCATCAGGAAACGTTTGGCTTGTTCGGCATATTTTTTATCGCCCGATAATTGCCAGGCCAAAGCACACGCGTAGGCATCGAACGAGTCGGACTGAAAACCTGCCGAATTTTTTCGGTGCATCAGCGGATCAATGTAATACCCCGGAACCTTGAAATCTTCCAGCGCGTGGAGTTCGTGCATCGCTGCCGAGTCGGCCTTGCCAATCAGTTGCCGGTAAGCATCGAATGTTGGCTGGCTTTTGGCTTTAATCAGTTTTCGCACTGCATCAATTTGTTTTTCCGGGTGCATTCCGCCCGGATGCTGGTAGGCAAAGGCCGCGAAACTGAATAACAAAAGGGAAAAAATGATGGCTTGTTTAGTAGCTGTTCTCATAGATGTATAATTGGTATAGATATTTTATGGAATAGATTCATTGAATTTATTTTACACCTTTAAAACTGACTTGAGACTGAATCGTTTCAATTTTTGCTTCCTCCTGCGAATCAACGCGGTTCCGTTCTATCACCAGATTATCAATGACCATCCGAATTCCGATTCCATCGCCTTCGAACTTTACCAACGATTTCTTTGGAAAGCTATTTTCAAAGGTACAATCCTGAATGAGTAAATCTTTTATTTCACCCAGTTTACTGTCCTCATTTCGCTTGCTTACCACCACATGTATCGCTTTTTTCTGTTGATCAGGATAGTTTCGTTCAAATCGGTTGTTCCGGTAAATGATGTTGCTCAAAGTTGCGCCATCCGAGACATACAAGGCAATTCCCCGATCCGACTCAATCACATCGTTGTTCTCGAAAAGGATGTTTTTCATTTCCTGTCCGCGCGTTTCGGTTCCTACTTTCAACGACGATTTTCTGGTGAGGAAAACACAATTCCGAACGGTAATTTGATCGACATTGCCCACCAATCCCGAATTGCCAGTGATTTTAATGGCCACATTATCATCGCCACAACAGGCGAAACAGTCTTCAATCAGCATCCGCCGTGTGGCATCCGGATCAAAACCGTCGGTATTGCCAAGTTCAACATCATTCAAAAGTTTTACATTTCGGATAGTCACATCCTCGCACAACAAAACCTGCGTATTCCACGAGCCCGGATCTTTAAATTGCAACCCTTCAATGCTGATGTTTTTGGATTTGACAGCCATTAACAACCGCATCCGGGCATCGTCGCCGAATTTGGTACGCAAAATCCTTCCGTTCCCGTCAATGGTTCCGTATCCTGAAAGTTTCACATTCTCAACTCCGTACATCGAAACAAACCGTTTGTTGCTCACCTCATCGGTCGATCGGTAAGGTTCAATGGAGCTGGTATCGGTTTTCAGAACCGCTCCACGTTCGAGGTAAATATTGCTGTTGCTTCTGATTTGAAGCTGTCCGCTTTGGTAAGTTCCTTTAGGGAAATACAAGGTTTTTCCTGTTCCTGAAATTTCGTTGAGTGCCTGCTG
Source organism: uncultured Odoribacter sp. (assembly GCA_964422425.1). Lineage (GTDB taxonomy): Bacteria > Bacteroidota > Bacteroidia > Bacteroidales > Prolixibacteraceae > Aquipluma. The sequence continues at coordinate 68,765 of CAYRBM010000001.1, forward strand.
AATCTTTTCTGTTTCAGTGGCTTTGCCCGAATTGTCCACCGAATATTTCTCAACAATATTCACACTGTTTTTCGCGTCAGGTATTTCTTCCGGCTTTTCAGCAAACAGAAATATCTTTTCCGTTTCGTTGATCCGCACCAAAATGTAGCCCGGTTTTTCCATCCTGAAGCGGATTTGATTTCCTTCTTTCTGAAAGGCAATGCCATAGCTTTTCGGGCTGATTTCAACGCTGTTCAGGGACTTCTCTGAAATCAGCGTCAACATTTCCGGCTTTGCCAGATCGAACGAGGCATAATAGTAGGTTTTGAACTGGACGATTTCAATAGCGCCCGAAGAAGTCTGAAGCACAAAACCGGTAGTCTTTTGTCCGGCGCTTGCCAGCGAAACGACCAGGACACAAACGATCAGGATTAATCTCTTCATAGGTTCTTTCGGTTAAAGTTTGACGTCCGGAAATTTGGTTTTCAGCAATTGGTTCTCTTCATTTTTCATTCTGTATCCACACGCCTTTGTTTCCCTGCCACACCCATTTCAGATTCTTTCCTGACATTTCCTGCTCCGGGGCGTTCTTCCGGTGGGCTTTCCACATGGCCGTTACAAACGGATCGAAAGTTTGGCCTTCGCCGCCCGGACGTTTGTACGTTCCGCGAGCTTCCTTGTACGGATCGTCCTCACGCATCCAGCGCTCAATGTAATCGAAGTGTGCGTCGTGTCCCCAAAGTTTGATGGCTTTCAGATAGCGGGCAGCCAGCGCGGTTCCGGTCCACGCAACCGCATTGCAGCACACCCGGTAACTTTCCGAAGTCTTGTCCCATTTTTCCCACTGGTCGGGCGATTTTTCTTCGTAAGGCTGGCGAATTCCGTGATGAATAATCATTTGCCACAAAACGGTTTGACCAAACCAACCTTTGCCGTAATAGGTTTGCGTGTCCTCGTGAAAAACGGCAGTTTCGGGCAATTCGGCCAGTTTCGGATTTCCGAGCAGGATGCTGGCAAAGAGGATGGGCCATTTTCGTCCGCTGGAATGTCCGCCGCCTTCGTTCCAGTAGCCGCCATTCATGGCAATACCATACAAATCGATGCCGCGCTGAATCAGCTCAATGGTCAGCTTTTCCTTTCGTTCGAGCGGAACATCGAGGCAAAGCATTAAACTGGCGATGGAAACCAGCCGCGCATGTTCGCGGCCATAGTTCGGACCATTTTCGTTCGGAACCAGTTCCTGCTGCGACCAGCTCATCAAATGGTCGATCCACGGACGCTGAAAGTATCGTTCATATTCTTCCCACGAAGGAACTTTTCCTGCCGGCGGAAGGTTTGGCAACAAGTCCCAGTGAATATCGCGGGTCTGAAAAATAGGTTTTTCGGTACCCACATAGGGCGGACGAAAAGCATCTGCCGGAGGAACTGTTTCAAGACAAGTCAGTACAGCCGAGGTTTTCATTACGTTCTGGCATTTGTATTCGCCTTCCCAAAGAATGTTTTTGCAGAAATTATCGACCGGAAGTGAAGTATTACTGATCGATGAAATGAGTGATCGATTCGACTCCAGTTTCAAAGGTAGTTTCACGCATCCATTGAGATCAAAAGCGCCTGCGCGCGAGTCGTAACTCTGCTTGTAGCCAGCTTTCAGCACAATGGCCGAGCCATTCCGCATCGCAGTATCGGGTTTCAGGCTGGTGTCGTTCCAATGGTTAATTCGGATGGTAGTTTTGTCCACGAAAACGGGTCCGGGTTCCGGAGTAATTTTCACAATGGTTACCGGCCCAACCACCCACCAGTCGCCAGTGACAAACTGTCCTGTCTGCATGGGCTGGTCGAACTCCCAGGTAATTCCGTACTGACTGATTGATTTCCGGTGTTCTACCGAAACTGGCTGGCTGATTGCGGAAAAGACAATCAGAAGAAAGGAAAAAGAAAACGTATAAAATTTGATCATTTTTTTCGTTGCCATAATTGAATACCCCATGCTCATTATTTATTATTGAGATAGTCAAACAAAAATTTCATCGAGACCAGCGTCGAAACAATGAAAGCAATCCAGATCAGCAATCCGACTCCAACCATGTACCATTCGAGCGTTTGGTTGGGTTCGTGATTGGCAATGTCGCACAAGGCCAGATAGGTAAGCATTACGGCAATAGCCGAAAGAATTCCCAGAACCACCGTAATTGTAGCAGAAACCCTTAATTTTTTCAGCAAATTATCAGCATTTGTTTCCATAACGATTTGAATGAGTTGGTACGGAAATGACTCCGGGTGCGACTTTAAGTCGCGCCCGGAGTTGAAAGTTTCATTACTTTTTCTTCACCAAAACCACCGAAACACTTTTACCAGCCTCTTCGCCTTTGGGCAACTTTACCGTCCAGGTTGTGCTTCCCTGCGACGAAGCCAAACTGTCGTTCGAATTTTCAGACTGGAAGTTTCCTTTCAGGGTCAGTTTAACTTGAACCAATTTTTGGGTTGGATCGGAAACAGATACCGACAAACCGTTTTTCTCTGCTTTTAACATGACCACGCAGGGCTGATCGGTTTCAATTCCTCCGAAAACATCCGATTGGCCTGCCTGATAAAAGGCCACTCCGGCCCATTTTTGGTCGGCTGAAACAACCGCTTGCTCGGCCGCATCATTTTTGACAATCCGGAACGACGGCCTGGACTCCATTTGTTGCATTTTGGCTTTGCCGGCCTTCGGAACGATGCAATAGGCATAGGATTGTTGGGCCGGATTGGCACCATGTTCGAACCACAATTTGAAGATTCCGGCTTTAATCGGTTCGTCTTTGTACATGGCTGCCACCGCATGCCACGAACCGGTCACCGTTTTCGTTTCCAGTTTCAGGTTTCCGCCTTCAGGAAAGAAATATCCTGCCTGATCGTGTAAAATCCATTTGGGTGTAATGGTTTCCGAAGATTCGGCCGGGACGATTTTTTCCGACCTGGTTTTCACCAGAACTTCCCCGTTCAGGAACGATTGATTCACCGAAGTAGTTACCGGAATGCCTGATTCAACAGTGATTCCAGCGCCCAGGCACACAATCTGGTCGTTGAAAATGAACCATGTTTTCCGGGCCGAAAGTCCATTACGGTTGTAATCCATCACGGCCACGCCCGTTTTTCCATCGGAAACACCACCCACAAAATTGCTCGGAATACGATAACCCGAAGCGGTCAGAACCGGCAATTCTTTATCGTCCTGTTGGGTTGTGGTACCCGGAATTTTCTTCCAGTCCCAATACGGAAAGATGTTTTCGTATTCTTTGCCCGACTGGTACAAATAGGTAGCCCCGTCGCCCAAATAGTATCCCTGAAGGTTTTCGGAGTTGCACGACTCGGCGCCAATCACCCTTTCGGAACACATTTTCACCGAAAAATAGTATTCGGGTGTGCGCTGAACCTGAAAATCGGACCGCCAAAAGTGTTTGTTTCCCACCAGAGTGGTGTACTGGCCCGCTTTTTTGTAGGCTTCGGCATTGGCCGGATCGAGCACCTGCATCTGCTCGAAATTTCGGGCCAGACTGCGGGCTTTCCCGGTTTGGGCATTCACAAACAACTGCCGTCCGCAGGCGCTGATGTCCATCTGGTTTTTCCAGGTAATCCATTGCTGGCCGTCGATCAGGTAATTGCGAAGAATGCTCATTTTCGATTCGTCGAAGTAAAACGGGGTATTTCGGAGCAATCGGATCCATTTAATCATGTCGCCCACATAGGCCAGCCCGTAATTTCCGAATTGAATCTGCGGACCGTGCTGATGAAACGAGCCATCGGGCTGGATGCCTTCGCCCATGCCCACGGTCATTTCCTCCTGAATAGCGCGCGCTGCCTTGCGAATCATTTCGGCATTGCGCTGAAGCAACGACTTCAGGAGAACATTGCCCGATTGCCAAACTTTGTTTTGGCCGGTCATGCCAATTTTGGAGCGGTCGAGGATTTTGATACCCTTGGCCATTTGTTCCGGCGAAAGCTGGTCTTCCATGATAATCAGGATGGGCGCCAGTTGCATGGGCACACCAATTTCGGGGTACCACCAGTTGGGGCACTGAAAATCGTTGTCGAGCCAGTAATTGAGCGCAAGATGAATTTTGGCCAGCAATTTCGGGTTGTTATAAAAATCGGAGCCTGGTTTTCGCCAGGCCTTGGCCATTGTTTGCACATAACTCAGGTGCAGAGCAGGTTCCCAGCTTCCGCGCTGTTTGCTTTGGTAAGGAATGTTGTCCCACGCGCCACGCTCGTCCATTCGGTCAACCAGTGCCTGAAGCGTATCGCTCACCGGATTTCCGGATAATAATTCGGTTAACACATTTTCGTGCAATTGCTCCAGATCGGCCGGATAACCAGTATCGGGCCTGGCAAAAACGCCGGCTGAAACGACAAGAGAAAGGAAAATTAGAAGAATTCGGTTCATTGATGTTGGTTTAAATGTATCTGTTTTTCGATTTAAATCAATCCACTTTTTCGGCCTGAAGGGCCAGAATATTATAGCCCTGGGCAATGTTTCGGGAGGAACGATCCGAAATGTCGCCCAGGGAAAAGAAGAAAAAAGATTTAACCGTCCGCGAGACAAGGTTATTCAAAATAAAAGCAATGTATCGGACGGAATAGAGCAAATTATTTACAGGAGAATTAGAATTGCGCCTTTTCGTCCGAATAAATGTTAGCTTATAGACAAACCTTTTTACGCGGACGAACTTGAAATCCTTTCTCCAACCCAGGGCGACACTCCTTCGTCGTTTGCCCTGGGCTAGATTATTCCAGCCTTTCAGGCTGTTCTTATTTGATCGAATATCTTTAATCATGATCAATTATTCGATAAAAATCTATTTCCTGAAATCTATTTTTACTGAACTACTGTCGAGGAAAGGAACGCGGATTGTCCAGATTCCTTTTCCGGCTTCGGCAACCTGAACAGTAACCGATGTTTCGTCTTTCGAAATTACATTGGCGCTGATGGGCGGACATTTTCCTTCCGATGGCCATAAAATCCATACAAACGAATCGCTGCCGTTCAGTTGTCTGGAATAAACGGTAGTTGGATTAGGTTCAAACGTGTTGTATTCTTTACTGTACCAACCCTGAATGGTTGGCGTTTCCTGTCCTTTTACTTCAGAGATTTTCCAATCGGAAGTGCTGACCGGAATGATCGCCAGATTTCCACGCTCATTTGCCGTTGCCACAATTCCTGACTTTTGAATCTCAACCTGATTGGCAGGGTTCCAATGCCACAACGCTTCAATTTTTCTCGGGCGGTCGATCTTCAACTGGTCGGCCACCACCCAGAACTTTCCGCGAACATATACCATCGATCGGGCGTGACTAAACTGACCTTCAACTCCCGAAAACTTGTCGAAAATTCCGGAGCCGTAATCGTATTCCGGGGTGATTGCATATAAACTTTTTGCCAATGGCGCCTCCGCAACTTTGGGCCCATCGGCCTGACCGTTGCCGTCCACCAGAATCACATTGTGGCTGGCGCTTCCTACAGCATATTTCCTGAACTTGTTGGCCACTTCGCCCCGGTAGGCAAAACGGCCACAATCAACCAGCAAATCGCGCCCGTAAGCAAAAACCGACAAGTGGAGCTTGTCGTTGTGCTGGTGCCCGCTTCCCCACGGACCAATATCGAAAAACGACCACTGAGCATCGGCATCAAAGCCGCTTCTGGAAATGAGTTGTCCGGCATAGGGAAAAACATACGAAGGGCCCGAGTTCGGCTTAATTCCCGATTTCCCATTGTTTACGATGTATTCCCAGTCTTTGCGGTTGTATTCCGAAGCTGCTTTCAGCAATCGTTCGCGGTTATCCATCAAATCGGCATCGTTGTTTAGCAGGCCAAAACCATCAGGACGAATGGAGAGTGCGAGGTAATTGTACATGTCTTCCAGTGTTTTGGTGTAATACTCCGGAAGCGACACCTTATTTTTTTGACAGATATCGGCGAACAGTTTGAAATTTGAAAGGGCCACAAAATGATAGCTCGAAGTCAGCTCCGTTTGTACACCATCCGGATAAATCTGATCTTTCATGCTGGCCACCATTGTTGAGATGGAATAGTCCATCCACGCTTTCGACTCTTTCAGTTCGGGCCACGACGATGCAACAGTTGCCAATCCCGAAATTTCCATGGTCAGCCAGTTGCCCTGCGCATGAAAATTGCGGGCATAGTGCGCATGATCGGGCAGACTGCTTAAAATCAATAATCGGGTAGCAGGCGAAATCAGTTTCGTATTCCAAAGATCAAAGAAAACCTGCGACCACATTTTTACCCTGAAGCTTACTTCCAACCCACGCCACATGGCCGTACTGCTCTTTTTCTCCGGATAAGGCCAGCTGCTGATGATCCAGTCTTTGGTAAACTGGTCGATGTACTGCGCATATTTCGGATTGCCGGTTTTTTCCCAGGCATCGAGCAAATCGCGCGTTGGGTAGTGGCGGTTGAGCGCCCAGGCCCATTCGATATCGTCTTCCGGGCCGTTGTGCGCCCATTTTAGCCGGCCATCAGGCAGTCGAGGCACTTGCCCCGATACATTCTGAAAGGTGTAAATATCCTGAAGTATCGAATCTGCCGCCGTGGTCGTTTGCGCTGTTACTTTAGGCAAATTTTTCCTGATCCGATCAGATTTTCCGTAATAATCGAGCAGGCTTTCGCAGGCTTCCGCAAGATCTTTCTTTTCGTACGCAGCCTTTACCTGCTGCAACCCGGGATAATCGAGATTCAGGTTTTGAAAAATGTACTGCATCTTTTCAGGATAACTCTTGCAAACATCGTCAACCGACTGCATTTGTTTCCAGTTGGATTGCGCTCCGGCGAAAATCGGAAGGAGCAGCAGCAATGCAAAAACTAAATTTCTGGTCTTCATTGTTAGTTCTTTTTCAGCTTGAATAAATACAACTGGCTGGCTTCGGGCCAGGGTTCAGGCCGTGCCTGGTCGCGATTGGCGGGCAACGTTTCCCATTTCAGCATATACCTGATTTTGTCGTTTTCGGTTTTGCCCAAATCCGACGAGGTGCGCACCTGCAAACCAGCGAATGTTCCTTCGAGCTTCGAAATGGCTGACGGCAACGATGGTTTGCGCACTTGTCCGCAAATTTCCATTTTCTCATTTAGGAGAAAAGTGCCATTGCCATATTTGATGTGCCCGTAGCCCAGTTCGTAATAGCCGTCGCCGCGGTTTTTAAAAGCACCCACCCGCACTTCGTTGTTAATACTGCCATTTCCTGAAAATTCCCACCGATAATCCCAGTTGGTCAGTTGCCTGATTTCCCATTTTTTTCCTGAAGGGCGCGCAGTGTAAAACTGAAGGTTGCCTGCCTGATCGTATTTGTGGTAGGCGAAAATGGGTTTGCCGGTATTGTCGAAACACAGACTGGCCGCGAGATTAATGATGCCGCCTTTGACCGGAATCGGGTCAACAATGACAGCTTTATTGTCGGGCGTCACCGGCAATTTCACCGGCTCGCCAAATGCGTTGAACCAGTTTTTCAGGTCGGGGCTTTTGATGTAAGAAAGGTCGTGATTAGTCGAACAGTCGGGCGTATCGCGCCACACCCAGTACACGTGATACCAGTTGTCTTCGAGCAACGTTGGCTGCGTTTGGTAGGCATTCATTTGCCCCAATCCGTCGGTCAGCGGAGTATCTAGCAAACGCTGCCATTTCAGCGTTTTCGAATTAAACAGGTTGTAAATCTCGTTGCCACTTCCGCTGGCTCCATCGCGGTAATGAAAAATCAGTTCTCCTTCGCGGGTATTCATAAAATGCGGATAGGTACAGCGGTTTTCATTGGTTCCCACCATGCTCATTTCCTGTTTCAGCGTAGAAATGTCGTTGGGTTTTGCACTTCGGAAATAAGTAATCGGGTGAACGTGCATATTTCCGGCCAAATGAATATATCCATCGGGATCCATGCCCAGCGTTACACTGTTGTGGCTGTCCCAGCCCAGCACCGTGCTGGTTCCTCCGGAAGTTTCGCGCGAGGTGGCTGGCAAAATGGTCAGTTCAAATTTGGGATCACCCAGATTGCGCTGCCCCACCACCATGTTACGATTGGCATTGTAATAGGCGATGTACTGGCGATTGCCGCGGGTTAGCAGACTAAAACCCACCGGATGGCCGGCCCAAACTTTGTCGATGGTAATAACCTGATCAACCGTTTCGGAGTTTTTGGTTTCGTCGATGATTTTGTTTAGGTCATCGGAATCGGATTGTGCACAGGCTGAAAAAGCAATGAGCCAGGCGGCAAGAAACAGGAACGAGTTTTTCATATCAAAAAAATTTTAGGTTTTCCGGCCTGAAGGGCCAGAATAATCTAGCCCAGGGCAACGCCCTGGGTAAAAGAAAATAGGTTAATTCCGTCCGCGAAAACATGATTGGCGAAGCGAAATTCATTCGTTCGGACGGAAGTGAGCGAATTATTTCGTGATAAACCAAGGATACTCCATTTCGTCCGGATATTAGTTAGCACATTATCGGAATTCATCGCGCGGACGAACTTCAAACCCTTTCCTCCACCCGGGGCGTTGCCCCGGGCTAGTGTAGGACGTCCTTTCAGGACTAAAAATTCATTTTTAATCATCGTCGGTCGAAAAAAGTATCCAGTTTCTACCATTTATCCAACGGTTGTTTAAATTTTACCTTTTCGGCTTTAACCGAACCCGGAACCAACAGCACCTGAACGGCCTGCTTTTCGCGCGGCTCGAGCTGCATTTCGAAGCCCACCAGCGTAGTGCCCGGATTGGGGGCATCGTAGGTGGTGGTTGGCGTGGTTGACCATGTTTTCATTGTCACCTTTGCCTCGGTGTTTACCATCAGATTCAATGTTTTGCCGTCTTTGGTCAATGTGATGGATTTATCTCCAAACGTTGGTGTTGCAGTGGTTAGCATGGTCCAGCGCACGATGATTGGCTTGTTGGGCGCAATCAGTTCATCGCTGACGACGACGAATTTCCCATTAACAATAGCTACACCACGTTTTGCCGATTCCAATTGATTTTCGTAAACCGACGAAATATCAGAAACGGCATACATGAATTTCGGACTGTCGGAAAAACGATCGATTTTGGCATAGCCTTTCACTTGCTGCAACTGGTTATCGATGGTCAGTGTGTTGTGCACGAAGTTGTTCAGTCGGAAAACAGTCCAGCGCTGGGCATCCTGTGTGCGGCCAAACAAAGCAATTCCTTTCGATTCGAGCGACTCATAATCCTGCATTCCAAAATCGGATGCCCAACGAATACCGTCGGATTCCATAATGAACGAACCCACATCCATGTGCCCATGATTAACCGATGGCGAACCGGCTTTAAAGCCTACATAAATGGCATTCGGGTCGGTCCACGAAGTGCGCATCAGGGCAACCGGGTTGGCTCCCTGCCCTTTCCAGGCCTTTACTTTGGGTTCGGCTATTTTTTCGAGCGGAAGGTTTTTGCCCCATATCATGATGGCCGGCAACAGGCGGTCGCGGGTAAAACGTGAATAATCGTCGCGTCCGAGGTATTTCTTCTCTACCCACAACTGCGATGGGTCGTTGTTCTTTTGTGCCAACCAGAACATGGTCGGGTTCAAACTGCCTCCCAAACCGGCATCGCCCCAATTGAAACAGGGACCGGTAACGCCCGTCATATTTTGCAGAAATCCGGAAGTTTGCAAAAATCCCGGCGTTTTATTCAGGCCAAAATCCGATTTAAATACCGTTTCAACAGCACTCAAAAACATCACATTGAACGAAGTTCCGTAACCCCAGTAGCCATATCCTTCGGGATAAGCGCCGTCGGGTTTATATTCGTCCATCGACAGGTGAATTGTATTCAAAGCCCGCTCGATCATGTTTTTTGCCAACTCCGGATTTTCTTCGGCAACTGCCACCGCACCGTAGGTCATTCCGGCGTTGCACACCTGGTTCCAGTTGTTGGTTACCCGCTGCCAGCTGTTGTATTTCGAATCGAGCGACGGATTCAACCCTTTGCTGATAATGGCTTCGCTGATGATTTTCTTCGACTCGGGCGAAAGTTTCGGGAATAGCCAGTCGTAACCAATGGCAACGGCCATCGTCATTTCGGCCACATCCAGAAAATGTGACGGATTCCAGTCGGAGAATTTCGAAATAACGAGCATTTCCTTTTCACAGCGGTCGAAATATTTTTGTTCGCCGGTCATTCGCCATGCATACGAAAGTTGAAAAATCCGGCGCAGGGCTTCGCGCGATTTGTCCAACAATCGCCGGCCGATCTGGATGCGTTCGATGGGCGGCAATCCAATGATTTGGTCGCTTTCCTTCAGAATGGCTTCGTGCATTTTCTTCCAGGTGGCGCTCGCAGCAATCGACTGCTGAATCTGCTGTTCTTCACCCTTCAGGAGTAAAATGCGCGGATGCTGAAGGTTTTTTACGGTCTCAATCTGGATTTTTTGCTGCGCAACTACAGGAAATGCAATTGCAAAAAATAGCAGTAAGCTTAAAAGTTTAAAAGGTCTGGTCATATTCATTTGTTGTATAGGTTGGTTTATCTCATTACTTTGATGGCCCTTGCCGAGCCGTTGGTTTGTATGGCCTGTACGATGTAAATGGTTCCGGGGTTTGTACGACCTCCCAACAGCACCACATCGCCTGCGACCCATACTTCCTGAAGCAGTCGTCCGGTTAGATCGTAAAGCCTCACTTGCCGGGTATTTTCGGGCAGATTTCGCACACAGATGCGGTCACTTCCGGAGTCATAAAATGCAGTGAAAGAACTGCCTTTATTCAATAGTTGGGCAGAAGTAGCCAGCGGTAGCATTTTTACGTCGTCCACATAAATGGTCAGTTCCTTCTCCTGAAAGGCTTCTGTGCTATTTCGTTCCGGAGTTATGAGCAAATAACCCGATGGCGTGAAACTGAAATTCGACAAATCTTTTTGGCCAACAGCAAACTGTGCAGTGCGCCATTGTGCCGTTGAGTAATTGGCCGTTTGCTCGTATGGATCGGTAAAATCCACATATAGGTAATTACTACTGCTCCCATCATAAATGCGCACGCCGATTTTGCCCGGAGCATTTTTGTAATACTTAAATTCGATCACCGAACTTGCGCTGACCCGCAAATCGTAACCGTAGGCCTGAGCTCCGCGATAAGTCACCTGCCCGGCATTGGCCGGCGTGATGTATTCGCTGTCGTCTTGTCGTTTGATTCTCAAAACCTTGTCGCTGGTGTTGATTCCGCTTTTGAACGGGTTGGTTACCACTTCACCCAAAATGGCTTTTGCGGTTCCGTTGGACGGCGGGTTCATCTTCCAGCTCACGAAACCGCTCGAAGAGGTTCCAAGAGCGAACGATTCAAAATTTTCGTCCATTGGAATACCGGCAGTACTCAAATCCAGTCCGTTCAGGATCGGATCACCAGCCGGTACCATCTTTACCGTAATAGTCTGTGTAGCTCCGGCGGCAACCTTAAATTCGAAACCGGTGAAATACGAATCGGAGTTTTGTTCTTCGTAGGTGGTGGATGGTTTGGTGCTCCAGGCTTTGGCCTCCACCTGATCGGTTCCGTCAAAAATCAGGTAAAGCGCTTTGTTCGACTGGTTGAGTTTGATGATTTTATTGCTGACTTTCTGCGGAACAGCCTGTGTTGCCAGATTCCAGCGAACAGTCAACTGACTGGCTTTGGCCTTGATTTCGTCTTTGATTTCGGCATACCGGTTGGAAACAATGGTGCCGGTTCGGCGACAACTGGCCACATCGTTCTGGTAAAGCGGAGTCAGATTGAGTTCCACTGATTTCAGATCGGTTGTATTCACCAGGTTTTCCATCAATGAATTTCCGGTGACCAATTGTTTGTTCCCGTTAATCGTGAGGGTGTTGTGTGCCATGTTGTTGTACCTGAATACGTCCCAACGTTCGGAAGTTTGACTCATGTTCCACAAATCCACACCGTTGGTTTCGAGTGAGTTGTAATCGCTCATGCCCAAATCCATCGCCCAGCGAACATCGTTGGCCTCCATCACAAACGAACCAATATCCATGTGCGCGTGGTTTGCCGACGGGGTTCCGCCTTTCACAGCCAGGAAAATATCGTTGGCGCTCCAGCCCGAACGCATTGCGGTAACCGCACTTTTACCCTGTGCCAGATAAGTCGTTTCAGCAGGGGCAGGCAAATCGGAGAGCGATAAATTCATGCTCCAGATGAGCAGGAAAGGCAACAAGCGGTTGTTGGTTAATCCTGAAGGGCTGTTGTCGAGCGAAAACACCAGTTTCTGTAATTCGCCGTATAAACAATTTTGGTTTCCGGAGCGGGCCGCCAGCCAGAACATTCCGGGCAAAACGCCAATTCCGGAGCCACAATCGGCAAAATTGAACGGCAGCGGATTAATCGATTTTAACGCGCCACTGCTCAATTGTTTGGTCGCATTACCCTGCATGTGGGTCACAAAATTGACGGTACTCAAAAAGCCTTCCATCGCCAGCAATTCGCGGTCGGTGTTCCACATTCGTTGCAGCAAATCGATAAACAGGATGTTGAAGGTTGTTCCGTAATCCCAGTAGCCCATTCCTTCAGGATAAGCGCCGTTGTATTTGTAAACGCCCATCGGGATTTTGATGGAAGTTACTGCGCGATCAATCAGGGTCTGGTAATAGGTCGGATTTTCGTCGAAAACTGCGGCCACACCGGCTGAAATTCCGGCGTTGCACACCTGATTCCAGTTGTTGTCGCTGGTTAGCCACGATTGATTGGCTGATTTCTCGATTCCCTTTGTCTTGATAGCCGAGGCAATGGTTGTACGAGAATTGGCGCTTAAATAACCATAAAGCCAGTCGTAGCCAATGGCCATCGCCAACGTCATTTCGCCCACATCGAGAAAATGGGATGGATTCCAGTCGACAAACGCCGCCATACCCAGCATCTCGGTTTCGGCGCGTGCGGCATAGCGGGCGTCGCCGGTCATCCGGTAGGCATAGCTCAAAAAACTGATTCGGCGGATAGCTTCGCGAGACACCGAAAGCAGGCGTTTACCGGTTAAAACCCTTTGCTGAATTGAAAGGGTGAGCATTTTGTCGCTCTCGGCGATCATCAGGTCGTGTACCCGTTTGAGAACCGGAGTTGAATTGATTTTGGTTTTTAAAGCCGCTTCGTCGGCCGAAAGAAAAAATAACCGGGGATGTCCGGCTAAAGGATAGGTGGTTTGACCATTTACGGTTAAAATCAGCCCGATCAGATTCAAGATTATCAGTAGTTTTTTCATTTTCAATTTAATTGGCCGCCTCCCCCAACCCCTCCAAACGGAGGGGAGAAAAAACCAGCATTCGTGGGTATTCGTTTTCAATAATTATCTATCATTCCTTTTAAAAACAGCATGTTCTTTCAAAATTCAGTCGTTCCGAATTTTTACTGCCCTGGGGGCTTCCTACAACTCAATCGTCACACTTTTTCCGGCATAAACGGTTTGTGGCAGGTCGATGGCAAAGTCGGTTGTGCATTTCTTTTCATTCCAGATTGCCCGAAAATGATCGCCCGTTTTTTCAAATTTTCCGGTCAATGTCAGGTGCATTCTTCGCAGTTTGCGCGATGGATCGGCCACCGAAATTTGCTTCACCGCGCCATCTTCCATTTTTACCATCACAATGCCCGGGGTGTCGCTGCCAATTTTCAGGTTCGCGCCCAATTCCATTTCTCCGGAAGTATGAAAAATCATCTGTCCGATATTCAGTCCGGAGTGCATTACTGCCTGCATTTGCGGTGTATTGGCCAAAATCAGGATATTCCGGCTGGTATTGCGTTCGAGCTCGGCCGTGGTTGCTCCGGGCACAACGATGTACTGGTAAGCGGCATTGCTGGCCGACGGACCGTGATCAATCCAGAGTTTAAACACTTCGAGACTCATCTCTTCCTTGGGCGAATCGGTTTGCCGGTTGATACTAAACCAGCTTCCGGTTTGCGCCTGATTCGACAAATTCACTTTTTGTGCTTCGGGAAATACATAACCAATGCCGTCGTGCAAAATCCAGTTCACCTGTTCCAGTTGCCGTTCGCCTTTGGAAACTGTTTTTTGCCCTTGGCCGGTTTTGATCACCACATCGCCGTTCAGCAAACACTGGTTAAGCGTGGTCGCCAGCGGAAGTTTCGAAGCTGCCGAAATGCCGGTACCCAAACAAACGTATTCGTTGTCGAAGAAAAACCATGCTTTTTTGGCAGAAACCGGATCGTGCGGACTTTTGAAATCGTAGGCAACCGCCCCGTATTTCCCATCGGTTACCGCCCCAACGAATTCGGTCAGGCCTTTCTTCTGGATTTCGTTTTCTGCAGGCATTGCCGGTTTTTGAAGGATGGTGGCTCCGGGTATTTTCTGCCAGTCGAAGACCGGTGCGATATTCAGGTATTCCAGCCCGGTCACCGAAATGTGGTTGGTTCCGTCGCCGCGATGGTGATTTTTCAAACCTTCGCTGTTGTAGGGCACTTCCATGTTGTCGTTTCGCACAGAGTGCATGCGTACCGATGCAAAATAACCGGGTCGCTGGTGCACGTAATGCTCGGTCTGCCAAAAGAACTTGTCGAATGACGGGTATTGTGCCAGCTCTCCATTCCTGATTTTCACGATCTGAATCAGCTCATCTTTCCGGTAATCCGATACGGTAATTAATCGTTCCGGAGAGGTGGTTCCCATCGCGTTTTCGTCGTCGGCGCGAGAAATATCACGGTTTTTGGTGCCGGTATCTTCGTATTTCCCATACACCATCTGCTTGCAAATGCCATCGAGGTAATAGTCAGTGAGCTGTTTGACTTTTTCCTGCGAGAATGCATATTTGGTGCCTGCCACATAAGCGGCCCATTCGGCAAAAGCATCGGCATAGCCAGTACCGTACGAAAGGGTATTGTTCACGCGGTCCTCGCGGTGATGGAAGCTATAGTCGTGCTGCATTCCGCGCTGTCCTGTGGCAAACTTTATTTCGCCTTCAATTACTTTCATCGCTTCGGCAAATTGGGGTTCATCGCCCAAAAACAAAAGATTCTTTGCCAGGATTCCGGCAATTTTGATGCGGTCGCCACTCGGGCGGGCGCCTGAAGCATTTAAATGTGCCCGACCAATAATCGGCTGCGCCTTTTGAACCAGGTCGGCAGGCAATTCATTGCCCATCATTAGCATCAGGTAAACCAGGTTTGACGGGGTGCCAATCTGGTTGGGGTGCCAGTTGTCGCAGATGTAATCCTTCTCCACCCAGTGTTTCAATGCCAATTCGATGGCACTTTTCACCTTCTTGCTTTTATAAAATGCCGATGTTTTGGTTTTGTATGCACGTGCCATGACTACCATATTCGCATGGTGATGACGGTTTTCAAACCCTTCGCGCGACACATCCACATAATTGATATCCGGCCATGTGCCATCAGGCTTTATTGTCGCCACAAGTTCTTTCACTTTTGCATCGTTCACCGGCGGAGCCATCAACTCGGTCACTATTTTTTTCCGGATTAATTCAAATTCAGGAGAAGCACAAAAGCCGGCCTTTGCCAACAGCAAAAGTGAAATGATGACCGCCGTCTGGAAAATTCGTTTCATAAAAATTGTTCTTTCTTTTATATTTCTGAAAAACAAGACATTCCTCTTATACACCCCGTTTTTTAACTCCCTTCTAAATATTTATTCCATTCCGTCCGAAAAAGAAAAACGCCTTGCCAGACTTCATCTCGCGGACGGTTATCACCTTGTCCTTATTAACCCCGGGTTTCGTTTCACTTCACCCGGGGCTATTGATATTTTACCCCTTCCGGGGTACAAAACAACTGTTTTCAATGTATTTCAGTACCTTCACTTTCATCAAATCATTAAACTGAACAGCATCTAAACGTTGTTATTTCGCCGGAGCAATTGTTAGAGTCTGGTTTCCTTTGACTCCCGGATTGATGAATTCAAACACTACACGCGTAACTCCGTTGGGCCAGTAGCGCTTCAGTGAGCGATCGTTCACCGGAATAAACTCGATTTTGGGTTTCACCACTTTGGCATTATACGCCAAATCGAGGTTAAAACCGTCGCCTGCCAGCTTCAACATTCCGGGTTTCACTTCTGATACCTTGCAATAGGTAATCAGGTTTGAACTCGTTGAAGCACCTGTATTTTCGGCCAGTTCGTATTTGTCTGAAATCACAAAACTCTTGCTGCGGTTGAGGGTATAGCTGCGCACCCACGATTTTACTTTGGCATTTTCAGGATAAGCACCGGCAATGTCGGTAGTGAAAGTAGCCAATTTTGCACTCTTTGTAAACGTTGAATTTTTAGCCTTGAATTTGGCTCCTTCCTTTTGATCGACACCGTTGATGACGGGCAAATTGTGGTACCCCGACTGCATCGTCCAGATTTCGTAACGACGGCTGCTGAATGTTTTGGCATTGTACTCTTCGCGGCCCAGGTCGATCAGGCAAGGTTTGCCGTCGTAGTACATCACACACGAACCGATGTCGTTGTGGTTGTGGCTTTCGGCATTAAATCCGCCCTTGGCGCCAAAGAAGAATCCCATGTAGCTTCCTTCCTGGTCACGTGCACCGGCAACTTCAGTGTCGGGCAGCCAAAAATCGGCCACCAACGCTTCTTTAGCCTCGGCATTTTTTAGTTCGTTGAGCAACGTCAGATTTTTAATCTGGTCGCCAATTTTTCCGCCCAAACTGCCTTCTCCCCATTTGTTCAGTTTGCCCAGATAAGCGCCAAACTGCTGCATCACCGGATCGTTGATGGCTTTCCCGTATCGGTAAACCGAAGACGGACTTCCACCTGTAGTAGCATCAGCGTCAGCAAAATTGATGAAGTACGGCGCATGAATATTTACCTGGTAGAAATATTTCCCGATGTTTTGCACCAGCGGATCGTCGAATACGTCGAATTTGCCCCCGGTCGCGGTTTTGAGCACTTCCAGACTTTCGTAGAGCAAGGCACCAGCTGCACCCCAATAGGATGGTCCTTCGTCGCAACCGCCATCATCGGAATAGCCATTCAGGAATTTATCGAGCGAGTTGATTACTTTCTCCACCTGTGCCACTTTTCGTGCCGGATCCGATTCTATCAGTAAAAAGCAGTTCAGCATGTTATAGTTGATCCACGGATTCCAGTTGTTCGGTCGTCCACCTTTAAAACCCATGTAGCCAAAATCATCCCGTTCGAAATATGGGTTCAATGCTTTGTTGCAGATTTCCTGTTTCAGGCGTTGCGAAATCAGCGGATGAACTTTATCAAACTCGTCTTTAAAAAGATACCAGGTCCACGACAGGTTGCTGGTTACTTCGCCAACGCCCAGATCGACGTAGGGCTGATTGATATCCGGAAGCCCCGATCCGGCTTTCTGAAACTGGCCGATGTGCGCCGACCAGCCCCACCAGGTTTGTTCGCTGTAGAACCAAACGCCGTTGATAATCTGGTCGAGGAAACGTCCTTTGCCCTCAACCAGTTCGCCCATCACCAGCGAGATCAGTGCGTTGCTGCAGGCCGCGTAAACGCCCTGACGCCTGTCGCCCGAACGGATAAATTCGAGGTAATCGGTTGCTTTCACCACCGGCCAGTCGTAACCGAGGTATTGCTCGGCTTTGGTGACATATTCGGCACGGATATTTTCAGGCAAACTTTGCCAGAACTGCCTGTTTTTGTAGTCAGGCAGTTTGTTCCATGAGTTATCGGTAATCAGCGATTTCGACAGGTCGATGGCTTTGGCTTCTTTCGCCAGGATGTTTCGTTCCTTGTTGGTCAGTTCGGCAATCGAGTATTTCGGGAAAGCCGAGAACATGATGGCCAAACAAATGGTGATCAGTATTGGTAGTTGGTTTCGTTTTGTCATGATATGATATCTTTTTTGTTCGTAGATTTTTACAGCGTACAACAAACAATTCAGAGTTTTCCCGTCAGTCTGACTTTAAGTTCACATTTCCCATTTTTTACCGTCCATGCCGGAATGCGGATTTCAATGCGTTTCAGGTTTTCGATGGTTTTGTCGAAATACAATGGTGGCGGGTCAAGCGAAATCAGCGAAACGGTGATTTCAGGATGGGAGAGATTTTCAAGTTTCAGCACCTGATTGTCCTGCCTCAAAACTGCGCCGCCTTTCACAATTTCAACATCGGCCTGTGTTAGCATCTGCCAGGTAATCCAATTGGTGTTTTCTGAAATTTCAACGCGATCTTCGATGAGCAGCGAGGCCGGACTTTCTTTTACAAAAGTGCGACGGGCACTTTTTAGCAGTCCGGCGAATGCTGGTCTTAAATCGATGGTTGCCGAAGGTTGTTCTCCCCCTTTAAAATCAACGATCTCCGCTTTTCCATTCACCACATGAAGTTGGTTATTCACCGACAGGGTACTGTGCCCAAAGTTGTTTTTGGTGAGCAGTTTCCAACGATCGCAATCCTGACAACTTGCCCACAAATTAAAACCGGCCCGCTCGAGCAATCCGTAACTTTGGTTGCCTGGATCGATTGACCATCGAACACCGTTCAGTTCAAAAATGAATGAACCGCCATCCATGTTTCCGTGGTTAACTGTTCCGCAGCCACCTTTTGCCCCCATGTAATAACCATTGGTATTGTTCTGGCCTCCGGTAAAAATCACCACTGGATTGGCGCCTTCGCCTTTCCAAGCTGTGGGAAGCGGAGTTGAACCCTTTTCAGTAAACTGGGCTGTCCAAACCAATCCGGCGCCCGCCAGCCGCGAGAAATTTTTTATTTCTTCAGGCGAAGTCAAAAAGTATTTTTCATCCAGAAAAGTTTTGTTTCCAGTTTTTTCCGCAAACCAGCTTAATGTAAAAGTTCCGTATGCTTCAGCCTCTTCGTTGCAGTCGGCATAGCTGTACAATTTATTCGAAGGCGAAATGGTGAGCATGGCATAAACTGCGCTTTCCAGAAATCCCGGAAATTTAGAAAGGCCAAAATCAGTCCCGAATGCGCTTTCAAGCATGGCAGCAGTAACTACTGAAAACTGGGTTCCGTAGCCCCAGTAGATTGGTCCTTCCGGGTAAGCTCCATCGGGAGAATATTCACGGAGGGCATTGTTCATGCCATCGATAGAGCGTTTGATGGTTTTTGCAGCCAGCTCCGGATCCAGTTCGGCAACGGCGATGGATGCAGCGATCATTCCCGCATTGCACACCTGGTTCCAGTTGTTGGTGTTGTTCACCCACGATGGAGTGCTGCCATCTGCCGGCCAACTGGGTTGAATGCCTTTTTCTATTAACGATTTTTTGGCCAGCGCAACGGTCGATTTCGGAAGGTCGTCGGCAGTCCAGTCGATGGCCAGTGCAATGGCCAGCGACATTTCGCCCACATCGAGAAAATGCTTTGGATTCCACGTCGGGAAATTGCAGGCAGCAATCAGTTCATCGTTTAGCCTGCTCAACATCCGTTTATCTTTTTCGATGCGGTAAACCATCGCCAGCATGTTTATCCTGAACAGGAAATCGCGCGAAATACCCAACTGGTTTTGCTGCGCATTCGGATTATCGGGAATGTCGAGCGTAATCAAGTCCTTTTTCAACACATTTTCAGCATTGAATTTTATGGTTTTGTAAATGTTTTGAACCAGCACGTCGGTTTTTAATTTCGCCTGAAGGTTTTTTTCAGTCTCTGCATTCAGCACCAGTCGGGGTGTTTGTTTTTGCAGGTTCTTTTTGAGCCAGTTGGTCGAAACAGGATTTTGCAGCCGATATTCTGTTTTCTCCTGCGCAGGCAGTGAGAAGCTTAAAACCAAGATTGTAATTACAGCTAAATTTGAAATTCGGCCAGATTGCCAGTTTAATGTTGTCATTTTCATCCAGTCTTATTGGCCCGATAGCCTTACTTTAATGTTCGTTTTTCCATTTTCAATTGTCCATGCCGGGATGCGGATTTCAATTCGTTTCAGCCCTTCCATTTGTCGGTCGAGTTTTAGCGGTGCCGGGTAAAGCGAAACTACCGAAAGTTGCAGTTGGGGATGCGAAATATTTTCGAGTTTCAATGTTTTGCCGTCCTGTTTCAGAATGGCTCCGCCTTTTACCATTTCAACATCGGCCTGTGTGAGCATTTGCCAGGTAATTGATTGTGTTTTTGCGTTGGTTTCGATATTGTCTTCAATGATTACAGAAGCCGGACTGTCTTTCAGGAAAGTGCGTTTTGCGCTTTTAAGTTTATCACCATACACAGCGGTTAAATCGAATGTTGCCGAAGGTGTTTTTCCATCCTGAAAGTTCAGAAGAGTTGCCTGGCCGTCGTTAATGAAAAGCGAATCGTTTACGGTAACTGTGCTGTGTCCGTAGTTATTTTTGGTAAGCAGCGTCCAGCGCTGGCCATTTTGGGTACTGTTCCACAAATCGAAACCGGCCTGTTCCAACGTATTGTACCCCTGATTTCCGGGATCGATCGACCAGCGTACGCCGTTCAACTCGAAAATAAACGAACCGGCATCCATGTTTCCGTGACTTGTGGTTCCTCGTCCGCCTTTTCCGCCAAAATAGTAATTGTGCGGGTCGTTTTCGGCACCGGTAAAAATCACAATCGGGTTGCTTCCGTCGCCTTTCCAGTTTTGCGGAACCTTTACCCCTTCCTTTTCAACATATTGCGACATCCAAACCAATGCAGCGCCCGAAATACGCGAAAGTTCACCCAATTCGCTGGTTGGTTTCAGAAATCGTTCTTTTTCGAAAAACGCTTTGTTTCCGGTTTTAGATGCAAACCATGCCAGAGCCACATCACCTCCATCGCCACGTTTGTCGCCGCAATCGGCAAAATTGTAGTACCAGCCCGAGGGTGTATTCATCAAAACACGGTAAACAGCACTTTCTTTCAGTCCCGGGTAATTGGCAATTCCGAAGTCGGTGCCAAATGCGCTTTCGAGCATGGCGGCGGTCATAATCGTGAAACTTGTTCCGTAAGCCCAGTAAGTTGAGCCTTCGGGGTAAACGCCGTCGGGTTGATACTGAACCAGCGCATTGACCATCCCGTCGAGTGCACGACCGATGGTTTTGGCGGCCAGTTCCGGGTCTTTTTCGGCAATGGCAATTGAGGCGGCAATCATCCCGCCGTTGCACACCTGATTCCAGTTATTATGGCCGAATGCCCAGCCCGGATTTTTCCCATTTTCGGGCCAGCTCGGTTTTATTCCTTTTTCAATCAAAGCTGTTTTGGCCATTTCGATGGTTGCTTTTGGCAACTTTCCTGCTGTCCAATCCAATGCAATAGCAACCGCCATACTCATTTCACCCACATCGAGGTAATGCGACGGATTCCAGTCTTTGAAGTTGCAAACGGCAATTACTTCGTCGTTGATGCGTGCTAAAATTTTCGGGTCTTTTTCGATGCGGTAAACCATGCCGAGCATGTTGATTCTCCGGAGCATTTCTCGGCTTACGCCCAACAAGCGGCGGCCTTCCAGTTTGCGTTCCAGCAAAGGCAGTTTCTGAATTTCTTCAGCATTTGCCTGCACCGCTTTGTACATGTTTTGGATGACTGGATCGGATTTCAGCTTCGATTTGACCAGTTTTTCCAGATCGGCATTTAACACCAGCCGGGGCTGTGTTTTGAGCAGATTGGTTTTCAGGTATTGCACCGACATTGGATTTTGGAGTTTCGGAATGTCCTTTTCTGCGCCTGAAGTTGGTACAGTGGCCGACAACAAAATGGTCAGGCACAACAGGCTGATTAATAAATGCAATTTAGATTTCATGATTATCGATTTAGTGGGTTAGATTTTAAAGTGAATATCCGATTTGTTTTGTTTTCTGCTTTTCCTGAATTTCAAGTTTCAGTTCCGAAGAACCGACCTCGGGATTACCGAGTATTTTGAATTTGATGTCGGGTACTTGCTTTGCGTAAGGTGCAACGAGAGTTACAAACCGCACATGGGCGCCGTCAGTCGCTTTGTTGATCCGGTAACGGAAGGCCGGGCGAGGTTCTTTTTTTGTGTAGAGGAACGAAACCTGTCCTTCTTCTTCAGAAAGTTCGAGTCCGGGCTGCGGAAGTGTTTTGACCAGCACATTCCAGCCTTCGGTGAAGTTGGAACGGACTGAGAAGTTATCGCGATTGAAAACCGCGTCACCCGCACCGGGGGCGAGCTGGAAATGAACATCCACATCGCCGGTTGCTGTTCCGATGGCTTCATCAACCACGATGAAGTATTTTTTATCGACGAAAAAGACCGATCGCCGATGTTTCAAATTCTCGTAACTCTGGTTTTCGACGACCAGAATATCAGTTGTTTTTCCCGGTTTCCAGAGTCGTAATTTGGGGGCATATTTCGAGTTTTCGCCATTCAATGTAAGTGTCTGGTGAATTTTTGTTTGCCTGAACCAAGCGCGACCTTCAGGATCACCGCTATAAATGAAGCTTCCGGCATCGGGCATCAGGTTGCGACCTCCTGCTGAAAGTTCGAAGGTGCCATTGTCGGGTTGGCTGTGACCACCACCGTCTGGGCCACATTTCAGGATAAGGCAAATGGCATTTTTATCCCACCCACTGCGCATGGAATACAGGCCGCTGTATGGCAATGCGAAAGCTGTTGAATCGGGCTTTTTACCTTCTTTGCCATCGGTGGCGAGGTACAGAAAATCCTGCCGGTTGAAGCGCTCTGCCCATTCCTGAAATTTTTCTTGATGCTGTCCGGGTCTTCCGGCCCACGCATCGCCAAACTGTTGGTTGGTTCCGTCGGGGTGACAAAGTTTCATGGGCACTTCGCACATTTTCTGCACTTTTTGCTCGTACGAAGCAGGGAAAGCGTCGGTGCGTCCGTTCATTCGGGCCAAATCATATGTCCGGATAAACCAATTGATACACCCAAGGTGATAGCCCATGGCCAGTTCGCGCTGGTGCCCGTCGGGATAAACCTGCAGGTCAATTTCATTATTCAGTCTCCGGATGGCTTCGGTAAGCCATTTTTCGGAGTCTTTAAATTCGGGGAAAGTCATGGCGATGAAAGCCATTCCTTCGGCTTCCATCAGTCCCCAGTTGCTTTTGGAGCGGTAAACCGTCATCAGGTATTCGGCGTGGTCGTAGCAACTGTTCAGGAATGCCACCAAAACTTCAGGAGTAAAATGGGGTGAGCCTATAAAATACTGGTAATGCGAAGTCCACGAATGCCCGCGAATCCCCGCTTCGATCGAACGCCACGCATGTTTGTGATCGGCATCGTTCGGGTTTTTGCGCGTCCAGTCAACCAACTGGTAAGCCCATTCTTTGGCGTACTTTTCGTCGTCGGTTTGTCTATAAACGCGAGCCATCGCACCCCAGAACGACATGCGGTTGAGTTGCCACACCCATTCGTTATCGGGCACAGGGCGTGTCCCCCAGTCAATATCGTCGCCGCAGAAATAGGGCGGATAAGCCGATTGCCCGACGAAAATATGTTTAAGCGCATTGTCGGCCATTTGAAGGTCGCCTGACGAAACGGTTTTTCCGCTTTCCCGAAATTCGCGTTCCACAGGATGTTTTACCGAAGTGCGGGATTGGTAATATTTTAAAAGGTATTGGATGGCCATTTCCGGATTTTCCTGCGATTGTGCGACTTGTTCCAATCCCGGTAAATTCAGGTTAAGCCGTGCCAGTAATTTTTTTGCTTCGGCATTGAATGACGACGATTGTGCGAGGCCATTCAGGAAAAAGAAAAAAACCGCGAATAAAATTAGACATGCAACTCTAAAAAACTGACCAATTGAGTTGGGGTATAAGTTGCGGTTCATTTAAGCTTGGTTTAGGTTGTTAAGAATAAAACGGCAAACCACAACAAAAAGAAAAATGATGTGGAAAAAATGATAAAAGCTATAACCGGACACAATTTTCCGGCTATAGCTTTAAATATTTGGATTAGTTGGCTAATACAGGTGAATAGGTTTCCATAACCACTGCGCGGTCACGGGCAACCATTACTTCATCAGCTTCATACTTGTTCGTGGCATTCGAAATGGTGTATTTCAACACGATTCCATCGCGTTTTTTATTACCCCATTCGTATGCTTTCGACTTAAATTCGCCGGTGCCGGTAATGGTATAAGCTGAACCAGCAGGAGCTGAAACGGTACAGTTGTTTCCGTTAAAGGTTAGCAGCATGGTGTAATTTCCGGTCATTTTAGTTGAACGGAAATTGGTAGTGACAGAAACCTGATAGCGACCAGTCGTGGTCAATTTGGCAACCGAATTATTCTCTACATAAGGAGTTGAATAGGTTGTCGTTTCAACTTGTGCATTGGCTGCATCTTTCACTACGTTTGATCCATAGTGGAAATAATTGCCGTGAAACTCATTGATGTATTTGATAGCAAACATCGTAAAGTTTTTGGGAGCAACAGTCCATTGAGATGCAATTCGCGGATCGGCCTGTGGGTTTGGTGACGAACCAACCAGTATCGAATCAACATCATTGGAGCTTTTCATGCGAATTGGCACCACGTAGGTGTTTTTAATCGCGTCGGGATCACTGAAGAAAGCATCGGTTAATTGTACCTCAACTCCGCCATTCATTTTCCCTTTCGGAATAACAATTTTATTCGGTGAACTTAAGGTGTAGTAATTGCTTGGCAAAGCTTTTATTGCAGTACCTCCTGAAGCGAACAGGATGTTGTTGCACAGGCTGTTGTCCACCTGAATTTCAAATGCACGGTCTTTCCCATTTTCATAAACACCACCCATTGCTGCTGAAATAACAAATTTATGGGCGTTGTCGTTGGTGTTATCGTAAATGTAGTCGCCCAGCACCAAGGTTCTCACCGGAAATTGGTAGGGGAAAAAGCCGGAAGTATAATCAAAATCGGGATGATCGATATCGAAATTCTCGCAGGAGAACAACCCGATCGCCAGTGTTAGTATTAAAAATATCTTTTTCATATTTCTGTATTTTTCTTGGATAATAATTAATTCCAGCCCTTATTCTGGATGATGTTAAACTTGACGGTTTCCCTGTTAGGAATTGGACCATAATGCATGTAGTCATTATCGTAATCCCTTTGCTCTACGGTGAAGTAGCTGTAGTTTGTACCATCTATTTTCACTCCTCTGGCCGGAATGGTCAAGTCTTCTTTCCAACGGCGCAAATCCCAGAAACGGTGCCCTTCGAAACAAAGTTCCAGGCGTCGTTCGTTACGGATCAGACTGCGCATTTGAGCTTTATCGGTAATTGATGCCAGGTAAGCATCGGGCTGAGTAATGCCGGCACGTTTACGAATGGCTGCAATTACATCTTTGGCAGAATAAGCATTTGATCCCTTTCCATCGGGCCCCCAGGCTTCATTGGCTGCTTCGGCATAATTCAGATAAATTTCAGTATTTCTGATGTGTGTTTGATAGTGTTGCTGAGTTGTTAGAGATGCTGGATTGGCATTGACTTCTTCGCGCAACAGTTTTCTCAAATAATAGCCGGTTCGGGTTGAAGTTGGAATGGCATCCACCGCATTGTTGCCTCCGCCGGTTCCGGTCAGAATGGTGGTACTTTTCATGGTGCTGCCATTATAAACTATGTAGAGGTTCAAACGAGGATCGCGCCCAGTATAAGGTTTGGTTGGATCGTATTTTGAATTTGCATCTGTAATTGGATATCCGTTAGCCATTGGAAAAGCATCAACCAGATTTTGGGTTGGATTAATCCTTCCGTTACCAAAAAGCGATGGGGGGAAGTTGGCCACTTCGCGCACATTATCGGAATAAATTGGTCTTCTCCAAAGGATTTCTTTGAGGTCTTTCAAGTCGTTGCTGGTAAGATTGGCATCAGTTACCTGAGCCGACAGATAGAAAATGTGTCCTTTGGAATCAAGTCCGGAAACTCCACCCAGATCATTCAGCAACTCGGCGGCATAATTGGCGGCATTTTGCCATAAAGCCTGATCGTTGGCTGTATTAAAGGCAGGACTGGCAGCCAGAAGGGCTAAACGAGACTGAAGGGCCTTGGTGATTCGTCCGCTGACTCTTTGCCGGGAGAAATTACCCATCACCGTATTGTAGTTATTGATGTCGGTTACTTCACCGAATCCAGCAGGCAGTGCAGCTAAATTAGCAACATCGCCGTAATCCATCGGAAGATATTTAAGGGCTTCAGTAAAATCAGCATAGGCACTGTTTACCGCTTCAGTAAATGGTGCTCTTGGTTTGGCAAAATCTTCCGGAGTTTGCAGAAATTCGTTATAAATAGGAGTTCCCAATAATTCTCCGCTGGAAGCAAAGCCGGCATGATTTCGCAGCAGGAAATATTTAAACATACCTCTTAAAGCGTAAGCTTCACCTGTAAGGCGGCGAATAAACAAATCGTTTTGTTCTTTGCTGGTTGTTTTCCAGGGAACGTCGTTGACGACAGTCAAAAATTCATTGATGTACAAAATGGCCCGGTTGGCATTGTCCCAAACGCTTTGCGGATCGTTAAGAGCCGACCATTCACCTCGGGCAATCCTTGAAAATGTGTTGAGTTTGTCGTTTGAAACGGCATCGTCGGTGGCCACTTCATCCCACCGGTAATCGTTGGTGGGAATGTAGGTGAATGCTCTGATCAATAGTCCTTCCGCATAAGCAGGATCCCGGTAAACGCGGTCGAAAGTACTGTGGTTATCATCTTTAGGCTCCAGCAATTCGCAAGCCGTGAAGATGAAGGTTGAAACCAGCAGTAATGAAAAGATTTTATGTAATTTCATAATGGTACTTTTTAAAATTGATTAAAAGTTAGCTTTAACACCTACTGAAAAAGTGCGGTAATAAGGCTCACTGCCAACTCTCAGATCCCTGATTTTTCTGTTTTTAGCAAACTGAAAAACATCGGAGGCATCGACAAACAGATTGAGGTTTTTCATCAGTACTGTTTTTGCTATTGAGGCTGGAACATTCCAGGTTAACTGAATTTTCCGAATCTGGAAATAGTCGTTGTTGTATAACCAATAGCTCGACCTGCGGAAGTTGTTGCTGTTGGTTTGTGAACTTAATCGCGGGTAGGTGGCTGTCGCTTTTGTGTCGGGGGTCCAGGCGCCAAGCACAACATCAGAGTATTTATTATTTCCATCAACCCAGTAATAGTCGCCTTCCATAAATGTTTCAGAACCCATGCGGCCTTCTCCCAGCACGAATAATGTCAGGT
>CAYRBM010000002.1:0-66933 GCA_964422425.1 uncultured Odoribacter sp.
CGTAATGTATTCCTTCATGTAGAAACTTATCTAACAAATTTGATGATGGGAAATGAATCTTGACATATTGAGGGGTCACCTCATTTATATAACCCAGAAAATAATTATGGCTAAACGGTGTCATTGTTGTCTGGTTTGGTGTATGTCTTATTTTCAGGATAATACTTAGTGAATTCACTAAATGTATCAAACAGGATTGTCACTTTTCGCTTAACTTCCATTTTATCAACACGATCAAAGAATTGTTCAAGATGCGTAGTTTCTATTCTCTCATTCGTATTATAATTGATAATGACCAGATGAAACCCTGGATTTTGAGCTACCGCTTCAATAATTACATTCTGAATGTGTTTGTCCTGAAACCCAAATCCAATTACAATAAGCAAGGTTTCTTCTTTTCGTAATGCCTGCTGAAACCTCGACATCATTTCAAAATAAGGTTGCTCATAGGAGCTTTCGTATTTCTCAGAAGCAGGATAAATAATCAGAGGCTCGTCCGTGTTTTCTGTTTGAATTATTTTATTGTCAGAGTTCCTTTCCCAGTTTAATGATCCATGTAGCTTGTATAATTGGAATACTTTTGATACAAAGCTCTCTTCTTGCTTAATGCGGGTTTTTTCCCTATGTACAATATCGAAATCAAAATACCTGCCGGAAAACTCACGCGGATGTGAAAAAGAAAAACCATCTATAATAACAAATCCCCCCTCGGTTGCTGCCTGCTCGAAAAGTGTATCATAGTTTGTCGTAAAAAGCTGAATTCTAGGATCACTCGGTTTTCTAGCAGTTATCTTATCTAAAAAAGTTTTGTGTGGAGACGGTTCTGATTTATCCAGTTTAAGATCACATGCTTCTTTGATTTTTTTCTCCAATTTCTTCCTGAGGTCATTAATCCTTAATTTCTTTCCGGCTTCAGCTATTTTCCCATACAATATAATATAGGAAAGCAGCCCCTCAATATCCTTATTCTTAAAGAAATCAATAGTTTCAATGTCTGCTATTTCTGATTTGAAAGCATCTATTTCACTTTTGCAAAAAATCCATAATTCATCCCGCGTTTTTCCTTTATTACTGCCATTGTCTAAAGACGTTCCCGCGGCAGTTAAAATCACCAGATTTTTATAATGCTTTTTAAAAAAGTCAGTATAGTATTTTTTCTTTAGGTCCTCTGCAATTTCTTTGGAAGTTCGTTTGTCATGCTCATCCTTTTTCCATGAAGAACCATCCACAAAACAATCATTGTCATTGTATGCAATTGAAGATCCTCCGCCTTGCAAGAGAATGTACTTTTTATCGTCATCCATTTTTGATTTTTTAATGTTCAGACTATAAATATACGCCTAATCCCCAACCTCTTCGCCTTCAATTACCATAAAACTTATTAACACTTAAACAATTGACAACCAAATTTCCGCACCAAATAAGGGTTACAAATAAAACTCAATATTTTAGTACTGTTCATAACTTTTTCTATTTGAATGTCAATTTTTTAGGTCAGATGTTCGAACTTTATTTACATGAGTTAAACATTTTTATTTTTCACTCCTTAAACTTCGTTTTATGGCAAAAATTTCGGAAACCGGCCATGCGAAGAATGTGGCCAATTTTGGTATTTTAATCACCGTTGTAAAAGGATTTAAAACGGCGTACAATCCATCCAAATCATCACTTGCCTTGCCTGCTTTAACCACGCTAAAAACCAACGCCGATGCAGCAATGGCCGATGTAAACGTTAAGCTGGGCGCTTATTCAACGGCAATTGCTGCCCGCGAGCTGGCTTTTGAGCCATTAAGCAAGCTCTCAACCCGCGTGCTCAATTCGCTAAAGGCTACCGACGCTCCTAAACCTGTTATCAATTCGGTTGCATCATTGGTCCGTAAACTTCAGGGGCAAAGGGCAACTCCAAAGAAAACCGCCGAAGAACTGACCGCATCGGAGGCAGAGGGTGTAGTCGTAAAACAAGTATCGTCGTCGCAAATGAGCTTCGATAACCGCATCGAGAATTTCGACCGTCTTGTACAGCTTTTGGGTTCAATCCCGGAATATGCACCCAACGAAACCGACCTCACAACGGCATCGCTGGGCGCCTACCTTCAATCGCTCCGGACTGCCAACGCTGCCGCTGGCGATGCCGAAAATAATCTCACCAACGCCCGCATTGCCCGTAACGAGGTGCTTTATCAACCTTCAACTGGCCTTGTTGATGTTGCTATGGCAGTAAAACTCTATGTGAAATCGGTGTTTGGGGCAAGCAGCGCACAATATAAGCAAGTATCAGGCTTAACGTTTAAATCGTATGGTTTGTAACCAACAGTCCGAAACATCAATACAAAAGCCGTAGTTTATTTTCGACCAACTACGGCTTATTTTTTTTGTCCGGAAAAACCAGATGATGAAACCGCGTTTTATTTTCTCTCACCGCCATTTTATTTTCTTGCCTTGGCAATTATAAAACCGTCACCGGGGAAATGCTTTTTTCTTTTGGAAAAGTATTTTCTTGCTCCGGCATTTTATTTTCTTGCTTTGGCAAACTATTTTCTTACACCGGGAAAATCCTTTTTTCATTTGGCAACTTATTTTCTTGCGATGGCAAAAGCAAAACTTCGGTTCTGTAACGTTTTTGTGGGTAAGTATTCTTTCGAAGTTGATTCCTGGTGCTGAAAACAGGGTAATATCATAAACCTTATTCTCAAAGGTTACCTCAGTATAAAAGTAAATAGTTAGAGGGAAAACCTTATTACCTCATTAATTTCCAGAGATTTAAATAAGGTTTGATTTGTGGGGAGTTATTTTTCTACTGAGGTTGCCTTACGTAAAATAAGGTCTAATCCATTGCAAAACACAAAACCCCCTTCCGGCGAACCGAAAGAGGGTTTTTATAATTTTATTGAAGGGTATGAGAGCCGATTACATCATGCCGCCCATGCCACCGCCCATGCCGCCGCCCATTGGTGGCATAGCTGGTTTGTCTTCTTTTTCTTCAACCAGCACACATTCGGTGGTGAGGAACATGCCGGCAATTGAAGCGGCATTTTCCAGCGCGATGCGGGTTACTTTAGCCGGGTCGATAACGCCAGCTTCGTAAAGGTTCTGGTATTCGTCGGTGCGTGCATTGTATCCGTAGTCGCCTTTTCCTTCAGCAACTTTCTGAACTACTACAGCGCCTTCTTTTCCTGCGTTGAAAGCAATCTGGCGCAATGGTTCCTGGATGGCGCGTTTCACGATTTCGATACCAGTGGTTTCGTCTTCGTTTTCGCCGGTCAGGCCTTCCAAAGCTGCGATGCTGCGGATGTAGGCAACACCACCACCGGGAACGATACCTTCTTCAACAGCAGCACGGGTTGCGTGCAAAGCGTCGTCAACGCGGTCTTTCTTTTCTTTCATTTCAACTTCCGAAGCGGCGCCCACATACAATACGGCAACACCACCGGCTAATTTAGCCAGACGTTCCTGAAGTTTTTCTTTATCGTAATCCGAAGTAGTAACTTCGATTTGTTTTTTGATCTGGTTAACGCGGGTTTTGATAGCTTCTTCAGCGCCAGCGCCGGCAACCACTGTTGTTTTTTCTTTGTCAACAGTAATTTTTTCGCACTGTCCGAGCATGTCTAACGTAGCGTCTTCCAGTTTCATGCCTTTTTCTTCGGTAATTACCACACCACCAGTCAGGATAGCGAGGTCTTCGAGCATTTCTTTGCGGCGGTCGCCAAATCCGGGAGCTTTCACAGCGCAAACTTTCAACGAACCACGCAGACGGTTAACTACCAAAGTAGCCAACGCTTCGCCATCAACATCTTCGGCAACAATCAACAGCGGACGGCCAGTCTGAGCTGATTTTTCGAGGATGGGCAGAAGATCGCGCATGGTGCTGATTTTCTTGTCGTGGATCAGGATGAACGGATGATCGAGGTCGGCTGCCATTTTTTCACCATCGGTAATGAAATAGGGAGAAATGTAACCACGGTCGAACTGCATACCTTCCACAACGTCAACGTAAGTTTCGGTTCCTTTGGCGCTTTCAACGGTAATTACACCTTCAGTATTTACTTTTTTCATGGCTTCGGCAATCAGGGCGCCGATTGCGCTGTCGTTGTTGGCAGCAATTTTGGCAACCTGCTCAATTTTGTTGAAGTCGTCGCCAACTTTTTCAGCCTGAGTTTTGATGCTGTCAACTACTTTGGTTACAGCTTTGTCGATACCGCGTTTCAAATCCATTGGATTAGCGCCGGCAGCAACGTTTTTCAAACCTACTGAAATAAGCGATTGAGCCAAAACGGTAGCAGTGGTTGTTCCGTCGCCGGCGTCGTCACCAGTTTTGCTGGCAACTTCTTTCACCATTTGTGCACCGATGTTTTCGTAAGCGTTCGAAAGTTCGATTTCTTTGGCAACAGTTACACCGTCCTTGGTGATGTGAGGAGCGCCAAATTTCTTTTCAATTACTACGTTACGACCTTTTGGGCCTAAGGTAACTTTTACGGCATCAGCCAGTTTGTCAACCCCTTTTTTCAGCAAATCGCGGGCTTCAATTTCGAATTTAATTTCTTTAGCCATTTCTATTTCTTTTTAAAATTGTTATACATCAGATTATTCAGCAATAAACAAAACGTCAGTCTGCGACATCAATAAATAGTCAACGCCGTCGATGCTTAGTTCAGTACCCGAATATTTTCCGTAGAAAACGGTATCGCCCACCTGAATTTCCATTGGCTCATCTTTTTTTGGCGAACCAACCAATACCACTTTACCTACTTGTGGTTTTTCTTTTGCTGAATCAGGAATAATGATTCCGCTAGCTGTTTTCTTTTCTGCTTCTTTCGGCTGTACGAGAATTTTACCAGCCAGAATTTTTCCTTTTAAATCTGCCATTTTGAATTATTTTAATTGGTTAGACATTTTAAATTTTTTGACACCCGACCTATTCAGATATTGTGCCAAACGAGAACGGACAAAAAAAACCGACAGGAAAGGGACATTTTTTCATTTTTTAAATTTCCGTCTCCTGTCGGTTTGTTATAACTTCCTGAAATAAAAGCGACTTGCAGGCTAATTGCCGCATGTCATTTTGTGTGTCAGAGTGTCAGTGGCGCTGTTTTTTAGTGATCGGATGATTCGAAGTCATCCGATCACTAAAACTGCATCAGTAAATTTCCACATTCGAAATCACCGGACAGGCTTTCGCATCGTTGATGCTCACCCTTACTTTTTGTGCCTCAACCGGGTTTATTTTAACAATCCGCTTGTAGCCAATGGTTGTTCCGGCGCCCACTTCCTGCCAGGTTCCATCTTTTTCAATTTCTACGGAAAAGCTTTTTACGCGCTGCCCCAGTTTTATGTATTCCTGAACAAGCACATAGCTGATGGTTTTTGGTTCGCCCAAATCAATTTCGAGATTGCCGGTTTTTTCCTCGTCGTTGGTGCCCCAATAGGTTTCCTTGTTGCCGTCGGTTGCCATCGAAGCATCGTAGGCTGCTTCTTTTCCGCGTACCGACGAAGCTTTGGTCGGTTTATTCAGCGCCAGGTTGGTTTTGAACTGTTCGTCGATCAGTTTTTTCCATCCCTGCAATGCGGCCACATCAATTTCGTGAATCAGCCCGCGACGATCGGGAGGTATATTTAGGATAAGATTTGAGCCACGTCCAACCGAGCTCAGGTAAATCTCGAACAATTTCTCCGGAGTTTTTACGAGCGAATCTTCTTTGGCGTGATAGAACCATCCGGGGCGAATGGAAACATCCACTTCAGCCGGAATCCAGTGTGTGCCGTTTTCTTCGCCGGTGTTTAATAATTTTTGAATGCCACCTTTACCGGCATACAGAGTATCCGGCGTGATGGTATTCC
This sequence comes from uncultured Odoribacter sp., assembly GCA_964422425.1. Lineage (GTDB taxonomy): Bacteria > Bacteroidota > Bacteroidia > Bacteroidales > Prolixibacteraceae > Aquipluma. Next base: position 5,836 of record CAYRBM010000002.1, read on the forward strand.
AGTTGGTTTCGTTCACGTAGCCGCTTTCGTTTCCGCACCAGCGAATGTCGGGCCCGGCATCGCTGAAGAAAATAACGTTTGGTTCCATGTCGCGTACCATTTTCAGCGTGGTGGGCCAGTCGTAATAGCTTTTCCCGTCTATTTTGCGTTTTTCGTTCGCGCCTCCGTAATAACCATCTCCACCGTTTGCTCCGTCGAACCACATTTCGAAGACTGGTTTATGTGCATCAAAAAGCTCTTTCAACTGGTTGCGGTAATATTCAACGTACGAAGGGGTTCCGTAATCGGCCCGGTTGCGGTCCCACGGCGACAGGTAAACGCCAAATTTCAGGCCTTCGGCCCGGCAGGCTTTTTCTACTTCGTCCACCACATTGCCCTGCCCGTTTTTGTACGGACTGTTCTTTACCGAATGTTCGGTGTATTTGCTTGGCCACAGACAGAATCCGTCGTGGTGTTTGCAGGTAAGCACGATGCCTTTCAGTCCGGCTTCTTTAATTGTTTTTGTCCATTGGGTAACATCCATCGCCGTTGGATTAAAAACGGAAGGCTTTTCGTCGCCATAGCCCCATTCCTTATCGGTAAAGGTGTTGGTGGTGAAATGCACAAAAGCATATTGCTCCAATTCGTGCCAAGCCAGCTGACGCTCGGTGGGAACCGGCAAAACCGGCGCTGGCGGTGCAACTGGTTTCTGGCAGGCAGACAAAACTATTCCGGCAATCAGAATAAGTAAACTAATTCTTGAAAAGAACGCATTCATGTTGTTGTGATTTAGGATTTGATTTTCGGTGTAAGATAAAATAAAAAAGTCTTCAATGATTGACATTGAAGACTTTCTGTTATAGCATATTCAGATTTAAACCTGAAAAGGTTTTCCTAATTTGTCGGAGTTGCAGTAGTTGTTGGTGCAGGAGTAGTCGTTGCAGCAGGAGCATCAGCAGCAGGAAAACTTGGCACCTGATTGGGATCAACAGCATTTTCAATCTGATCTTTGATGGCCGACTGTCCGCCAGCTTTATTTTCTCTTGGAATAAATGCACTACCCATGATTGAAAAAAACAACAATGCTCCGGCTAAAACCCAGGTTGCCTTTTCGAGGAAATCGGCAGTCTTGCGAACGCCCATAATCTGATTGGAAGCCTGAAAATTACTTGCTAAACCACCACCTTTTGAGTTTTGAACCAATACAATCAAAATCAGCAAAATGCAAGTAATAAATAATAAAACTGTGATCAGTGTGTACATGATAATCGAATTAATTGTTCATTAAATTTTTGATTTTTTCAATCTGACCGGCAAAGTAAGTACTTTTTTCCGGATATTTCAAACTTAATTTTTCAAATATCTGAATGGCTTTTTTGTAGTAACCCTGACGGGCATAAATGTTTGCCAGAGTCTCGGTTACCAGATCATCAGCCGATTCTTCGCTGCCTTTTTGACTTTCCATTGGCGAAGTATTTTCAGATTCTTTGACCTGGGATATCTTGGGTTGAACTTCGAGAAATTTCTCGATGAGCCTAAACTGTTTCTCGGTCTTTTCGGGTAATGGCTGAATCTCATCTTTGTCCACGTCAGCATCAAGCTGATATTCTGTCGGAAAAATTAAATTGAGCAATTCTTTGCTTTCTTCCTGAACCGGTTGTTCGTGCTGTTCGGATACCAAAATTTCATCTTTTGATTTCTGATTCAGGAGAATATAGAGTTTGCGGCGGTCGTGAATCCGTATGGCGCCATTGATCAATTCCTGATGAAAAGAGGAGTCGTTCAGGTTTTTCAGGTTCTTCAGGTAAAGAATCCATCCGGCCTCAAATGCAGGATGACGCTCGGTGAGTTCTTTCAGGAGCGGCAATGTTTCGCGGTTAAGTTTTTCCGGAAACTGCATGAGCTGAATGAATTGTTCGGCTGTCATGGGTTACCAGTTTGCTACAGAAGCATTAAAAATATCGTCAACCAGCTTTTTAATGATTTCGGTAACCAGGGCATCCTCGGCATCGCTAAGCGAGCGGTTACTGTCGAAATCTTCGTAAGCTGTGAATGTTTTTTCCCAATCCTGCTCATGGTCCTTGTTGTTGGTAAATTTCACCTTAACGCTGATCGTGAGCCTGTTCTGGGCAGCAAGGTCACCCTGCACAATATTCATTGGTTTTACGTCGTATTCAGTAATTTGGCCTGAAAATTCCAGATCACCGTTCTCCTTAATCTGGTTAAGCGAAGTTTGCTTAATCAGTTTGTTTTCTAACCCTTCAGGCCCTTGAGTCAACTGCTGGCTCAGGTTGGGATTCACCAGTTTCGCCCGGTTAGGGAAATAGTACACCGAAAAGGTCTTTACATTGGGAGCAATAGACGCCCCGGTAAATGAATATTTCGGAAGACTACACGCAGTAAAAATAACTGTTGATAAAACAACTGAAATCACGATGAGTATTGAACTTCTTATCTTCATAATTAATCGATGTCGTATTCTTTAATTTTCCGGTAAAGGGTCCGTTCTGAAATCCCCAGTTCGCGAGCCGCATATTTTCGTTTGCCTTTGTGTTTTTCCAGCGCTTTCTGAATCATTTCAATTTCTTTGTCTTCCAAAGAGAGTGATTCCTCCACAAACTCTTCAGTATCCAGGATGTTTTCGTGAACAACCGGATTGATGGTCACTCTTCCGGGAGTTGGTGGCTCGGGTACATAATTTCCTCCATCGGTGTGATACAATTTTCGGATCAGCTGGGCATTATCATTACGAACATCAGCAACCGTTTCCTCATTTTGCAAGATATCATGAACCAGTTTCTTCAGATCGTTCATGTCCTTTTTCATGTCGAACAAAATTTGGTAAAGAATTTCGCGTTCCGAGGCAAATGTTTTTTCGTCAACCCCATGCCCGTGATACAAGGCCGGAAGTTTATTCTCGCTGTGAACCGGAATATATCGCTCAAGGGTGAGTGCATCAATAATCCGGTCTTTTTCAATGATTGAGATTTGCTCGGTTATGTTTTTTAGTTGTCGAACATTGCCGGGCCAGTGGTAGTTGAGTAAAACCGATACCGCATCGTTGTCAAGCCTGATCGCGGGCATCCGGTATTTCTCGGCAAAGTCGGAGGCAAACTTCCGGAAAAGCAGATGAATGTCTTCTTTTCGGTCGCGCAAAGGCAGCACACGGATTGGTACAGTGTTCAGCCGGTAATACAAATCTTCGCGGAATTTTCCTCTTTCAATGGCTTCAGGAATATTAACGTTGGTTGCAGCAACTACGCGAACATTGGTTTTCAATACTTTGGATGAACCTACCTTCATGAATTCGCCTGCTTCGAGCACGCGAAGTAACCGAACTTGCGTAGATAGGGGCAATTCACCTATTTCGTCGAGAAAAATAGTTCCGCCGTCGGCTTCTTCGAAATACCCTTTACGGTCGGCCAAAGCTCCGGTAAAAGAGCCTTTCTCGTGACCAAAAAGTTCAGAGTCGATGGTTCCTTCGGGAATGGCGCCGCAGTTAACGGCTATGTATTTCCCGTGTTTCCGGGCTGAAAATTGATGAATAATCTGCGGAAAAGATTCCTTTCCTGTTCCGCTTTCTCCGGTTATCAGTACCGACAGATCGGTTGGAGCTACCTGAACAGCAATCTCAATCACCCGCAACAACCCCGGCGAGCTGCCAATAATTCCAAATCGTTGTTTTATTTCCTGAACATCCATTTTAAGGACAATATGTTTAGCTTTGCAAAATTACAATTTTAACCTTACAAGAGGGGTTCAAAAATAAATTAACTTTGGTTTCAGTGCATTAAGAACAGCTTGTTTTAATCTTTTTTAGCTTTTACTGAAATCATCAATACAATACATGTTATGAATTTTATCGGAATTATACCTGCCCGGTATCAATCGACCCGGTTTCCGGGGAAGCCTTTGGTGATGCTCGGCGAAAAACCCATCATTCAGTGGGTATATGAAAATGCAAAGAAGGCGCTTGACCATGTATATGTAGCTACCGATGATGAGCGAATTTTTCAGGTTGTTGAATCGTTTGGAGGGAAAGCTGTTTATACATCGCCAAATCATCAAAGCGGAACCGACCGCTGTGCAGAAGCCGCCCAGAAAGTTGCTGAGAAGATTAGTGTCGATGTGGTAATCAACATTCAGGGAGACGAACCTTTTATTAAGCCTGAGCAGATTGAAGGATTAAAAAACTGTTTTATTTCTCCTGATTCAGAAATAGCGACTTTAATTAAACCAATCACCAATCCTGCAGAAATTTCGAATATTAACCGGCCCAAAGTGGTAGTAAACAAGAATGAGGAGGCCATGTATTTCAGTCGTTCGCCCATACCTTTTGTTCGCGATTGTGTTCCGGATGAGTGGATTAACAGAGCCAGATTTTACAGTCATATTGGAATGTACGCTTACCGGTTCGATATTTTATTGGAGCTGACCAAGCTGCCAATCGGTTCATTGGAGAAAGCTGAATCGCTCGAACAGTTGCGTTGGCTCGAAAACGGCTACCGAATCAAGACTGCTCAAACATCGTTCGAGAATATTGGCATCGACACTCCCGAAGACCTTGAAAATGCACGGAGATTTCTTGGAATCTGATCTAAAAGAAGAAAAGTCAAAGTCGCAAGTCTCCTGAAAACAGTGTTGTGGCTGACCATAGTGACTGATCACTCTAATTTTAATAATCACAAGAACCTTTCTTCCGGAAGATCAGATCACTTCAATCCCTTTTTCTTCGAGCAGTTTCAGGCTTAAATCGCGAAGTTTGTATTTCTGGATTTTGCCGCTGGCAGTCATTGGGAATTCGTTAACAAAGAAAATGAACTGCGGAATTTTATAACGCGAAATCTTGCCCCGGCAAAATTCCTGAACATCTTCTTCGCTTAACTGCTGCCCGGCCTTCAGTTTTATGAAGGCTCCGACCTGTTCGCCGTATTTTTTACTAGGCACGCCAACCACCTCAACGGCTTCCACTTCGGGCATGTTGTAAATGAAGTTTTCAATTTCGCGTGGGTAAATGTTCTCTCCGCCACGAATAATCATGTCTTTGATGCGGCCAGTTATGCGGTAGAAACCATCGGGAGTTTTAACGGCAAGGTCGCCCGAATGCAGCCAGCCGTCTTTATCGATAGCTTTGGCCGTTGCTTCCGGATTTTTATAATAGCCTTTCATCAGGTTGTAGCCGCGGCAGCAAATTTCGCCCTGCTCGCCAACCGGACATTCTTCGCCAGTTTCAGGATTCACGATTTTTACCTCCACATTGGGGAATTCAAAACCAACCGTGGTGGCACGCACTTCGGGCGAATTGTGGGTTCGGGTAGCGGTCATTCCCGGCGATGTTTCAGTCAGCCCGTAAACGATGATCACGTCTTTCATGTGCATTTTTTCCATCACCTGGTTCATCGTTTCGATCGGACAAAGCGAACCTGCCATAATTCCGGTTCGCAGCGTACTGAGGTCGAACATGTTGAACATTGGGTGGTTCAGCTCGGCAATAAACATGGTGGGTACGCCATACAGGGCGGTGCATTTTTCTTTTTCTACCGAAGCCAGCACCATCAGCGGGTCGAACGATTCGACCATCACCATTGTGCAGCCATGCGTGATGACGGCGCACAACGCCAGCACACAACCAAAACAGTGAAACAGCGGCACACAAACCAACAGGCGCTCGTTGTGCGTAAAACGCATACACTCGCCGGCGGCGTAGCCGTTGTTCAAAATATTGTGGTGGGTAAGCATAACTCCTTTCGGGAATCCGGTGGTTCCGGAGGTATATTGCATGTTGACGACATCGTGGCAGCTGATGGTTTCTTTTATTTGTTCCAGTTCGAAGTCGTCGATGTGGCTTCCAAGCAAAATCAGTTCCGAAGTATTAAACATCCCGCGGTGCTTCTGCGGACCAATGAATACCACGTTTTGCAGAACCGGGAATTTTTCGCTTTTCAATGCTCCGCGTTGGCTGGTTTTCAGCTCAGGAATAAGGTCGAAAACCATGCTCACGTAGTCGCTGTCGCGGAATCCGTCGATGAGGCAAAGCGTATGAATATCGGCGTTCTGAAGCAAATATTCGAGCTCGGCAGATTTATAGTTGGTATTGATTGTAACCAGGATCGCTCCAATTTTGGCAGTGGCGAACATGAAAGTAAGCCAGTCGGGCACATTAGTTGCCCAAATACCGACCTTGTCATCTTTTCGAACACCAATGTAAAGCAAGCCTTTTGCCAGCTGATCGACACGTTCGTTAAACTCAGCATAGGTAAACCGCAAATTGCGGTCGGGGTAAACCATAAACTCGCGGTCGGGGGCTTCAATGGCATACTTCTCAAGTAATTCGCCAAAGGTATTGTCGAGTAACTGCATGAATCCTGAATTACGGGTTGAAGATTAGAACGGGGCGTAAACGACGGCCAGTATTTTTGCCGGGTGCTGACTTCCGGCATGCACATTATGAAGTACGATTGAATCGAGGTAAATGCTGTCGCCTTTGCCGAGATGATATGTTTCTTTGCCGTAATTGATTTCCACTTCGCCATCCAGAACGTAGATAAACTCTTCGCCTTCGTGTGACGAAAGCATATAATCCGATTTTGTTCCCGGTTCAATATCGACAATAAACGGTTCCATATTTCGGCCAGCTTTGTCGAACGCGAGCGAATAAAAATTCAGGTGCTCGCGGGCTTCACTGCTTTGCGAAGTAAATCTCACTCCTTTGTGATATTCGCCCGAGCGGACTACAACCGGCCCGTAAGAGCCACTGTCGTCGAGGAAAGTGCCCAGTCTGACGCCCAGCGCCCGTGCAATTTTAATTAGCGGTGCAAGCGACGGTACATTCTTGTCCTGTTCAATTTTCTGAATGAGTGGGATTTCCATTCCGCTGCGTTCGGCCAGCTCTTCGAGGCTGACTTTCTTCATTTCACGGATTTGCCTAATCTTTTCTCCAACGGTTTTTTCAGCAGTCATATCAGGGGGCTTTTTAGAGAGTGAAGCACAAAATTAGATTTATTTTGAAATCACACAAATCAACGACAGCCGAATTTTCCGGCAATCGGTGGGGTGGGTCAGGCTTGTTTTTCCTGAACGGTTGTTCTTCTTTTTTTCGAGAGATATTCAATCCGAAGCATCAGCAACAGTAATACAACAATGCAAATAATGGCTCTTACGGAATAAATGGTGGCTAGTGTTCCTTTGCTCGACAAAAGTGAGAGAGCCGGAGCCAGCAGCATGCCGATCCAAATTACGAACGACTCGGTGTTTTCGCGCGTTTTCCACAGTCGGCTGACGACGGGGAAATAGGCAATGACCAAAATTGACTGGGTGAGTGCATGGGTAACCACGTGGTTTTTTGTTAGCAGCCAGAAGCCCAGAATGATGAATACTGCAATCAAACATCCCTTATCGAATCGGCTGAAGCGGGTAGTGTGGTCGCCAAACAGGTAAATGGCCAGCGAAACGATGGCTGTCAGTGCAAGATCGGTGGTGTTCAGAATATTGTCCCATAGGCTGAAATGGTCGGCTTTCAGATAAGTCGTGAGACTGATGGCAACGGCAATGGTGAAGAAAATCCACATGGCCAGTGCAGGTTTTATTTTCTGCTTGTAAGTTAGCCAGCAATACCAGCAGGTGATAATGAAATTTAGCAACGATACACTGCCGATAGAAATTTGACGAATCAGGGTTTCCGACATAAACGATGAATCAGTGGATGAAGATTTTTGTGCAAGTATAGGATAATAATTTATGAGCAGGATAAATCTTTATTCCCCAAATCGGTATTTTATCATACATTTTTAATTCAGGTGTTGTACCTTTGATTTAGAATGAAAGTTCAGGGAATATGCAAGAAAAGCCACTAAAGATGAGCATTTCCTGACTTATCGGGATTTAAAAAATCAGATATTATGCGCACGAAAAAATCAACTTTTATAAATGAGGCCGAAATTGCCCGAATCCTGGAGCAAAGTCAAAAACCCGATCCGCACAAAGTATCGGAAGTCTTGAACAGAGCCAAGGAAATGAAGGGTCTCGACCTCGATGATGTTGCGATTTTAACCAATATCAGCGATCCTTTACAGTTGTTCGAGCTTTTTGAAACTGCCAACCACGTGAAAGAAAATATTTATGGCAAACGGTTGGTCATTTTTGCTCCGCTCTACATTTCAAATATGTGCGCCAACGAATGCACTTACTGTGCCTTTCGGGCAAAAAACAAAGCCATTGTGCGCAGGGCGCTCTCGCAGGACGAAATAAAACACGAAACGGAGATGCTGATTAAACAAGGGCACAAGCGTGTTCTTCTGGTGGCCGGAGAATCTTATCCAAAGCAAGGTTTCCAATATGTGATCGACTCTATTGCAACGGTTTATGATGCACAGGTTGATAAAGGAGAAATACGGCGTGTCAATGTAAATGTGGCTCCGCTGGAATTGGAGGAATTTAAATTGCTGAAGGAAGCCAAAATAGGCACTTACCAGCTTTTCCAGGAAACCTATCACCACAGCACTTACCAAAATGTGCATTTGGGCGGAAAAAAAAGAGACTACGATTATCGGGTAACAGCGCTGCACCGGGCGATGGAAGCCGGAATTGATGATGTGGGAATCGGAGTTCTTTTCGGCTTGTTCAATTTTCGGTTCGAGTTATTGGCCATGATGCAACATATCCGAGAGCTGGAAACTGTTTTTGGCGTTGGGCCGCACACGATCAGTGTTCCACGGCTTGAACCTGCCACTGGTTCCGATTTGGCAGCACATCCGCCATTTGCTGTCGCCGATCTCGATTTCCGGAAAATTGTGGCTATCCTTCGGCTTGCTGTTCCCTACACCGGGATCATCATGTCAACCCGCGAAACGGCCCAAATGCGCCGCGAAACATTTGCATTAGGCGTATCGCAAATTTCGGCCGGAAGCCGCACCAATCCGGGGGGCTACACCGATTCGCTGCACGAAGACGACAGCAGTCAGTTCTGTTTGGGCGATCACCGTCCGTTGGATGAAGTGATTCGCGATGTGGCTGAAATGGGTTACATCCCTTCCTTCTGCACCGGATGTTACCGCTTGGGAAGAACCGGACAGGATTTTATGGATCGTGCTAAGCCCGGCGATATCAAAAATCATTGTAATCCCAACGCCGTTTCTACTTTTCAGGAATACCTAATGGATTACGCGTCGTACGAAACACGGCTGATTGGCGAAGATTTGATCGATGATGTAATCAGTTCGATGCATGGCGTTGCACGCGAAAGAGCCTTGATGCTGCTTGAAAAAGTAAAAAAGGGCAATCACGATATGTATTGCTGAAATTTATAAGTGTTCAGTCTCAGGTTTCAGTCACATTTTTTCTTCAGGAATAACATTCGCTCATGCATAACATTCGCATTGAAACTGACCTTTTGGGGAGTCGGGAGATTCCCGCCGATGCGCTTTGGGGAATTCATACCTTGCGGGCAAAGGAGAATTTTTGCATTTCCGGCCGGTTTATTCATCCAGAAATGATTAAGGCCTACGGAGAAGTCAAACTGGCCTGTTTTCAGACGAATAAGATTTTGGGGTATTTCCCTGATCAGGAAAAAGCGGAGGCAATTGAAAAGGCCTGTGTGGAAATGGCTGAAGGATTGCTCAACCAACACATTGTTGTGGATGCGTTGCAGGGTGGAGCAGGCACTTCGACCAACATGAACGTGAATGAAGTGATTGCCAACCGGGCACTTGAACTTGCCGGGCGCGAAAAGGGCGACTATTCTTTCATTTCGCCGCTCGAAGACATCAATCTGCATCAGTCCACTAACGATACTTTCCCCACAGCACTAAAACTGGCAGCTATCCGCATGATTCGTCAACTGGAGCAGTCGGTATTGTCTCTTCAGGAAGCCTTTCAGTCCAAAGAAAAAGAATTTGCGCACGTGGTTAAGATCGGCCGCACCCAACTTCAGGATGCGGTGTTAACTACCCTGGGGCGTGAGATGGGCGCCTATGCCGAAGCGTTTAACCGCGATCGATGGCGTTTTTCGAAATGCGAGGAACGGTTACGTGTAGTTAATTTGGGCGGAACGGCCATCGGGACAGGACTTGGTGCACCCCGACAGTTTATCTTTCGGGTAGTCGATCGATTGCGCGAAAATACCGGAATTGGCCTCGCCCGTGCCGAAAACCTGATTGACAATACCCAGAATGCTGATGTTTTCGTTGAAGTTTCAGGAATGCTAAAAGCTTGTGCTGCATCGCTGTTAAAGATCAGCAACGATTTGCGACTGATGGCCAGTGGCCCGGATGCCGGACTTGCCGAAATCTGGCTTCCGCCAAAGCAGGCCGGGTCGTCGATTATGCCCGGAAAAGTAAACCCGGTTATTCCGGAAGCATCGGCTCAAGCTGCCTTGCTGGTTATGGGGAACGACGGCATAATTGCTCAGGCTGCGGCAGCCGGTAACCTGGAGCTGAATCAGTTTTTGCCTTTGATTGCCCATTTAATTCTCGAAAATATTGAGTTATTAACTCAGGCTTGCACCACTCTCCGGATTCATGCGATTCATGATTTGCAGGCCAACGAAGAACAATGTCGCAAAAATGTACTGAATTCCACTGCCCTGATTACAGCTGTCATTCCAGTAATTGGTTATGAAAAAGCCAGTGAAATTGTTAAGAAAGCCAAATTGGAACAATCTTCTGTTTATGCAGCAATTCTAAGTTCCGGGCTGGTTAATCAGCAGGAGTTAAATAATTTAATTAGTCCGGAAGGAGTTTGCAGGCTCGGTTTTGTTTGATTTTTATCAAAGCTATTTATATTAATTCTAAATAATTGTTAACGAATTTTGTGGTTTGACAAAATCTTTTTAGTTTGGCCTTGAAAATAAATCATTAACTACTTAAAATTTCAAAATCATGAAAAAATTAGCAATGGTATTAGCAGTAGCTTTCACTATGGGATTAGCTGCTTCAACTGCTTCAGCTTTAACTAAAGATGAGAAAAAAGCTAAAACTGAAGAATGCGCAAAAGCAAAAGACTGTGCTTCAAAAGACAAGAAAGCTTGTTGCTCTGAAAAGAAGAAATAAGAATTTTCAGAACATTAAAATAATGCAAAATGACCGGTTTCCCCGGTCATTTTTGTTTGATGTTATTCTCGTTTGTTCCCGATTTTAGTTCGTATGATTTTTTTGTGCCGTTCTTACTGACTCCGATTGATTTCCTGAAATCCCAGGGAATGTTGTAATAAACGGAATAGGTAAAATCAAGATTGAACCCTTTGGCCTTTCCAAAGCCCGGAATAAAATAAACAGGTGGCACTCCAAGATCTTTGTAGTTTAATTTTACTTTTCCCCGGATAGTCCATCCCATGTAAAGGTTTCTGAAAATCTCCCCTTTAATGCCAATGAGAAATTCTCCCCAGTGTGCAAAATAGGTTTGGTTGCCAAAACGCCCGTTAATCGGCCCCCAGTATGAGTCGATGAGGTATTGATCAACCTGCTGGCGACCCAACGTAAATCCATAACGGAATCCTCCAAATAAAATATCCTTGTCTTTCGGGTGTTCTGCCTGCAAAAAGTTGTAATCAATACCTATCCTTGAATAACTTCCGTTGCTGGAATAATCGATGTAATCAGTTTTAACTTTCATTACCTCATAACCTGATTCGAATACCGGGAACCAGTTGGGCCAGAGTTCAAGGTCTGCTGAAAACTCGGTTCCGTAACGGTTTCCTTTAGTCCATAAATCCTGGAAAGGACGGGTAACATCCATTCCAAGCCGAAGACCTTTCATCCGGATATAGTTATCGGTCCGTTTCGGCTTGATTTTTTTTTGCTCCTCGGGTTGACCGTAGCTAATTGCTGCCAGCAGGCAAAGGAAGAAGGTATAGCTTAATATTTTCATGCCATTTTTTTGTTACCAGGCTATCTGTAATCTGAATGTTTTCTATCCGGTTGTTTGTGTGGCTGATCGAACGTAGCTTGTATTCATAGTAAAATCCGGATTCCATCGATGCATATTTCATTTCATTCTCATGGATGAATGTAATCGTGTCGATAGATGAATCCAGCGAGATCAGGTAAATGGTTGTATCCTTGTTCGATAAAGGGAATAACATCACTTGTACCGTAGTGTCTTTCAATAGAAACGATTCGGCGCCAACTCCCCATGCGGTGATATTGGGACTTATTTTGTTTTCGGTGGCCGAATTGTAGTATGACGCTTGCAGCATGGCTTGCGGAGGAATGTCATACACTTCTTTACAGGCTGAAGTAATGATCAAAATAAGAACCAGATAAATGAACTGTTTCATTTAATTTTCGTTTTTTGAACGTCCAAAGGTAGGCATATTCGGGTTGAATCAGAAAACGCATTCAATATTTTTCTATCAAAATGCTGATAGCGTGTGCTCAATCAGGAGGGTTCGATGGCCGTTTGCAAAATTTGAATATCTTTGCGCCAAATTCGACCGGAGTAATTGATTAATAAGGTTTTTAGAAAGTTTAGGAATGAAGCACATACGTAATTTTTGTATCATTGCACACATCGATCACGGGAAAAGTACACTGGCCGACCGCCTTTTGGAATTTACCAAAACTGTTGACAGCCGGGCCATGCGCGCCCAGGTTCTCGACAGCATGGACCTCGAACAGGAACGTGGAATCACCATTAAGAGCCATGCTATTCAGATGGTTTACAATTTTAAAGGTGAAGATTATGTGCTTAACCTCATTGATACTCCCGGACATGTCGATTTTTCGTACGAAGTTTCGCGCTCGATTGCAGCCTGCGAAGGCGCTTTGCTCATTATCGACTCTACACAGGGAATTCAGGCCCAAACCATTTCGAATCTTTATCTGGCGTTGGAGCACGACCTTGAAATTATTCCGATCCTGAACAAAATGGACCTGCCCAACTCGATGCCCGAAGTTGTGGAAGACCAGATTATCGGGCTGATAGGGTGCAAACGTACCGATATCATCCGCGCCAGCGGAAAAACCGGAATGGGGATCGAAGAGATTCTTGAGCGAATTGTCACCGTTATTCCTGAACCGAAAGGAAATGCAGAAGCTCCGCTTCAGGCGTTGATCTTCGACTCGGTATTTAACCAGTTTCGCGGAGTAATTGCGTATTTTAAAATTGAAAACGGGGTGCTTCGCAAAGGCGACCGGGTGAAATTTATGAATACTTCGAAAGATTACCTGGCTGATGAGATTGGTGTACTGAAGCTGGGAATGATTGAACGTCAGGAAATGCGTACCGGAGATGTTGGCTATGTGATTTGCAATATAAAAACGGCCCGCGAAGTGAAAGTGGGCGATACGATTACCCATGCTGCCAATCCATGCGAAAAGGCGATTGAAGGATTTGAAGAAGTAAAACCCATGGTTTTTGCCGGGGTTTACCCCATCGATTCGGAAGATTACGAAGATTTGCGGGCATCGATGGAAAAACTTCAGTTGAACGATGCTTCGCTGACATACGAGCCGGAATCGTCGGCTGCGCTGGGTTTTGGTTTCCGTTGCGGGTTCCTCGGTTTGCTGCACATGGAAATCATTCAGGAAAGGCTCGACCGCGAATTTGATATGAACGTGATTACCACCGTTCCCAACGTGTTGTATCATGTGCATACCACCAAAGGCGAAACCATCAATGTTTACAACCCTTCGGGATTGCCTGCAAGCACAACCATCGACGATATCGACGAGCCGTTTATCCGTGCGAATATTATTACTGCTTCCGACTATATCGGTTCAATTATGACTTTATGTCTTGAAAAGCGCGGCATTCTGATTAAACAAGATTACCTGACAACCGACCGTGTTGAACTGGTTTTCGACCTTCCACTCGGCGAAATTGTATTCGACTTTTACGACAAGCTGAAAAGTATTTCGCGCGGGTATGCGTCGTTTGATTACCACATGCTCGATTTCCGCCCGGCCAAACTGGTGCGTTTAGATATTTTGCTGAATGGTGAAATGGTCGATGCGCTGTCAACGCTTATTCATTTCAACAATGCCTACAACTTCGGTCGCCGGATGTGCGAAAAGCTGAAAGAACTGATTCCGCGTCAGCAATTCGATATTGCCATTCAGGCGGCAATTGGCGCTAAAATCATTGCCCGCGAAACGGTAAAAGCGGTGCGTAAAGACGTAACGGCCAAATGTTACGGGGGCGACATTACCCGTAAGCGTAAACTGCTCGAAAAGCAGAAAAAAGGCAAAAAGCGTATGAAACAGGTCGGAAACGTTGAGGTTCCGCAGAATGCGTTTTTGGCGGTATTGAAATTAGATTAGGTTTTCGGTAGAGACGCCCAAATTGGGCGTCTCTACGAGACAATACAAACACCATATCAAAAGGGTTTTTCCGGATAAAGACGGGGAAACCCTTTTTGTTGTTGGGATAACATACCTATAAATATAAAAACAGAATGAGCGGCGCAACCTTTTTAAAATGTCATACATCTAATGATCATATAACCTAAAAATTTTATTTCATGAAGAGCGTATTAATAATCATTTTAGCAATAATATCGGTATCTCTTATTTCATGTGAAAAGGATGAGAATATGGAAATAGTCAAAATGCGTGTTAACCACTATCAACAGCCAGTAAATAACCAGGAACTCTTTTGCGGGTTATCATTTATAGTCCAGGAAGGTGATGAAATCGGGAAAGACAAATGGTATGGATTTTCCAATATTATATCTGGATTCGAATATGAACTTGGATTTGTATATGACATTGAAGTTCAGAAGAAACATATTAAGAATCCCATGGCCGATATGCCAAATGAAGAATATTCTTTGGTTCGAATTCTTTCAAAGACAAAAGTACCTCAAGAGACAGTTTTTGATATAACACTGACTATTAGTTATTCAAATGGATTTGAGTCATTGGTTACCAAGAACGATATTTCTGAGTTTTCTCTGCTGGGAGAAACAGAAATAGACTGTGGAGACCTGTGTAATGTTCTGGAAGAAAATATTGAGAACCATACTGGAATGATTGGGACATTTGCGCATGTTGACGATAAAACTATCCGCTTACTAAACTTGAAAACACCAGAGAAATAATTATTGGTGAGCCCCCAATTGAAACAAGATATTTCAAAAGGGTTTTTTCGCATAAAAGCGGGGAAACCCTTTTTTGTTGTTGGGTAAAATTTGTAATTTACATATTGACTTTCTTGTGGATTTTTTATAAATTAGCTCAACTCGTTTTTTAACATCAGTACTTAACTTTCAGGAATCCACCTCTATTGCCTTCGTAATGAGAACATCCACAGGAAAATCAGCTTTAAAAATTGCAGGATTCAATTGGGGTGGGGGGAAGCCTCCCTAATTTACAGAAACTCTAACCGGAGCCTGTAGCCCCATTTGTAATTTACCGAACTTTCAACCGGAGCCTGATGGACGATCTGTAATTTACGGAAGCCTCAACCGGCAACAGATGAACCGTGTGTAAATTACAGAGGCTCCAACTGCATAGAGTTACGCGAAATTAAATAACCATCAGTAATGTTAAACTAAAAACCAATGATCATGCAAACCAAAGAGTTCACTACCGTTTATGTAAGCAATCTGACGATTGACGATCTGTATTCGCTAAACAATGCGACCATCGGGTGTGCAAATCCCGTAAAACAAAATATTGGTGAAATGCCCCGGCTAACCCTGGCTCAGCTCGAAACGGCCAACACCGCCATGGGCGAGCAGATGAACAAGTCTTCGAAAAGTGTGCTGACCGCGCAGCTGGCAGAAATGGATGTTGATTGCGACGACCGCTTCGCCGAAATTAAGCGCAACGTGGTTACTGCCGTGAAAGGTCGCGATGCTGTAAAGAAAGCTGCGGGCGAGAAATTTCAGATTTTTCTCAGTCCGTACTGGGACAACAACACGAAGGCCATGAACACCCAGATTGGTGTTTTAAACGAGCTTTTCGGTAAGTACAACGTCAGCACAGACCTGAAGGCACAGGCTGCCACCCTTGGCATTAGCGACATGATGACTGGCCTCGAAACCGCCAACACCGCAATGGGCGCGTTGTACCAAACCCGAAACGAGCAGGGCGCTGCCGTTGAAGGACCTTCGGCCAGCAGCCTGAAAGCGGCAGCCGCTAAAAGCTACGAGCAGTTTTGCACCGCCGTGGAACAGGCAGTTAACTTTACCCCTTCTGAAATCCTGATTGCCTTGTTTAATGAAATGGACAAGCTGCGTAAAACCTATGCCAGCCTGGCCAAACGAAAAGAAAAGGAAAAAGATGCGAACCCGGAACCCGAAATAAATTAGAGGTTAAATTTTATGATGTTCTGTTGTAAATTTGTAGAGACGCCCAATTTGGGCGTCTCTACAAATTCATACTAAGAAAGCAAAAACAATAAAAAAGGGAAAGATTCCAAAATCAATAAATACAGAAGTAGAAATGAGACCAGAAGAAATATATTTTGCCATTATAACTGCAATTGTAGGAGTATTTGGATTACTATTTACTTATTTGCAATTTCGAATTGCACGACAAAAGAGGAAAGATGATCTCTTCAATATTAGGTATGAATTTTATTCTAAAATTTCTAAAGTTTGGATATCTACATATAATTCTGAAAATCCAACGTTAGACATAGCAGATTTAATTCCTATCTCAGAAAAAGCTGAATTTCTTTTTGGTAAAGAGATAGCAGAACATATCATTTCACTCGAGGGTAAAAGAGCAACTCATGATTTATTTCCTGATGATGATTTTAGTAAGCCATTTGCTGAATACTTGAAATTATCTTGATCCCCCCTCTACTGCGCGATTGCATCGCGAGGTAAATAAGTTGCTGGCAATATCACAGATGTAATCGTGCGGTAGCAAGTTGGAAAACAATAGATATAAAAAAACAGATGGAATATTATTTTCTTTTTGGGCTTCTAATTGTTTACTTTATTTTGACATTGAGTTTTGCTATTAAATTCAATAAGACTGATGTGTTTTTTAATAAACGACAAAAACTTATTCATAATGTTTTGATTTGGTTGTTCCCTTTTATTTGGATAATGGTTCTTAAGGCAATATTAAAACCGACACCTGGTACTGCGAACAATAAAAAAGCAAAAAACAAAGGAAGCTTTTATGAAAGTGAAATTGGAATTTGGGGTGATGGACCGCAAGCGAATACAAATTAAAGTGTCATTTTATAAAAAAACACAAGAGAAATAATGAATACGACCAATTTCTTATCTTGAACAACTGATAATCCCCAGCGTTTTCATTGCTATGAAAAAAATAATTCTCCCGGTTCTCGTTTTGGTTCTTCTCGCAGCATGCGGAACTAAAACTCAGAAACAAGCACAGCAGGCCGCATCAGAAAAAGCGCCGACCGACACCGCAAAGACCTGCTGTGCCAGTATTCCTCCGAGGTTTAATTCGGGCAATGGCCCAACTGCCGATTCACCTTCAGGTATAAAAGCCGATCTTTCAGGAATGAAACTGATTAAAGGTGGACGGTTTACGATGGGTGGCGACAGTGTTTGGGGCCGCCCCGATGAATTTCCGGTGCACGAAGTAGAGGTTTCTGATTTTTACCTGGACGAACATGAAGTGACCAACCGACAATTCGCCGCTTTTGTTGATGCAACCGGCTATGTAACTACGGCCGAAAAGAAACCCGACTGGGAAGAAATTAAAAAGCAGGTTCCTCCGGGAACGCCCAAACCTGCCGATGACATGCTGGTAGCAGCATCGCTGGTTTTTACGCCGCCCACCCAACCAGTCCCGTTGACCGATGCAACGATATGGTGGGCCTGGGTTCCGGGTGCCAACTGGCGCCATCCTGAAGGGCCAAACAGCACCATCGAAGGAAAGGACGATCATCCGGTGGTACAGGTTTCTTGGGAAGATGCAGTGGCCTATTGTCGTTGGGCCGGCAAGCGATTGCCGACCGAAGCCGAATGGGAATATGCTGCCCGTGGGGGCCAGCCCAAAGCTATTTATCCCTGGGGAAATGAACTGGTGACCACCGGTAAATCCAAAACCAATGCGTGGGATGGCCATTTCCCCGATAAAAATTCAGGGAAAGATGGTTTTACAAGAAGCGCACCCGTCAGGAGTTATTCTCCTAATCCTTACGGTTTGTATGATATGGCCGGAAATGTTTGGGAGTGGGTGTCGGATTGGTATCGTCCCGATTATTATGCTGCCTGCAAGCAGAAGGGAATTGCGGTTAATCCGACAGGCCCGGCCGATTCGTTTGATCCGGATGAACCGTATGCCCAGAAAAAAGTGACCCGTGGCGGTTCGTTCCTTTGCAGCGATCAGTATTGTTCGGGATTTAGGATTGGTGCACGCATGAAAACCAGTTGGGACACCGGATTGAATCATACCGGATTTCGGTGTGCGGTTTCAGTAAAAGCCAACTAAAACCTATCGGCGTTTAACCCCTTGCGGTATCCGATCAATTGTTTTTTTCAATCCGATGTACCCTTGTTCCCGGATGTTTGACGCCGGGATTATTGGTTGTGGAATACAAGTTACCTGAATTTGCTCAGCTCTGCAATGGTAAGGTTCAGTTCCTTTTCCATTTCGAGCAATTGTTCCCAACTGTCGTAATAGACCGAAAGCTCGAAAAGGTATTCCCCCAGGGAAATTTCGCCTTTGTCCAGCGCCTTCGAAAGCAGTTCGTTGTTGCTGAGTTGCGAAAGCCCTTCTCGGTAGCTGTTGGTGCTGTTTTTTAAGGCCAGTGCTTTGGTGTGCAATGTTTTCATTTCGTTGTAAAACTGAACTTTTGAATCGGCCTGAAATCCCTCAACTTCCATTGCCTTTGCCTCGGCATATTTTACCGTGTTTTTGTTCTCCCACAGTGGAATGGTTACACCCAGCGTAACTCCCTGGTATTGCTGACCGACTACCTTTTCGCTCATATATCCGGCATACAGTTTAGGCAGGTTTTTTGCCACCTGCAACTGTTTTTGCTTTTGGGTGATATCCAGTTCCTGCCTGAGCCATTGCAGCGCCGGGTTATTTTGTTCAGCCTGCGCGTACCACTGTTCAAAATCGGGCGAAAGCGGCTGAGTTGTAAAAACACTTTCCTCCAGTGTCAGTGCATTTCCACCGTTTAGTCGGGCAAGTTCGGCCAGCAAAGTATTGCATTCAATTTCTACCTTTTCCAGTTCTTTTGACAAACTCAGCCAATGCACCTGTGCTTTGTTAAAATCCAGAATATTGGTCTCCCCTGCATTAAGTTTCTTTTTGAATACATCGGCAATTTGCTTTGCATGGTCAAGCCGTCGGTCATATTCAGCCTTCAGGGCATTCTGATAAGAAATATCTACACACAGCAAACGGGCCTGCTGTAAGATATCCCTGCGTTGTTTCTGGTATTCCAATTCAGCCTGTTCGTTTTTCAGGTTCGAAATCTGGCCCCGGTAACTGTATGCAGTTGGGAAATCGAACGATTGTTTTATGGTGAAGTCGTTGCGGTTGCCAATAACCGATGGATTGCCCCACAGGTAATTGAATTCCACTTCGGGATTGGCAGGTAAATTCCCGGTTTTATTTCCGATTTTATCGGCGTCCGTTTTTTTGCGAAGCGCCTGTAATGTGGTGTTATTGTGCTCAATGTTGGCCAGCACCGAGTCGAGGCTGTCCTGCGCAAATAAACCCAGACCAATAAGATGTAATAGGGCGGTCAATATGTAATTTCGATACATTTCATTAAACTTTTATTGTTGGATTTTAAATGTTAAATGTCAGTTATTGAATTGAAATTCATTCATAATTCAGCATTTATCATTTTTCTTCAGTAAGCTGTACACAATCGGAACAATGTAAATATTAAGGATGGTCGAAGTGAGCAATCCACCCAATATGACTTTTGCCATAGGGCTTTGGATTTCATTTCCCGACAAATCGCCTTGAACGGCCAGGGGGATTAGCGCTAACGCCGCTGTTAAGGCTGTCATCAATATGGCATTTAATCGGTCGGACGAACCGCGAACGATGGTCTCGCTCAATGAAACTCCCTGATCCTGTAATCGAATGTAGTTCGAGATGAGCAGTATTCCGTTCCGGGTGGCAATGCCAAACAGGGTAATAAACCCAATGATAGCAGGAATGCTAAGTGTGCCCGAGGTAATCCAGATCGAAAATACGCCACCAATCAACGCCAGCGGCAGGTTCAACAGAATGATACCAGCGAGCCTGAAGTTCCTGAATTCCTGGTAGAGCAGCAAAAAGATGATGACAATGGCGATGATGGAAGTTAGCATCAGTGTACGCGACGCACTGGCCTCGCTTTCAAACTGACCTCCATATTCTACACGGTATCCTTCGGGAAGCGCTACACTGGCTTCAATGCTTTTCCGGATATCGGTTACTACGCTGCGTAAATCACGCCCGGCCACGTTGGCCGAAATCACAATTTTTCGCTGCACATTCTCGCGGCTAATCGAGCTGGGCCCCGAAACGGATACAATCTCTGCTACCTGTTCCAACGGAACTTTTTGCCCGTTGCCTGCATCAATCAGGGCAGTGCGAATGCCTTCCATCGATTCGGTGTAATCTTTATTCAGCCTCAATACAAGGTCGAAACTGCGTTGCCCTTCATAAATATCGGCCAGTTTTTCCCCTCCAAAGGCTATGTCGATAAATTCGTTGAATTGTCCGATGGTAATGCCGTATTGAGCCAGCATATCGCGGTTGGCACGGATTTGTATTTGCGGAATTTCAACCTGCTGATCGACATTCACGTCAACCAACCCTTCGATATTGACTATCGAACTTTTAATTTGATTGCCGATCGTGAACATCCGGTTTAAATCAGTCCCGAAAAGCTTGATGGCAATGTTTGCCCTTGTCCCCGACAACATGTGGTCGATGCGGTGCCCCAGCGGTTGTCCGACTGTAAAAGCAATTCCGGGGATGCGCGACAACGTGGCACGAACATCGGCCATAAACTCCTGCTGGGCTCGGGCTTTTAATTTGAAATTGACATCGATTTCGGCGCTATTGGTAGTTTGCGAATGCTCGTCTAACTCACCACGACCTGTGCGACGAGCAGTGCTCCAAACTTCAGGAATTGAAAGCAATTCTGTTTCAACCAGATTTCCGAGCCGATTACTCTCTTCGAGCGACGTTCCGGGTTTGGTAATGACTGAAAGCGTGAGCGCACCTTCGTTAAACTCGGGCAAAAAGCTGCGCCCAAATCCTGAGAAAATAAATAACGAACCAATGAATACCACAACTGTTGTGCTTAAAATTGCCTTTTTATAACCCAATGCCCAAGCCAGCGATTTTTCGTAATAATGCGTCAGGTGGCGCACTAACCATTTTTCTTTCTCATTTTTGGCCAAGTACTTATCGGTTGAAAGCAGCATCTTTGAAAGCAACGGAGTCAGTGTCATGGCAACCACCAGCGACACAAACAGCGAAACAATGAAGGCAATACCCAGAGGTTTCAGCATGCGGCCTTCCATTCCCGAAAGGAAAAAAAGCGGAAGAAAAGCCACCATGATAATAAGCGTAGCGTTCAGAATAGAAGCCCGGATTTCTTTTGAGGCTTCGAAAACTACATCGAACGAAGACTGCCTTTCGCTTTCGGGTTTCTGCCGGTTTTGCCTCAATCGTTTGTACACATTTTCCACATCGATAATGGCATCGTCAACCAGCGAGCCAATGGCAATGGCCATACCGCCAAGGCTCATGGTATTGATGGTCATGCCCAGCCCTTTTAAAACGAGGATTGCTCCCAGCAGCGAAAGCGGAATGGCCAGCAACGAAATAAGGGTCGTGCGGAAACTACCAAGGAACAGGAAAAGAATGATGATGACAAAAATGGCACCTTCCATCAACGCATTCTGGACATTATTGACCGATGTTTCAATAAAATCAGCCTGACGGAAAATTTTGGTATCCATTTTTACATCGGCAGGAAATGTTTTCTGCAATTCGGTCAGGTTTTTCTCAATCCGTTGAGTCACTTCCAGCGTGTTGGCGTTGGGCTGTTTTGATATCGAGATAATGATTGCCGGTTTTGCATTCCCTGAAGCGTAACCCATTTTGGGCGCACTGCCAATTTTTACCTCGGCCACATCGCCAATACGTATTGGTTTTCCGTTTTTTGATTTGATGTAAGTTGAAGCCAGTGTTTCGAGGTCAGCCGAGCGTGCAATTCCCCTCACTACATATTCGTTTCCGTATTCGCGCAAAACACCACCCGTCGAATTCTGGCTAATAGTTTTGCAGGCTTCTGCCAGTTCGCTCATCGATACGCCAAAAAAGTTCATCTTTTGAGGTTCGGCCAGCACCTGGTACTGCTTGTAATCGCCGCCAATGATGGTAACCTGCGAAACGCCTCCGGTCGCCAGTATCAACGGTTTCACGTTCCACTCGGCAATGGTCCGCAAGTCCATCATGCTGGTGCTGTCGGACTGGATGCCCACGAAAAATATTTCGCCCATCACGCTCGATTGAGGGGCCAGCGTGGGTTGCCCAACGCCCAGGGGCATTTGCGAAGAAACGCTGATCAATTTTTCGCTCACAATCTGCCGGGCTTTGAAAATATCAGTTCCCCAATCGAATTCGACCCAAACAAACGAGTAGCCCTGCGCCGAGGAAGATCTAACCCTGCGCACATCGGTTGCCCCGTTTACCGCCGATTCGATAGGAAAAGTAACCAGTCGCTCCACCTCTTCCGAAGCCATCCCGTGGGCATCGGTCATTACCACCACCGTGGGTGCAGTAAGGTCGGGAAACACATCCACATCCATGTTGGTTGCCGTTCTCGTCCCGAAAACCAGCAACACCACCGAACAAAGCAAAATCAGGTATTTGTTGTTCAGCGCGAATTTGATAATACTATTCAACATCACAGAAAGTATTAATGAACGTGTCCTGAATGGGCATCTAACGAACCAGTGGCCTGTGCCAGTTTAATCATCATAGCACCTCGGGCGACAATGCGCTCAGTTACCCTAACGCCGCTTTTTATTTCGGTATCGATGCCATCGGTTTTTCCAATATGCACTTCGCGTTTTTCAAAAAGTTCGGGCGTAACCTGTACCCATACAAAGAATACTCCCTGTTCTTCGAGCAAGGCGGTGTTTGGAACCGTAACAGCCTGTTGGTTGGTAACGGTTTTCAGATATACTTCAACAAAACTTCCGGGGATGAAATTTCCGGTATTGTTGATTTGCATCGAAACCGGGATAAGAAAATTGTCGCTATTTGCGGCTTTCCCAACCGACAGAACTTTGCCCCCCAAAGCTTCGAGTGTGTACGACTGGTTGTCGTTCAGCGTGCGGATATTGGCCGATTGTACTGCATTTAGTATCCCCGCGTATTTCTGCGGAACCTGTGCGGTAAGTATCAGGGTTTTGTTTTGCGAGACCACCAGCAGTGGCTGCCCGGCTTCGACATAAGCCCCATTTTTTACCAGTACTTGTTTTACAAAGCCGCTCATTGGGCTTGAAACAGATTGGCCGTTTGCGTTGAAATTGCGGTTCAGGTTGTCGTAAACGGCTTTGGTATTTTCGAAGCTGTTTTTGGCAGCCAGCAAATCCTTTTCCGACACAATTTTGTCTTTCGAAAGCTCTCGAGCCCGCTCATAATCGGCTTTTGCCCGTTCGTAATTGTTTTGTGCCTCTGAGATTTTGACCGAAAGATTGTTGTCGGACAATTCATCTCCTGAAATACTAAACAAGGCGTGTCCCGCGCGTACCTCCTGACCACCAACCAGATTGTTTGAAGTGAGCCTTACGATTCCTGAAGTTTTAGCCGAAATAACCACTTCATCGCCATTGGCTGGCTCAATTAAAGCTGTGGTTTTAACTACCTGTCCAAAAGGTTTAATTGCAGGAAGACCCGTGGCAAAGTCGATTTTCCATGATTGCTCTTTGGTAAAAGTCACTGTGTTGATCTGGGCCGAAACTTCATTTTTTTCGGTACCGTGAATGGCCTCGTGCTTGTCAGCATAAATCTGAATTTCAGGAATGGTTACTTCAAATTGGCCTGAATCAGTATTTAAAGTAAACGTCAAATTTCCAATTCCTGAAGCATCCGGTTTCAGACTGAAAAGGTAAATACCGGGGCGAAGTGGTTTTTCAACGGTTTGGCTTACCTGCTTTCCTCCTAAATTTAGGTTAGCCGTAATACTTCCATTTTCAACTGGTTTGAAATTCTTCAGGAAACTAAAATGAGCCAGTATTTCCGAACTGGTTCCCGATGCAAAAGGGTCGGACTCGGCAAAAATTTCAATGTCGGTGCTGTATGCAGTAAACTTTAGTTTGACTTCTCCGTGATCGTGTGCATCTTCTGCGTTGTGTTCATGTTCTTCTGTTTCATGTTCATGTTCGTTAACTGTTTTGTTCCCGGAGTTATGGCACCCGAAGAAAAATGCAACGATCAATGACAGAAATAAATATTTGATTGCCATTGGGATATTTTTAAAAAATGAATAAAAACTGCCCAAAAAGGATAGGTTGAATCTGATTCAACAGGGCAGCATGGTTCCTAAGAAAAGGGATGAGAAAGAATTTAAACCAATGGTGGAGCTCTTAGTAAATAGGATTCGGGCGGAGGTGATACGGTGATCCGTTGGTTGTATTTTGCATGAACAATCCGGGGATTTTCATCTCCTGAATAAAAGGTTATAACTTTAATCACAGCCACCAATGCAACTTTAACATTCTTGATCTTTTCGCTGTTGAAGTTGCAAACGTGGGCATGAGAATGTCCATCGCTTTGCGGTGTAGTGCAGAAACTGGCTACATGCAAAGATTCTTCTTCCGTTTGACTGTGGCACGCGCAGGCTTCCGAATGACTGATATCGAGCCGGCACATCTCTGTTTCACTGTTGTGGTGATGATGCGGAATAATGCCATGCAGCAGCAGTGCCAGCATAGCTGCCGAAGAAAGAAGAAAAGCAATATGTTTTTTGAGCATCATCGTGTTGACAAATATAGTAAATTGGCTAAAAGATTAACGCGCAGATTAAAGGTTAGTTTGATTACTCTTGTTGCCCTTGTCGTTTGAGGGTATTCGCAAATTGCCGGGTCAGAAAAGAAAGGATTTTAAAGTAGCTATTCAAATCTTTCACAAAAGTTTGAGGTGAGATATAGAGTGTAAAATTCAATACAAAGAAATTGGGATGAAATAGTCATGATTTGGCAAACGCCAACCGGAAGTGAGAATCCAATATTTAATCATGGCTATTCCATGTGGCAATTAAAAAACAAATTATTCACACATGAAAAAACAAGTAATAGTGCTGACTTTAGGATTGATTATTTCCTTTAGTTTGTTTGCTCAGGAGGTAAAATGGACCGCCCAGTGGATTATGCACCCCACCGTGCAGCCGCAGTCACATACCATGATTTTATTTCGCAAAAGTTTCGATCTTTCGTCAAAACCTGCGAAGTTTTTAGTTCACGTTTCGGCCGATAACCATTACCGATTGTTTGTCAATGGCAAATACATTACCAGAGGCCCGGCCCGGGGAGATTTGCCGCACTGGTTTTTCGAAACACTCGACCTGGCAGAATACCTTCAGGCGGGGAAAAATGTGATTGCGGCCGAAGTGGTTAATTGGGGGCCCAAACGTTCGTTCACCTATTTTTCGCAAATGACTTCGTTCATTATACAGGGAGATTCGGATGCCGAAAAGTTGGTCAATACGTCGGGCGGAAGCTGGAAGTGCTTGCAGAATCTGGCGTTCAATGCCAAAATGGTGAACTGGATGACCGACCGCAGCTCCATCGATTTTGGCTTGTATGTAGGTAATCCAACCGACAGTATTGTTGGCGCCAAATATCCCTGGGGCTGGGAAACCCGCGATTTTAATGATGCAGCCTGGCTTCCGGCCAAGTGGTGCGATATTTCGGGTGGACGCGACACTCAGTTTGCAGGGGGCATTTTGTACGGTGGCGGGAAAATGCTTATCCCCAGAAGAACCGGACTCCTGAAAGAGGAAAAACTGCAATTTGCCGGAGTTCGCCGTTCAGCGGGAATGGATGTGAATGACCAATTTCTGAAAGGAACCGGGATGCTGACAGTTCCAGCCAATAAAAAAGTGACTATTCTTGTTGATCAGGGTGTTGAGATAATGGGTTATCCCGAGCTGATTGTTTCAGGAGGTAAAGATGCACGGATTCAGGCCATGTATGCTGAAAATCTCATCGTAAAAAACAAATCGCCTAAAGGCAACCGAAGTCAGATCGAAGGGAAATTCATGGTAGGCATCAAAGATATTTTCATTCCTGATGGAGGCAAAGGTCGCTTGTTTAAACCAACCTACATTCGTGCTTTTCGCTACATTCAGCTCGATATCGAAACTAAAGCTTCGCCTTTGACCCTCGAAAGTTATATGAATGTTGTTTGTCAGGCTCCGCTGGAGCGGAAAGCTGCATTTGAGACAGATCATCCGCTTCCGACCTGGGTGATGGATGCCGGTTGGCGCACTGTGAGTATTTGTGCTCAGGATATGTTGCTTTCCGATGCTGCCTACGAGCAAATGCAGTACACCGGCGACTCGCGCGTGCACAATCTCGCATTACTAACCCTTTCAGGTGATGACCGTTTAACCCGCAATGCACTGATTCAGTTCGATCAGTCGCGCATTCCTGAAGGATTGACTTATGCCTGTTATCCCAATCCTTTCCACTTGATTATTCCTTCGTATTCATTGATTTGGATTGACCAGATTCACGATTACATGATGTGGAAAGATGACAAAACTTTTATTTCGGGCTTTGAGCTTGGAATTGGGAACGTTTTGCATTGGTTCGAACAAAAAATGCAGCCGAGCGGGCTGATGGGCAAGATGGACTGGTGGGGGGCGCTGGCCTGGCCAAGGCATTACGTAAAAGGAGAGCCTCCTGCTATTTACGAAGGAAATAACACGCTGTACACTTTGCATT
This sequence comes from uncultured Odoribacter sp., assembly GCA_964422425.1. Classification (GTDB taxonomy): domain Bacteria; phylum Bacteroidota; class Bacteroidia; order Bacteroidales; family Prolixibacteraceae; genus Aquipluma. The sequence goes on from CAYRBM010000002.1 coordinate 32,666, forward strand.
ACGCTTACACCTTACGCCATGCTGCCGATATTTTTGAATACCTGGGTAAAACGGCACAGGCAACTGATTACCGTAATCGCGCCAGTCAGATTTGCAAAGATGTAAACCGGGCTTGCCGCAATGCAGATGGATTTTATACTGAATCGCCCGACAGTAAGGAAGTGAGCCAGATTACCAACCTGATGGCCGTTTTGGCCGAAGCTGTTACCGGCGATGAGGCTCGCCAGCTGATGGGCAAGCTGCTTGAACCGAAAGACTGGTTTGGACAGGTTGATTTGTTCCTGCATTTGTACCTGTTTGAGGCCATGAATAAAACCGGTTTTCAGGACAGGTTTATGCCTGAGATATCGGAATGGCAGTTGATGATGGATCGCAATATGAGCACTTTTGCCGAGGTTCCGCTCGAATGGGGCGAAGAAAATCAGCGATCGGAATGTCATCCGTGGAGCTCGTCTCCCAACGTATTTTTGTTCAAAACGGTATGCGGAATCAGGCCTGTTTCGGCCGGACACAAAACGGTTGAAATTGCTCCGTCGTTTGGCGAATTGACAAGCATAAAAGCCATCTATCCTCACCCGTTGGGCAATATCGAACTCGATCTGCGCAAAGTGGATTCGCGGGTTGAAGGAACAATTGTTACACCCAAAGAAATGCAGTGTACCTTCGTTTGGGGCAATCAAAAACAGAGCCTGCGTGGGGGGAAACAGAACATCAGGATGGAGTAACTTGATGATTTAATGAATTAATCCGTTAAAATAATGAAATAGCCATGTGTGCTAATGCTCGCAAAAACCGAAAATGTATAAATGGCTATTCCATGAGTACGTGCAAATGTTTAATAGAAAAACGAAAATTTATACGAATGAAATTAGGTTTGCCTGGTATTTTCCTCAAGACTTTCACCTAAATTAGAGGCTCTATGTTTTTGCAGTAACTTAAACCTAATCCAACATGAAAAACATCTTCTTATCGGTTTTGACGCTCTGTTTTTTCGTTTCGTCAACGCTTTCAGCTCAACCCGGAGGCAAAGTTTCCGACAATTTGTCGATGGCCAGCAAAATCCTGAAAATGGACCGAAAATATGCCATTTATCTGCCTGCTGATTACGAAACTTCACAACGTAGTTATCCGGTTCTTTACTTGCTACACGGCGCGGGCGATGACCAAAGTGGCTGGGTGCAGTTTGGCGAGGTAAAAAACATTGCTGACAAGGCCATTGCTGAAGGAAAATGTACGGCCATGATTATTGTGATGCCCGACGGGAATACCGGTCAGCGGGGCTATTTTAACAGCCCGAAAGGAGACTGGAATTACGAGGATTTCTTCTTTCAGGAATTTATTCCGACAATAGAGAAAACTTACCGAATAAGGACTGAAAAGCGCTATCGTGCTATCTCTGGTTTATCGATGGGTGGTGGCGGGACTTTCATGTACGCCCTGCATCATCCGGAGTTATTTTCGGCAGCTTGCCCCTTAAGTGCATCGTGCGGACCGATAAATATGGAAGAAGCTACCACTCGGTGGGGAAAGCAATACCCCGGCATCCCGAAAGACGACCTCGAAAAATATTTTACCCGTCACAGTGCACTCGAACTCATTAAATCCATGCCCGATGATCAGAAAAAGTCCGTTCGCTGGTATATCGATTGTGGCGACGACGATTTTTTGTATGAAGGGAACAGTCTCGTACATATTGCCATGCGTAAAAAGGAAGTTCCCCATGAGTTTCGTGTCCGCGACGGGGGGCATACCTGGACCTACTGGCGCGAATCATTGCCCGAAGTACTCGATTTTGTTTCAAAAGGATTCCATCAGTTTTAATAAATAAACAGTATAATAAATCAAATTAACGATGAAAACATCACGCCGTTCATTCATTAAAAATAGTGCAGTTCTGCTGGCCGGAACTTCCTTGTTGTCGAAAGCCGCCTTTGCTGCCGCTAAACCTTCTGAAATTGTCGGTCTTCAGCTTTATTCTGTTCGCGACGATATGAAAAAAGATCCTGTTGGAACGCTGACTCAACTGGCAAAAATGGGATACAAACACGTAGAGCATGCCAATTACATCGACCGCAAATTCTATGGGTTCACCGCCAAAGAGTTCCGGAAAGTGCTCGACGATCTTGGACTGAAAATGCCTGCCGGGCACACCGTGATGGGCAAAAACCATTGGGACGACGCCAAAAAAGGTTTTACCGATGCCTGGAAATACACGGTTGACGATGCTGCCGTCATGGGTCAAAAATATGTTGTAAGCCCATGGATGGACGAAAGTATGCGCAAAACGTATGATGAATTCATGCGATGGATGGAGATCTTTAACAAGAGCGGTGAACTTTGCCAAAAATCGGGAATGAAATTTGGGTATCATAACCATCATTTCGAGTTTAGCGAACAACTCAATGGAATGAAACTGTTCGACATCATGATGAAAAACCTTGATGTGAACAAAGTAGTGATGCAGCTCGATATTGGCAACATGTACATTGCCGGAGCCAAAGCACTGGATGTAATCGGGCAGTATCCAGGGAAGTTTGAGATGATTCATGTGAAAGACGAAGTGGCTGTAAGCACGGCTGAAAAATACGAAAGTGCTATTTTGGGAAAAGGAATTATTCCGGTAAAAGATGTACTCGACATTTGTCGCAAATCCGGTGGAACTCAGGTTTACATCATCGAACAGGAATCGTACCAGGGAAAAGCGCCACTCGATTGCATGAAAGAAAATATCGACATCATGAAGAAATGGGGCTATTAAATAAATGGAATTAAAAATCGGTCAGCAATTCGAAGGATGTGATTAACCCGAATTTTAAATTCTGATTTTAAATGAATTACTATGCGAATTTTATGGTTGCTTTTTGTTCTCCTCATTCATGTTGGCGTTTCGGGACAGAATACGAAAGCGCGATTGCTCGTTCGGTCTGATGATATGGCATCGAGTCATGCCGCCAATAAAGCCTGTATTGATGTGGTAAAAAACGGCATCAGTCGTTCGGTGGAAATCATGGTGCCTTGTTCCTGGTTTTTCGAGGCGGTGCAAATGCTGAAACAGTATCCGGGCATCGATATTGGGGTTCACCTCACCGTAACCAGCGAGTGGGACGGTGTAAAATGGGGGCCAGTCACCGCTTCGCCTTCACTGGCTGACTGGTACGGAAACTTCCCCGCAACAACAGGTGAATGGTACAATAAACCCTGGAAGATTGAAGAGGTGGAGGCTGAATTCCGCAGGCAAATTGAAATGGCGATGAAGGAAATTCCAACAGTGACACATATTTCATCACACATGGGGGCTCCTGATGTGAAGCCTGAACTGAAAGCGCTGGTTAGAAAGTTGGCTGCTGAATACAAACTGATATACGAACCCGATGGACTGTCGCGCATTCCTGATTTTGGATGGGGTAAAGCGCAAACTTTTGAAGAAAAAGAAACTGCGTTCATCACTATGTTGGATATGCTCGAACTTGGCAAAACCTATTTGTTTGTGGAACACCCGGCTTACGAAACCGACGAAATGAAAGGTTACGGACATAAGGGAATGGAAACTGTTGCCCGCGATCGCAATTGGGTGACTCAGGTTTTTACCAGTCCTAAAGTGATAAAAGCCATTCAGGAAAAGGGAATTGAGTTAATCGATTACACCAAAGCAGGGACTCCGGGAAAATAAAAATTAAGAGTGTACATCAGGATAAACCTCTTATTTTAACGTTTGCGTAACCTAAAATAAGAGGTTTACTTATTTAATTTACCTGTGCTTCCACTTAAAGATCCATCTCAATGTTATTTTTTCCTGACATTTATCATTGAATCAGTTCAACGGTTTTGGAATCAGAATACTTTTGATGGTCTTATTTTGGAGAAATGTTCTTCATAAAGACTGTTTTGGAAATTTGACGAGTATGAACCAATACAATTAAATCGGGATGGAAAATTCAAAAAATCAGGATGCCTTAAATTACCATAAAGAAGGAAGGCCTGGAAAAATTCAAGTGGTTCCAACAAAACCTTATAGCACGCAGCGCGATTTGTCGCTCGCTTATTCACCAGGGGTGGCTATACCTTGTCTGGAAATTGAAAAGGATCAGCAATTTGCCTACGACTACACTGCCAAGGGAAATTTGGTAGCAGTTATTTCGAACGGAACTGCGGTTCTCGGGTTGGGCGACATTGGTGCGTTAGCTGGAAAGCCGGTGATGGAAGGTAAAGGTTTGCTGTTTAAGATTTTTGCCGATATAGATGTGTTCGACATCGAAGTGAATGAAAAAGATCCGCAGAAATTCATTGAGGTGGTGAAGTCCATTTCATGCACTTTCGGCGGAATTAACCTGGAGGACATTAAAGCTCCTGAATGTTTTGAAATTGAAGAACAGCTAAAAGAGGCGCTCGATATACCAATCATGCACGACGACCAGCATGGAACGGCCATTATATCAGGAGCAGCATTGCTGAATGCCCTCGAACTGGTTGGCAAAAAAATTGGAGATATTCGCATTGTCGTGAATGGCGCGGGAGCCTCAGCTTCTGCCTGTTCAAACTTATATATTCGCTTGGGTGCCGATCCGAAAAAGCTGGTGATGGTGGATAGTAAAGGGGTAATTTCGGTTCGCCGTACCGACCTGAACAGCCGCAAAAAACCCTTCGCAACCGAACTTCCCTGTAACACATTAGCCGAAGCAGTGGCAGGAGCCGACGTTTTCCTCGGATTGTCGGTTGAGGGAGTTCTTTCGCAGGAAATGGTTCGCAGCATGGCTGAAAATCCCATCGTTTTTGCGTTGGCCAATCCAAATCCGGAGATTTCCTATGCCGATGCAATGGCTTCGCGCGAAGACATTATTTTTGCCACCGGACGAAGCGATCATCCCAACCAGGTAAACAATGTGCTCGGATTCCCTTATATTTTCCGTGGGGCTCTCGATGTACGTTCAACTGGCATCAACGAAGAAATGAAAGTGGCTGCAGTACGTGCCATTGCCGAACTAGCGAAAAAACCTGTTCCTGAAGTGGTAACAGCCGCCTACAATACTTCTCATTTGAGTTTTGGCCGCCAGTATATCATCCCAAAACCGCTCGATCCGCGGTTGCTGGTAACTGTGGCTCCGGCTGTGGCAAAGGCTGCTATTGAAACCGGCATTGCCCGCAAACCAATTGAAGACTGGGATAAATATGCGGAGGATTTACGGCTTCGAATGGGGCTAGACAACAAACTCATTCGCGGATTAACCGAGAAAGCCAAGGAAAATCCAAAGCGGGTGGTATTTGCTGAGGCCAACCACCCCAATATGCTGAAAGCAGCCTCGGTTGCCCGTGCTGAAGGTATTTGTATCCCCATTCTACTTGGAAATGAGGAAAGGATTGAAAAAATTATTGCTGAGAATAGTATCGAACTCGAAAACGTTGAAATAGTAAACCTGCGACATGACCGGGAAGAAACTAAACGCCAGAAGTATGCCCGAATGCTGACGCTGAAAAGGCAACGCGAGGGAATGACGTACAATGAGGCATACGAAAAAATGTTCGATCGTAACTATTTTGGGATGATGATGGTGGAAGCAGGCGATGCCGATGCTTTTATTACCGGTGTTTACACGAAATATCAGGATGCAATAACTCCAGCCATCGAAATTGTGGGTATGCGTGATGGGCTGAATCATATCGCCGGATTAAACATTGTCACTACCAAACTCGGAACATTCTTCTTTGCCGACACGATGGTTAATAATCATCCGTCGAAAGAAACGCTCATCGACATTGCCAAATTGGCACATGATTCGGTGCAGTTGTTTAACACCGAACCTGTAATGGCCATGTTGTCGTATTCCAATTTTGGTGAGCGTGCTGCCGGAAGTCCTGCCATGGTGCACGAAGCGGTAGCCTATTTGCACGAGAATAATCCGGAGATGCTTATTGATGGTGAGATGCAGGTAAATTTTGCGCTCGACAAAGATTTGCGTCACGATAAATTCCCATTCTCGAAAATCGATGGAATGAACGTGAATACCCTGATTTTCCCAAATCTTAGCTCGTCAAGTATTGCCTACAAGCTGATGCTCGAAATCGGAATGAGCGAAACAATCGGGCCAATTCAAATGGGACTAAAAAAACCTATTCATATCCTGAATGTTGAAAGCTCTGTTCGCGATATTCTGAACATGGTGACCATTGCCGTGATTGATGCTCAGGTTGAAGAACAAAAGGCAGCTAATTTGAGTAAATTATAGTTTTGGAATTTGACTTATTGGCTACTTTTAGATAAAAAGCCCACTTTCGCAGCTGCGAAAGTGGGCTTTTGCTATTTTCTTTGGGTAAGGAAGTGATTGCCGGATGCCAGAAAATCAATAAGGCAAATCTCTGTTTCTCCTTGTTGAAAAAGGGATACTGCTATTCCTCTTCGTCTTCTTTAAAAAGTAATTCTTCAATAACTTTGGAGTAATGCAGATATTCCAGTTCGTGAACCCTTGCCGCCAGAGTTTCCGGAGTATCATCAGGTAAAACGGGGCAGGTAGCCTGGAAGATGATTTCACCTTTGTCATATTCATGATTTACCCGGTGAATGGTAATCCCGGATTCCTTATCTTTTGATGCCAGAACAGCTTTATGTACATTCATTCCATACATTCCCTTGCCTCCGTATTTCGGTAAGAGTGCAGGATGGATGTTGATTACTGTGAATAATTCTGTCAAACTTCGTGGAACTAACCACAGAAAACCAGCCAGTACAATCAAGTCTATTCGATGGTCATAAAGCTTGTCAAGCACCTCATTACTCCGGTATAATTCGTCACTGTCGAAAGTGAATGTTTCAATTCCAAGCTTTTCTGCCCTGATCAGTGCATAGGCATTTTCGTCATTTGACCACAATGAGTCAACAAATATTTCTTTGCTGGTTGCGAAGTGCTCAATAATCTTTTGTGCATTAGTTCCTGAACCTGAGGCGAAGATGGCAATTCGTTTCATTTAATGATGTGTTTTTAGTTTTATGCTCAATGGAATTTTGGAATAAATAGTTCAAATATAGGCTTGTTGTGATAATCTTTCGAGCCTAATTCATCCATTTAAGTCATTTTTGTTTTGAAATATCAGGGGTAAATTTATTACTTTGCATCGAATTTTTTGAAACAAATTTAATATTAACCAAAAATTAGAGTTATGTCTGACGTTGCAGCAAAAGTAAAAGCAATTATTGTTGACAAATTAGGAGTTGACGAAAGTGAAGTAACCAACGAAGCATCTTTCACCAATGATTTGGGTGCTGATTCACTGGATACAGTTGAATTGATCATGGAATTCGAAAAAGAATTCGACCTCGCTATTCCGGATGATCAGGCTGAAAAAATCTCTACTGTAGGTGAAGCTATCAAGCACATCGAAGCAAATCTGAAGTAATCATACCAAATCAAGATTTATGGAATTTAAACGGGTAGTAGTTACCGGCCTTGGAACCGTAAACCCGCTTGGCAATTCTATTGAGGATTTCTGGGAAGGTCTGAAAAATGGGAGAAGTGGCGCAGGTCTGATCACTCATTTCGATGCCACCACTCACAAAACAACCTTTGCCTGTGAACTGAAGAATTTCGATCCTTCAGTTTATGTCGATAAAAAAGAAATCAGGAAACACGACCCTTATACTTTGTACGCCTATGCTACTGCAGCTCAGGCTATCGAAGATTCTGGTCTTGATCTTGAGAAAATTAATAAAGACAGGGCAGGAGTTGTTTGGGGGGCAGGTATCGGAGGTTTGCAAACTTTCTTTGAAGAAACGTTGAATTACAAAAACGAGATGCCTCGGTATTCACCGTTCTTCATCCCCAAAATGATTGCCAACATTGCATGTGGACTCCTTTCTATCCGCTATGGTTTCAGAGGTCCTAACTTCACCACCGTGACAGCATGTGCATCTGCTTCACATGCCCTTATTGAGGCAATGAACTATATTCGTATGGGTAAAGTTGATGTTTTCATCACAGGTGGCTCTGAAGCGGCAATCAATCCTGCAGGTTTGGCTGGGTTTAATTCGATGAGGGCTCTTTCTACCCGAAACGATGACCCGTTGACTGCATCACGTCCATTTGATTTGGATCGGGATGGATTTGTAATGGGTGAAGGCTCTGGAGCCCTTATTCTGGAAGAATATGAGCATGCCGTAAAACGAGGGGCAAAAATTTATGCAGAAATGGTTGGTGGCGGCATGTCTGCCGATGCTTACCACATGACGGCCCCCGATCCGGAGGCAGGAGGAGCAACCCTAGTCATGAAATGGGCTTTGGAAGATGCCAGCCTTAATCCGGAAGACATTGACTATATCAATGTGCACGGAACGTCAACTCCGCTTGGAGATATTGCCGAGCCTAAAGCAATCCAGAAATGTTTTGGTCAACATGCTTACAATTTGAGCATCAGTGCAACCAAATCAATGACTGGTCACTTATTAGGTGCTGCCGGAGCTGTTGAAGCAATTGCTTCAATTCTGGCAATCAGAGATGGTATCATTCCACCAACAATCAACCATTTTACCGATGATCCTGAAATTGATTCAAAACTCGATTTCACTTTCAATGTGGCAAAAGAACGTAAAATCAAAATTGCCTTAAGCAATACGTTTGGTTTTGGTGGTCACAACGCTTCTGTTATTTTCAAGAAAATTTAATACAAGTGATACGAACCATCGTTCAAAGAATAAAACTCTTTTCTTCTCCTAGAAAAGAGTTTTATTTGTTTTTGAAATCGTTACTTGGTTTTTATCCGGTGAATCTCCGGATTTATGATATTGCCGTTATTCATAAGTCGGCCTCGAAGATTGATTCTCAGGGGAATTATGTGAATAACGAACGGCTTGAATATTTGGGCGATGCCATTTTAGGTGCCGCTATAGCCGATTTTCTTTATAATCGTTTCCCAAATCAGGGCGAAGGTTATTTAACACAAATGCGGTCAAAATTGGTCAATCGCAGTTTTCTCACTCAATTAACCTATCAAATCGGGCTGAATCATTTTATTCAGTCGAATACCACATCTACTATTGAGTCGAGTCATATTTATGGCGATACACTTGAAGCTCTCATTGGTGCCATATACCTTGATAAAGGCTATCCTGAAGCGAAAAAATTTATTACCCGCAAGCTTCTGAACAACTATGTCAATCTGGTAGAAGTTCAAAATACCAATACCAACTACAAAAGTCAGTTGATTGAGTGGTCGCAAAAAAATAAAAAAGCTGTTTCGTTTGATACAATCGATGAAAGTAAAAACGATGGTAAACAGCCTTGGTTTATTGCCACCATCGAGATTGAAAACGAGCTGATGGGCAAAGGCTCCGGAACATCAAAAAAGGAGGCTCAGCAAAACGCTTCAAAAGTAGCCCTTGATAAAATTAAATTGCTTGAAGCACCTCCTTCCGAAGAGTAGTCATTATCTGCTGCTCCATTAATTCAATTTCCCAGGTGACGAACAGTCATATTTCTACATCTCTTGAATCGGGGTTAACTCGTGTGTAAGGTTCTGTCAGACCAACCGGAATACCTGTGTTAAATATTGTTAAGTGTTTATACTCCTTTTTTTTTCAGATTATATTTGTGGTATGAGCAGACGAGTTATATTAACATTAATTGTTTTGATGGCCTTGGTTATGACCAGTTTAATTGTGGTTCAAACCAATTCAATCATGAAGGCACTCGAAATCAAGGAGGAGCAATTTGATGCTAATGTAAACAGCGCATTAAACAGAGTTTGCTATCAACTTGAACGGGAAGAGGCGAATATTCTGGCAGATAAAGAGAATATTTTGCTTTCCATGCAAGGGAAAAGCAACTTTCAGGGTAGTGGTCGTCAAATTCCTGGTATTTATAATCAGCAAAGTGTGTTATTATCCTTGCAATATTCTCCACATTCCGGAGGTATCACCTATAAAGAAGAACTTTCAGTTGATTATGAAAATACCACTTCAGGGGTAAATGAACGCGACAATCCGGGTGAGTTTCCAAATGCTTTTGATATTATCAGCGATTTGGACGGATATGTAAGGCAGCAATATGAAGATCGGCTTAACCAGAAAGCGAGAATGCTTGAACTTTCCTCGTTTGCAGTAGTTTTGTCGAGTTTACCCATCGAGGACAGGATCGATTTGAGTTCACTCGGACGAGCCATCAAATCGGAGCTTAAAAAGCAGGGCATTAACATGGATTTTCAACATGCCATTAAAACATTTCAAAGGGGAGAGGAACGCATTGTTTTTGGACAGAAGAATTATAATCCAAAGCATCAAAAAGACTACAGTGTATTGTTGTTTCAGAATGATTTGGAAGAACTTATCAAACCAAACTACCTGTTTGTATATTTCCCGAAACGGGATACCTTTCTGCTCAAGGAAACCGGAATTTTGGTTATTCCAACTTTTGTGCTGACAGCTTTACTGATCGGAATTTTTGTTTATACTATTTTGATTATTTTGAAGCAGAAGAAACTCTCCAATATAAAGAACGACTTCATTAACAACATGACTCACGAACTGAAAACTCCAATTTCAACGATCTCTTTGGCCAGTCAAATGCTTCGTGACAATACCGTATCCAATACTCCAAAAACGATTGAGCATATCTCCGGAATTATATTTCAGGAAAGTAAGCGACTGACAACGCAGGTAGAAAAAGTTTTGCAGATGGCTGTTTTTAATGAAGGGAAATTAAAGCTTAAATTTAAGGAAGTTAATCTCAATACGTTGATTCATTCAGTAGTTCTGAACTTTGAATTAAGGGTGAAAGCGAAAAATGGAGAGCTGACATCTGACTTAAAGGCAGACCAGGCATTGATTAAGGGAGACGAAGTACACATTACCAATGTGCTGTTTAATTTGCTCGACAATGCGGTGAAATACAGTAAAGATGAACCCAAAATCACTATTTCAAGCGAATCGGTGAATGGATATGTCATTATTTCAGTCAAAGATCAGGGTATTGGTATATCCAAAGAACATCTTGGCCAGATTTTTGAGCGTTTCTATCGCGTTCCGACCGGCAATGTTCACGATGTAAAAGGTTTTGGCTTAGGATTAAGTTATGTGAAGAAAATTGTGGATTCACATCAGGGACGTATTAAAGTGGAAAGCGCCCCAAATAAAGGAACTAAATTCATGATATATTTTCCGATAAATTCAGATGAACATGGAAAAAAAAGTAAAATTGCTCTTGGCCGAGGATGACGAAAACCTCGGTTTGTTGCTGAAAGAATACCTGATTGCCAAAGGATACGAAACCGATTTGTATCCTGATGGTGAGGCTGCTTATAAAGGCTTTAGAAATCATTCTTACAACCTTTGTATCCTGGATATCATGATGCCAAAAAAAGATGGAATCTCATTGGCTAAAGACATCCGGTTACTCAATGTTGAAATTCCGATTATTTTTCTCACCGCCAAGAACATGAAGGAGGATGTGCTTGAAGGCTTCAAAATTGGAGCCGACGATTACATCACCAAGCCATTCAGCATGGAAGAACTGATTTTTCGGATTGAAGCGATAATGCGTCGGGTTATGCAGGATACCAAGGCCCATGAGGATGCAATTTATCAATTGGGTATGTACACTTTTGATTCACGTAAGCAAATCCTTACGGGAGGAGAAGAAGAAGTGAAACTGACTACAAAGGAAGCTGAGCTACTGCGTCTTCTTTGCAACAACGCCAATAAGGTGCTTGAACGTAATTTTGCACTGAAGACCATCTGGATCGATGACAACTACTTTAATGCGCGAAGTATGGATGTGTATATCACCAAACTTAGGAAGCATTTGAAAGATGACCCAAAGGTTGAAATAATCAATGTACACGGTAAAGGTTACAAACTGATTCTATAAACACCTGATAAAAAAGATAATCCCGTTGCAAGACGGGATTTTTTTATTTTGTTTTTCGGGTGATCAACACTTTGTCAATCTTGTTATTGTCGATGTCAACCACTTCAATAACACAATCTTTCAGAACGACTTTATCTCCCAGTTCCGGAATTTTGTTGATCTGGTTAAAAACGTAACCGGCCACTGTTGAATAGTCAATCTCGTCGAAGTCGATGTAAAAATCTTCAATCAAATCAACCAGTGTTTCGATCGGTGCATCGCCGCTTACCAAAACGGTTTGATCATCACGCACAAAAACCTCGGGCTCGGGCTGTTCGCCTTCTTCAGGAACATTACCGATAATATTTTCGATGATATCGTGCAAGGTGATGATTCCCTCGAAACTTCCATATTCATCAACTACCACCGCAAGATAATTCTGTTTTTCCCGAAACAGGTCGAGCACTTTTTGCGCATCGGCATTTTCAGGAATAACAAGCGGCTCGGTAAGCAATGAAGCCAGTGGCTCAGGCTTTTTTGAATAGAAATTGATGAGGTATTCCTTCACATTCAATACACCCTGAAATTCGTCGATGCTGTGTTTCCCAACAATTATTTTGCTGTGCTTCAGTTCCAGAAGCTCGGCATGAAATTCATCTTTAGTCTGCTCAATATCCAGCCATTCCACATCTTTTCGATGAGTCATGATGTGTTTGGCCTTTTTATCGGAGAAGTAAAAAACCTTCTCGTGCATCTTGTTCTGTTCTTCCTCAATTACCCCTTCGTTCGAGGCAAACTTGATCATGTGCCGTAATTCTTCTTCCGTCATTTGTCCTTCGGAATGACGGATTCCCAGCACTTTATTGATCAGGTTGGTTGATAAAGCCAGCAATCGCACAAACGGATAAAAGACTTTGCTGAACCAAAAAATGATGGGCGCAACACGGATTGAAATTTTTTCAGGATTGCTGAGCGCGATGGTTTTGGGAACCAACTCGCCGATGACGATTGAAATAAACGTGATGACCAGAACGGTGAGCGACAGGGCGATTTCGTGCGCGTAATGCGCCACCGATTCGTATTTCTCAAAGAATGGCGTCAAATCGTCAGCAATGTTTACTCCGCCATAAACACCGGTTACAATGCCAATCAGGGTAATGCCCACCTGAATGGCCGACAGGAAATTTTCGGAGTTTTCGAGCAGCCTCAGCGCAATGCGGGCCCCGCTTTTACCTTTCACCTTGAATTGTTCCAGACGGGCTTTCTTGCTCGAAATCAACGCGGCTTCCGACAAAGCAAAAAAACCGTTTAGTAAAATCAGAAAACCCAGTACAATCAGTTCCATTTCTCGAATCAAATAATTTTACAACGAAGGTAATACAGTATCTTCAATTTTAACAGGCTTCAGGATTTTATAAACCGGAAAAGCGTTAAACCCGCGTCCCCACTGAGGTTGCAGGTAGCGATCGAGGAAATTCCAAGTCAGCAACCCGTCATTGGTTTGTGGTTCGAGCAGGTAAGCCGCCACGTTGGCCAGCGGTTGCGCAGTCCGGATAACATACGTTCCGGCCTTAAATTCGGTGGTTTTCGGCTGCCAGGTTCCTTTGGCTGTTTGCAAAAAATGCCCCTGATTTAGACGCTGCTCGGCTTTCAGTTCCGTTATTTGGAAAGATTCAGCTTCGAAGGTCTGCGGTTTGGCGAGTTTGCTCACCCGGATGCCATGTCGCTGCAAGAGGTTGATTACCATTGGATCGGACAAGGTGATGAGGTAGGCAAACGGGAAACTGACGCTTTGGGTAGCGTCGTAGCGGGCGAGGTAGGGAACCTGAACTGTCCGTTTCCGGTCCGACTTTTTGTAAGTTTCGCGTCCGTCGGGGCCAGTCTCCACATCCACTTCGTAAGTTTTAATAGTCACTTTTTCCTGAATGAAATTGCCTTTGTAAGCGATCGGAAACGAATCGGCCGGAGTTGGATTTAGCCCTCGTTCGATGGTTTTCCGGTCAGCTTCTGCAACCAATGTTTTCAGAGAAGAAGCATTTCCAGCAATATAGTCGGCAGTAGAATTCAGTAATCCGTAGCAGCCCAATACGCGCGATTTATAATCGGCGTAAACATAGTTTTCGTTCAAGATGGCCAGCCGGTTTCGCACGCCAATATAATTGGTGAGGTAGCGCGGTTCCGAAGCATATTCTTCCCACCCTTTCTCCGGATTTTTCATATCGATGAACTCGCCGTAAAAGCAGTTTTCCACTTTATACTGATCGCGCAATGTGGAAGAAACGGCCGGCATCATTTGTTTTTCCATGTAATTCATCAGGCTGCGGTCGCCTGCCGGATTCATCATCCAGGTAAAAGTTACCGGTTCTTCGTGAAACGAGCCGTTGGTGGTATGACAGTCGATCATCACCTGCGGGTCCCATTTCAGCAAAACATTTTTCAGCAATCCGTTCATCTCCGGAGTTTCCAGTTTCATGGCGTCGCGGTTGATGTCGAGCATTTGCCCGTTATGCCTCAATCCAACTCCGTTTTTCGGACCATTTTGATGGGTGCGGTTTTTGGGGCTGATCGCTTCGTTTCCGTCGGGATTAAAATTCGGACAAATCAACACAATCGCGTTTTTCAGCAATTCGGGTTTCATTCCTGAAATCAGGTCGCGGGCAAACATCAGCGATGCTTCCTTGCCTTCCACTTCTCCGGCATGAATGTTGGCCTGAATGTAAAAAACGATGCGCGGGTCGGTGGCCAGTTTTTCTGGAGATTTGATCATCGGATTGGCAATAATCATCATCGGAATATTCCGCCCTTCCGCAGAAACCGCGATATTTTCGACCCGGAGTATTTTCGATTGCTGATCAATTTGCCGGATAAATTCGTTGACTTCACGTTCGTTGGCCGTCGATTCAAAATTGGAGCGTTCGGCAACGGTGAGCGGCTGAGAAATGGAAAGAAAAGCGACAAGTACGCCGAGTATGGTCAGGTAAAATTTGGGCATAAAAGCTTGTTTTTTGCACGAAATGCAAATGTATGTTTTTTAGGAAAGTGAAGATTGCCCATCTACAATTTGATCTCGAATTTTGCCCGTAATCCGAACGAAGGCGCTCCCTGAGTGGATTTTGGCGTTACCCGCCAAACCGCTTCAACCCTGAACAACCGGAAAATATTTTCGACTCCGGCGCCCAATTCAACATACGGATTGTTCATTTTCGAGATGTTCACCGGAAATTCAACAATATCCTGATGTTGGTCGCTCAGAGAACCTATCATGGTTTTAGCCGAAAAAACTTCGCGCAGGCCAATCCGTTTCAAAAGCGGCAGGCGGTTGAAGATAAACCCGTTGAGGTGGTATTCGAGGTAAGCGTGGAGATATTTGTCGTGCACGTATTCCATGAAATTCAGCATGTTGAAATCGTACGAATAATAGCCGAAAGTTTCGTTGCCCCGCGGAATATCGAGCATAGTATAAGGCAGTTTCCCGAAATACATTCCGCCTTCGATGGCATAATTAAAGGCTGTTTGACCCATCCGGAGGTATTGTTCCACCGTACCCAAAACTTTTCCGTAGTAATTTTCGCCACCCGGATAAAAAACCTTTCCACCACCAAAAGCGAGGTGAACGATTGGGTAATCAGTGGCCATATAAATGCGCAAAAACTTGTCGTCGATCACTTTTTCCTGCCACGAAAATCGCGTGTCGAGTAACACATCCACCGCCGAAACCTTGTCGATGGGTGAGCCATTCCTCAGATACGGGTAAAATTCCGGAGAAAAATGCCTGGTGTAGCTGGCGCTCAGTTTATTCATCAGTCCCGGGTACCATTCGTATTCGTAGGCGGTAGCCAGTTTTTGCTCGCGAAACAGTTCGTCGAGTTCGTCGCGCTTGAAAATTTGCGAAACCAAATTGTTTTCGGTGGGTGAAAGTGCATTTTCGTAGAGGAACAAAATCTTCTCATTTTCGCCGGCACGCACAATTTTATCGTCGTAGGAGATTTTGACCAATTGCCGGTGTATCGTCGGGAACTTGTAGCCAAAGCCGCCCATTCCGTTCAGTTTTTGGTTGCGAAAACCATAGCCCAGTCCACCCCAAATCATGTAGCGGGTGCTGATTTCGTCGCTGGTACGGGCTCCGGCGAAAATGTGCACACCCTCTACTTTGTTGGTATTTAAAACATTGGTGTACGGTCCGAATTCGAGTTTGCCTAAATCGTAATAGCCGGTCATCGTCATTCGGGCAAGGTTATCGGCAAATTTGATGGCGCTGATGTTGCTCACCGAGTCGATAGTGGCCGAAATTTCCAGTTCGCGGGGATTTAAATCTTCCAGCCTGTGTTCCTTCCAGTAGGAATTGTTTCGCAAGTTATACTCCGGAAGTTTGAGGGTTTCGTATTGTCCGTTCCCATTTGTCAGTTTTACATCTTCTGACTGATTGACTGAAACACTGTCGATTACCGCCGTTTGCGTAAAGAACAGGCTGATCGGTTTTTTCTTCGGATTGTTTTTTAGCGGCACATAATCGAAAACGGCATCGATCTGGTTGCGGCGGTAAAACGGGATGCTGTCGTTCACCAATTGATAACTGCCCTTCAGCTTCATCGATTTCAGGAAATTGAGGTAGCTGGTGGTGGCCAGCGTTCCGTCCACTTCCACCAGCGAGTAGTTGCGGGTTTCGGTGGTCAGGAAACCTTTAAAAACTTTGTCACCTAAACGGCGCGGAATAAATTCGATGCGGTACTGCATGTATCCGTCGGAAAGCCGGGTGCTGTCGGCCAGGAAATATTTGTAATAAAACCAGCCGTTGTCGGCCAGTGGACTCACAAAATTCTGAGCAAACAGGTTAATGTAGTTGTCGTAAAAATTCATCTCGATGTCGAGCGCGCTGGTGTAGCCCGAAATTTCGTAATCGTCGAGTACACCTACTCCTGAAGTTTTATCGGCCAATATCGTCGATTTTTGTTTGGAAGGATTTCGCTGAATTTCGTTGTAGGCAATTTGTTCCGAAAAATAAATGGGTAGAAACCGGGTACTGTCGCTGTCGGTTTTAAATACGGATTGATTATTCCGGAATGTTCGGGAATTGACAAGAGCTGGCCCTACGTTCTGCAAATGATATTCCCATTTAGTGTATTTTCGGTAGGCATATCGTTCGTATTTGGCCGGATTGTTTTGCTTTTTGCGGGCGGTCATTTCTTTCATAATCCGTCGCACCGGGCCATCGTCGGGCATCACATCAATGTCTTTTATCCTGACAACCAATGGCTTTAAACTGACCGACAGATTTTCCTTGCTGGCTGATTTTACAGAAAGTGTTTTGCTGACATATCCAACGGCCGAGAAACCGATGGAGTCTTGTTTTTCCTTGCTGGTGAGCGAGAACATTCCGAGGGTGTCGGTTAGTGCTCCAATCTGGGTATTTTTGAACACCACGCTGACATACGGAATGGGCAGGCCGGTTTCTTTATCGGTGACTTTTCCGGAGATACTGACCGGCTGAGCCAGCATCAAATTGGACACGAAAAATAACATCATCAACAGCAACATTCCGCTTTTCAGGCAAAATGTAGCTGAAACTTGTTTCCTGTACATGTTCTGTTTCTGGTTTCAAGATCCGAAACGTGGCATTGCGGCTGGCTTACCGCAATTGCTATTCGAATTGAGTACCAAAATTGTCGAAAAAATCGGGTTGTTCATTTGCCCGTCAGCGATTTTTGCTCAATGTTAAGTTAATGTAGGTTTGAACGACTTTTAACTCGTATGATGGAGCAAGCTGCTAACAAACTTTGGCGGACTAAAACAACAATAGAATTGCGGTAAATACGATACCTGATACGATTAAAATTATTGCCCGCCGGAATGTTTTTGTACCTGGTTTAAACATCCAAAGCGATGAAACTGCCATAAATAATACGAGTGCTCCAAAAACCAGATTAAACCAATGTGTTGCTTTGCTGCTTATGGCTTTATGAAAGTTGATGAATTTATTGAATGGGAAGATAACTTCTTTGGAGGTAAACACTGCATTTCCGGATGTTTTGTTGTAAGTGCCGGTCTGGAAAAAAACAATCTCACCTTCGGTTTTGGTCACTTTAATTTCACGAATACGCAACTCCTTTCCAACATCTTCAATGGACATGTCGGGTTTTAACTGCTTCTCAACAGTAACTTCGTGTTTCAAAAAATCGGTATTTCGGTAGATGAGCGCCATTCCGCTTAAAGCATAAATTACCATAAGTCCGAAAGTAAAATAACCGATGTCGCGGTGTAAACCACGCATGTAATAGTTAAACGATTTGCTTTTCTTCGATTCCATAGGATGATAAAATTGAGATGAACTATTAGTCTTCTGATTATTAAAAAGATGTATTATGGCTGTTTGATCATCCCGAGGATAATAGGTTTAATCCCGCTGAAGAAAAACTCGACAGCAATCACCATAACTATCAGGCCCATCAATCGCATCATGACATTGTTGCCGGTTTGTCCCAGAAATTTAATGATCTTTGACGAGCTATACAGGATCAAATAAGTTATCAGCATTACCACACTGATTGAAGCAAAAAGAACCATTTTCAATTCGAAAGTTGTGGCATCTTCCATTAGCACTATCGCATTGGTAATTGCCCCCGGACCGCAAATCATGGGTATCGCCAAAGGGGTAATCGAAATATCACTGACATAACTTTTTACTTCCGACTCTTTTATCTTGACTTGTCCCAGCCTGGCCTGAAGCATATCCATTCCCATGATAAAGAAAATGACCCCGCCAACTACGCGGAAACTATTCACCGAGATTCCGAAGAAATTAAACAGCAACTGCCCTGAAAGTGCGAAAATCACGATGGTAATAAACCCAACAATCGAGGCCTTTTTGGCGGTGGCATTGCGGTGTTGGACATCGAGTTCCGAAGTCATGGTCATGAAAATCGGCATCGTTCCCAACGGATTGATCAGCGTGAAAAACGAGGTAAAGCAGAGCAGCCCAAAGGCAATGGTGTCTTGCATGATATCGGTTTATTTCAGATAATTATCGACAAAAGTATTCTTCGGATTGAAGACCACCGGATCCCAGTGCTTGCGCTGTTCGGTTGTTGGCCAGCTATGTTCGCGGTAGGAAACCGGGAAAATGATTTTCTCACCTTTCGCCTGATTGATGGCCGCATAAATAGAAGTGGAAGGGCAAGTTTGATCGACCAGCCCAATTTCGACCACGATGGTGGCCGTTGAATTCTTCAAGATGTGAGCGGTATCGAAATAAGGTAAAACTTTCAGCATTTTTTCGCGATCACCGTTTCGGTCGAAAGGTTGCGGCCAGCCGCCTTTACGATTGACGAGTGTTCCGCCCCAGTCGCACATGGCCGGAACTGTTGCCACTACCGCCGAAACCCGGTGATCCAAACCGGCAGCAGCCAATGCCTGTCCGCCGCCCTGGCTTTCGCCAATCACGATAATTCGCTTTTTGTCCCACTCCGGCTGACGAGTCAAAAATTCGATGGTGCGCATCAATCGCAAATACATTCCCCGGAAATAAAATTCGTCGCGGTTTTCCATCCCCTGCGCATAATAATCTTTCAATTCGCCTGATTCGAGGCCTGCATAATATTCGTCGGGTTGCCCGTTCAGCATTCCGTGAGCATTCAGGTCGAAACACAGTGCACCCTTTTTGGCATAGTTCATTGCATTTTTAACTTCCGACCGGCACCAGTCGCCTTTTACACCAGCCGCATGAACCATCAACACAATGGGCAGCGATCTGACTTTGGCATTTTTCGGTTTGGCAAAATAGCCGCGTGCCGGTTTTGGTCCGGTACAGTTGATCTCCACATCCTGGCACAGGTAGTTTTCGTCATCCACCGCCATGTCTTTTGTTTTTACTTCCATGCGGAGCGCTTCCAAAGCCTGTTTTTCACCTGTCCAATAGGCCTCAAAATCTTTGGGTCGATCGGTTCCGGGTTTCAGTTTCCCGGGTGCAACAATCATCCCGATCAGTTGTTTTTTGCCGCTTTGACGGGCCTCCACCATCACCGAACACGGCTCTTTAAACGAACCTTCAAATACGATTGTCGGATTACCCGTTGGCAAAATTGCTTTTTTAAGCAAAGGCTGATTGTTGTTTTTCAGGACTTTAATGGAGATAGAATCAGTACCAATCTGATCAGAAATTAAGGTTACCTGAATTTTCTCACCGCGTTTGTAAACGCCGTTTTCATGCGTTTGCTTCAGGGTAAAGTTTTGGGCCTGAACACATAAAACGAAACTAACCAACAGGGTGAGAAGGAGCGACGAACGGAAAGTAGTTTTCATGACAGATAAAGTTTAGCTGGTCTTAAAAGTATAAATAATTAGGCGTAAAATTAATAAAGGGACTCCATCTCTAACTAAAGATGAAATCCCTTATATATTGCGCGTCAAAGATATCTTTATTCTTCTTTTTCCTCCGGAAATTCCTGTTCAAGCTCTTTGTCTTCCTCCTCATTTTCCTCGTAAATCTCAACGATTGGTTCGGTAAACGATTTGCTTACCAGTCGCTTGTCGAGCGTGAGCAACAGCGAAGGCAGAACCATGACGTTAAAGAACATGGCGATCAAAAGAGTTGTGGAAATAAGAATTCCGAGGGCCTGTGTGCCGCCAAATTCGGAAACGATAAATACGCTGAAACCCAATACCAGCACAATACTGGTGTAAATCATACTGAATCCGGCCTCGTGCAATGCGCTGAGGGCCGACTGTTTGATCGCACCGCCGGTAGCTTTTAGCTCGTGCCGGTATCGCGAGAGATACTGAATGGCATTGTCAACCGAAATTCCCAACGCAATACTGAAAACGATAATGGTTGAGGGTTTGATCGGGATTCCGGCAAAACCCATGATAGCTGCCGTTATGACCAGCGGAATGATATTGGGCACCATCGAAACCAGGATCATTCGGAACGAAACAAACAGGAACGCCATCAATATCGAAATCAAAATAATGGCAATTACCACGCTTTCAAACAGGTTTTTGATCAGGAAGTTGGTTCCTTTGGCATATACCACACTGTTGCCGGTTACTTTCACCGTGTATTTGGCCGGATCGAAAATACTGTCGACCTGCGGCAGAACTTTGGCCATCAGCGAGTCCATGTGTTTGGTGCTGATGTCGGCCATCTGGAAACTGACACGGGTTATTTGCTTGGTAGAGTCAATGAACGAATTTAGCAAGCCCGAACCTGTACCTTCTCCCTGTACTTTTTGTGGAATATAGCTGAAAATAAAGTTTTTTTCCATCGAGCTGGGTAGCGAATACTGGCTCGAATCGCCGTTAAAGTATGCCTGACGTGCAAACTTGAACACTTCAATCAGCGAAAGCGGCCGCGAGAATTCGGGATGTTTGCTGATAGAATCCTGCAAGCGATTAATTTTCTGAATGGTTGGATAGGCCAGAATGCCATTCGGTTTTTTGGTGTCGACCGAAATTTCGAAAGGCATCACGCCCCCGAAATTCGACTCGAAGAATTTCAGGTCGATCAGTGTTGGGTCGTCGCTGCGGAAATCGTCAACCACTTTCCCCGATGTCTTCATCATGCTCAGACCAATGAAGCCTACAACAACCAGTCCTCCGGCGATGCTGTATATCAGATTACGACGATAGCTGATCAGGTAAATAACTTTATCGAGTACTGCACCGAAAAAGTTGTTGTCGAGGTGTTTTATGTGTTTGGCCGAAGGAGGTGCAATTAAACTGAAAATAATTGGCAAAAGGGTAATGGTCAACACGTAAAGCACCATGATATTAATGGAGGTGACGACACCGAATTCGCGCAACATCTGGTTTGGAACCAGGATGAAAGCGGCAAAGCCCAGTGCTGTAGCAGCATTGGTCATCAGCGAGGCAAACCCGATGCGGTGAATGACCTGCGACAAAGCCCTCATTTTGTTGCCATGACTACGATATTCCCAATGATATTTGTTCAGGATGTAGATACAGTTTTCGATGACAATGATGACAATGAGCGAAGGAATAACTCCGGTAAGGATTGTGATTTTATAATTGAAAAGAGCCAGAGTTCCCAACACCCAAACGATGCTTACCCCAACGATCAGCAGTGAACTGGCTACCACGCGAAGCGAGCGGAAGAAGAGAAACATGATGAATGCCGCAACGGCAATACTGATCATCACAAAAAGAAAAAGTTCATGCTTCACTTTTTGCATGGTCACCGTGCGGATGTACGGCATTCCGGAGAAATGAATCTCGATGTTATTTCGGGTTTTGTAATTTTCAACCGTTTTTACAATACTGTCAATAAGCTTTATACGGCTGATGTCGTTAATCTTTTGCTTGTCGAGCGTAACTGTCATTAGGGTTGCTTTCGTCTTTGGGTTGTAAAGCATTCCCTCGTAGAATTTTAACCCGAGAATGAGGTTTTTCAGACTGTCAACTTGAGACTGTGTGGCGGGTCTTTCAATTACAACAGGCTGAATGCTGAACTGATGAGTTTCTTCGTTTTTCACCAGATTGATTGCCCGGGTAAGGCTCACCACTTCCTGAACCCCATCGATGGCTTTAATACTGTCTCCCAATTCCATCCAGGCATTGAACTGATTCAACTCAAATAATTGAGGGTTGATAGCGCCGATAACGATTACATTTCCATCTTCGCCAAACAGCTTTTTAAATTTGAGGTATTCAATCCGGGTGCTGTCTTTTTCGGGTAAAAGAGATGCATTTTCGTAAGACAGG
This sequence comes from uncultured Odoribacter sp., assembly GCA_964422425.1. GTDB lineage: Bacteria > Bacteroidota > Bacteroidia > Bacteroidales > Prolixibacteraceae > Aquipluma. The sequence goes on from CAYRBM010000002.1 coordinate 55,204, forward strand.
CTGACATCTTTACCTTTGAACCCCATGAATGCAGTGAGCAGAGCAAGAAAAACGATCAGGAATGTTCTGTGCTTGAGGATAAAACGGGAGATATGTGTAAACATTTAGTTTTTGTTCAGAATGAAGATTTTTGATTTCTTTGAGCCTTAACGGGGCAAAAATAGTCATTTCGAAATTAAAAATGAATTCCGGTATCAGATTCGTTTTTCTGGATTAATTTTGAGCGTTTTTTTCTTGTAAAATATGTTTTGGAAAAAACCCCTTCAGAGAAAAAATAGTTTGAAAGCAGATTTGCTCAGTTTTAAGGGCATTATCAACCGGATATTGTTGGTATTCACGTTTATCCTTTTCATAATGGCTATTCGTGATATCGGATTTCTTAGTCCCGGACAGGTATCTCAATTTCAGATTCATAACTTTTATTTCAGGGTTTGCTATACCATAATTGGAGTTCTTTATCTGATTCGATCAATTTTCTTCAGAGGGAGTACCGGTAACCGAAAGGTCTTTATTACACAGCTTGTTGTGGGTATTTTTCTGGTCTTGCTTTTCTTTCCAATTTTCTTGGTAAGCTATGGAGAAACCTTTGAGTATTATCTTGAACAAACTTTAGCCATTCAGATGCTGGCTTTTTTATTGTTTTTCCTGGAGTTATCGAGAATGGAGATCAATCTGTTGATAAAACTGATGAATCCGGCCCAATTGTTTGTGGTAAGTTTTGCCTTTATCATTTTTGTTGGCGCCATGCTGCTCCTTATGCCCATGTCAACGACCAAACCCATTTCTTTTACTGATGCGCTTTTTACTTCTACCAGTGCAGTTTGTGTAACTGGTCTGGCTGTAGTTGATACGGCCACTCGGTACACCTTTCTCGGAAAGTTTATTATCATGGCGCTCATTCAGATTGGCGGAATTGGGGTAATGACCATAACTAGTTTTTTTGGTATCTTTTTCAAGGAAAAATCTTCGATCAGAGAGCAAACGATGTTGCGCGATTATTTGAGCGAAGACAGCTTCGATGCCATCCTGAAGTCGCTGATGAAAGTTGTACTCATTACTTTTATTATTGAAGCAGTTGGAGCCACCCTGATTTATATTTCGCTTGAAAATAATGCTTTAGGTTCGGAAAGTGATAATTTGAAGTTCGCCATTTTCCATTCCATATCGGCGTTTTGCAATGCCGGATTCTCAACTTTGACTGATAACTTGTACGACGTGAGGATTCGATCCAATTATAGTGTTCATTTTTGGGTGGCCAATCTGATTGTTTTGGGAGGAATCGGATTCCCGATTTTGCTTAACCTTTATCAGTATTGCAAAAGCCAGGTGATTTGGCTGGGTGAATATTTCAAAACCAGAAAATCATACGTTCATCGGGTTAACATGATTTCGCTGAATTCTAAGATTGTCATGTTTTCAACGTTGCTGCTTCTTGTTTTTGGAACACTTGTATTTATGTATTTTGAGTGGAATCATACACAACAGAATCTTGATATGAAAGGACGTCTGGCCATGTCGTATTTTCAGAGTGTAACCCCGCGAACTGCCGGATTTAATAGTTTTGCCATGACTGCATTATCAATGCCCTCTGTTTTGGTGATGATTTTCCTGATGTGGATTGGCGCCTCGCCTGTTTCAACCGGTGGTGGTATAAAGACAAGTACCTTTGCTTTAGCTATTTTGAATGCTTTCCGCATTATGAAAGGCAAAAACCACATCGAGATTCATCGGTACGAAATTCATGAATATTCGGTGAATAAAGCGTTTGCCATTATCACGCTGTCGATTTTCACCATTGTGCTAGGCTCTTTTGCCGTATTTATTTTTGATGGAGAACAGGGAATGCTCAAAATTATTTTCGAATGTTTTTCGGCTTACGGAACGGTGGGGCTTTCACTTGATCTTACTCCCAAACTATCCGATCCTTCCAAGTACATTTTGGTTGTGCTAATGTTTATTGGCCGGATGGGAAGCATTACGTTACTCCTTTCGTTGGCAAAAGCATACGGTAGCCCGTCGCTTTACCGCTTTCCGAAAGAAAATCTGATTATTACATAGGCTCTCGGTGAGTAGCTGAGCTTTCAGAATATGAACTAAAAAATTAAAGAGATGAACATTGTTACAATCGGACTGGGGAACTTTGGAGCCTCGCTGGCTAAAATCCTAACTTCGCAAGGGCATGATGTTTTAGGCGTTGACAATGATCTGACAAAAGTTGAATACTTTAAGGATGCTGTAGCCAACACGATATGTCTGGATGCCACCGATCCGCATGCACTGAGGTTGTTGCCAGTGAAAGAAGCTGATGTGTTTGTCGTTTGCATAGGCGACGATTTTGGTATTTCGGTGAAAATAGCAGCCCTGCTTCGGAAACTTGGTGCATCGAGGGTTATTTGTCGCGAAAGCTCATCCATTCATCTCACCGTGCTGAATGCTATTGGCATAAAAGAAACCATTAATCCGGAATATGAATCGGCTAAAGTTATTGCGCAAAAGCTTCCGCTAAAAGGGATTCAGAATATGTTTTCAATCACCGATTCTTTTAAGATCATTGATATGATTATGCCTCCGGCTCTGTTCGGACAGAAATTTTCGCCCGCTAACTTTCGGATAGTGACCCACCTGAAGATTGTTGCCCTGAAACGAAATCACCGGATCATTTATTCATCTGCACAGGCTGCTGAGAACGAAGATAAAATAGAGATTGAATTTAAAGAGGGCGATACTCTTGTGTTGGCCGGAGAAATCAGGGATATCAAACGCTTTTTGCACGAATAACCAAATTTATTAAAGCTGCTTTTCGCTTACATCAAAACCTTTGTTAACTTTCAGGAATCAACAACCACTCAGACCTGTACCCTATGGGCAGAAGATTTTTCAGGCTTGTTCTGTTCCTGCTTCTTTTTTTAGTTGTTTGCCCGGCGAATCTTTTTTCACAAAACTATTCACAGGTTGTCTCGGGTTTGGTTGCCGACCGTGAAAGCCACCAGCCACTCCCCGGAGTTTATGTACTTTGCCAAAGTTGTAACCCCGAAATTGTTACGGTTACAGACGACAATGGATTGTTTCGCCTGAAAGTCCCGGTGGGTCGGCATTCTTTTTCGCTCAGTCACCTGGGTTACTCTCCCAAAAAACTGTTCGACATTCAGATTGGAACTGGCAAAGAGGTATTCCTGAATATAGAATTGACAGAACAAGCCTACCAAACCGAAGAAATAGCAGTAAAAGCGAGCAGTAACCGGTGGATGAACCCAATGGCGACCGTCAGTGCCCGAACATTGCGAAGTGAAGATGCCACCCGCTATGCCGCCGGATATTTTGATGCTTCGCGCATGGTTACCAATTTTGCCGGGGTGTCTTCCGGAAATAGCGACGACAACAACGAAATAGTGATTCGCGGAAATTCACCCCGTGGCCTACTTTGGCGTTTGGAGGGCATTGAAATACCTAATCCGAATCATTTCCAAAACGGGCAGGGTTCATCTGGAGGAGGATATTCAGCAGTAACTACCAACGTTCTTTCCAGCTTCGATTTTTTTACAGGTTCGTTTCCTGCCGAATTTGGAAATGCTTATTCAGGAGTGATGGACTTAAACCTGCGAAACGGTAATCCAGATAACCACGAGTTCTCTGTTGCTCTGAGTGTTTTAGGCACCGAAGCTTCGGCAGAGGGGCCAATCAATCACTCGAAACGGAATTCGTATTTGTTCGATTATCGTTTGGCTGATTTTCGATATCTAACTCACCTGGGTATTCTCGATGCAAAAGATTACGCCATAGTTCCGAGAACGTCTGATTATGCGTTTAAAACAACATTTAAAACTGAAAATGCAGGAACATTTGATTTTTTTGCTGTTGGAGGTTCATCCGAAGCGGGCGATGTGGCTACCTCAAATCTTTCGGAGCTGAAAGATGGCATTGATCAGGATGAATTTCTGGAAAGACAAACCATTGCTGTAGCCGGCGTGAAGCACTCGTTTTCATTTCCCAACAACAAGACGTTCATTCGGAGTACTGCTGCATTCACTTATCAGTTTACCTCGGATCGCGACCGAAAATCAGACACGCTCCTCAACAAAACAGTGACTTATTACGATTGGTACGAATATCCGGCATTTCGCTTCTCCACAACGTTCAACCACAAAATCAACAACCGGCATTCGCTGAGGGTGGGAGGAAACTTCAATCAATTGTGGGGCGATATGTTTGCCATAAAACTTAATTCAAAGTTGCAGTACGATACACTGATCAATACCACCGGTAAAGGTTGGTACGGAACTTCCTTTGCCCAATGGAAACTCAAATCAGGGGAAATGACAGAAATGAATACAGGTCTGCATATTTTTCATACAGGAATTACCAGCCAAATAATTGTGGAACCACGATGGGGTGTTATTCTGAGGATGCCACAAAATCAGTCATTTAATTTTGGATTGGGTTTTCATTCCAGGCTCGAACCATTGTCGGTTTATCATTACCGGACAAAAGTCTCTGGCACTCTGCGCGAGGAACGAAATGTTCATCTTGAAGCAACCCGGGCATTTCATTTCACAGGCGGATATTCGCGTAGTTTCGGTGATAATCTTTCATTTTCGCTCGAAGCCTATTCCCAGTATTTGTGGGATGTTCCGGGCAAAGAGGGCAATACCGGACAATACTCCGTCATCAATTCCATTGGTGGAATATCTGATGTGATTTTAGCGAACAACGTGAAAGGAAAAAATTCTGGACTTGAATTTACCCTCGAAAAGTCGTTCTCCAAGCAATATTATTATCTGGCAACGGCATCGTTGTTTTCGTCGAAATACCTTGCCCCCGATGGGTTTTGGTACAATACTTATTTTAATACCTCCTATGTTTTTAACCTGATTGGTGGTAAAGAATTTCTGATAGGAAAACATCGTCAAAATACATTTGGATTAAAATTGAGGGGAAATTACCGCGGTGGTTTTCGTTACACTCCGGTTGATGTGCCCGCCAGCCTGAAAAACAAACGAGTGGTGTATCAAACCCGAAATACCTTCGGAGAGAGATTACCCGACGTTAACCGGGTGGATGTTGGTTTTAGCTACCGCATCAACAAAGAGCGACATGCCTGGATTTTGCTGGCCGACATTCAGAATGTCCTGAATACACGGAATGTGCTCCGCCGCAAGTTCAGCTACGCGAACAAACAAATTGTTACGGCCGATTCAAAAGGGATAGGAATGATTCCGGTGTTGACAGTCAGGGCCGAATTTTGACCACAGATTCTTTCAGGCTTATCCCAAAAACGGTCAGGTTTTGTATCTTCACGCCCTAAACCTATACCAATTTAAGTCATGAAGAAATTTTTCCTTCCTGTCCTGCTCAGCATCTTTAGCTTTACGGCTTTTGCTCAGCCAACAATCATTGCTCATCGCGGATCGTCGTTTGTTGCTCCTGAAAATACTGTTGCTGCTGCAAAGCTGGCATGGCAGCAAAATGCCGATGCCGTAGAGGTGGATATTTACCTTTCGAAGGACAACCGGATTGTGGTGATGCACGATAGCAATACAAAAAGAACTACGGGGCAGGATTATAAAATTGCTGAAACCAGTTCAGAAATACTTCGGACACTGGATGCCGGATTGTGGAAAAGTGAACAATACAAAGGCGAAAAAATTCCATTTCTGGAAGAAATGATTGCTACTGTTCCTGATGGAAAGAAAATGGTGATTGAAATTAAGTGCGGAGTTGAAGTACTTCCTGCCCTAAAAATGGTGGTTAATCAGTCGGGCAAAAAGAAACAGCTCGTGTTTATTGCTTTTGGCTGGGAAACCATTCTGGCCACCAAAAAGCTTTTCCCTAAAAACGAGTGTTTCTGGCTGAGCAGTTCAGCGAATGATGTTCAGGCTAAACTGAATGGAAAAGACATCCGGAAACTCGACGGAATTAATCTTGGCTATAAAATTATCGACGAAAAAGTCGCACTTCAGGCCAAAAATAAAAAGCTCGATCTTTTAGCTTGGACGGTTGACGATCCGCGGGAAGCCAAACGGCTGGCAGCCCTTGGCGTGAAAGCCATTACCACCAACAAACCCGACCTGATCAGGAGCAGCTTAGACTGATCTTTATTTCAAGGCATTAGGCGCTATTCTATTTCTGTTCGATAACCATTTTTTTCATGCCTTCGGTAGCAAATATTTCGTATTGCCCTTCGGTATTGCTGTAAATGAAAAAGACTTCGATGCCTAGAAGTTTGGATGCAAGTTCCTTGCTTTTCTCAACGCCAAGTACCATAAACGCTGTAGCATAAGCGTCAGCATCCATACAGTCGTTGCAAACCACCGTAGCGCTTAGCAAAGTATTGCGAGCCGGAAATCCCGTTTTAGGATCGATGGTATGCGAATATTTCACACCGTCTTCGACAAAAAACTTTCGGTAATTTCCGGAGGTGGCCAACGATTTATTGTTGATTTCAATAATGGCCTGCAATTCTTTGCCCGGATCCATATTCCCTTCCGATGGCTTATCAATTCCTATCCTCCAAAAATTATTTTTTGCATTGGTCCCTTTCCCTTTCACTTCTCCACCGATCTCAACCAGGTAGTTTTTAATTTTCTTTTCCTCAAAGAAACGACACACCACATCAACCGAATAGCCCTGTGCAATGGCATTCACATCAATTTTTACTCCGGGTGATTTTTTGATCAGTTTTCTGCCTTCGAGCTTAACTTTGTCCATACCTACAAATTGAAGTAGACTGTCGATATGCGCTGAATCGTGTTTGGCAACCGGCCCGTTGGCAAACCCCCAGGCTTTTACTACGGGACCGACGGTGATATCGAATGCACCTCCGGAAGTTGCATTTACTTCGACCGATTTTTTGAAAACTTCCACAAACCAATCGTCAGCATCCACCGAAGAATCGTTATCATTTATCCTCGAAATGATGGAGATAGAGTCGTAAATCGAGAGCGAACGGTCGAATGCTTTCAGAATCGAGTCAATGTCTTCTGAATAGTCTTCATTTCTGGAGTTTTCGTAAGTTATGCTGTAGGTTGTGCCCTGTGCAAATCCTGAAATTTTCATGTACTCACTTTTTTTAGGCTGACAGGCTATCACCACGAGGAAAGCGAGAGAAAGCAATCGGTACAATTTCATAAAAAGGGGATTTTATTCAGATCATTTTCAGGGGTCAAAGTTATAATTTATTGCACCTGCGAAGCAAACAAAACCAGATAATATCCTTAACAGGTTAACTTGTGAAAAGGATTGCCTAACTTAGTAGGACTTATTCAATGCTATAGTCATGACTAAAAAGCGGATTAACTACCGAAGACTGACTATTGTGATTCTCCTGGTAATTTTAACAACGGTGATTGCCTCGCTCACCATTGGGAGAGACATTTATGAATCGGGAGAGAAAAGCATACTTTCATTTGCCATCGTTAATTTTACCGGCTATTTGTTCTTTTTCCTGTTCATGCCCGTTGAACTTGCTTTCGTTTATTATCTCCGTACCGGGTACGATCCACTGGTTCTTAATCTTGTAGCAATTTCCACTGCCTTTGCATCCGAGTCAATTGATTACCTCATTGGTTATTTTTTCAGCACCCGTATAATTGACCAGTTGATCGGGCGAAAGCGCTACGAAAAAGCAGAAGAGGAAATCCGTAAATATGGCAATTGGGCCATATTGGTTTCGAACGTGTTGCCTCTCTCTTCTCCGGTAATTTCACTTGCTGCCGGAATGCTGAAGTACCGTATCAGGGAAGCCATATTTTTTACTTTTACCGGAATTGTATTGCGATATTTGCTGCTGACACTGATTTTTTGATTATTCTTTGTTGTAATAGAAAGTACGGTTTGCCTTCTCAAGCCAACCTGTAACTGCGATGCAACCGGTATGGTCAATGTAAAGTGCATGGATGTAGGGTTCGTTAAAAATTGTTTCAAAATCTTTAAAGTCGCTGGTTTTCAGCACTCCATATCCCTCTATAAGTAAATAATACCATGAACCGTATTTCCTGATCATGGAACCAACTCCAAAAATAGTCTTAACGTTATATATCCGGGTGAACGATTGTCCCATGTCAGTAGATTTATACACACTAACTCCATTCTCCTGATTGCATACAATAATTTCATCATTTGCTGTCACGTACACGAAATAGGGATAGTTTGTCACCGGAAGCATCTTCCATGTTTTTCCATCATCTTCCGATTTCCATATTGAGTTATAAGGTTTATCAAAATGGGATATGATCCAGCCATTTTTTAGCTTGAACCCATCGATAAAATCAGTTTGAAGAATAGACCAGGTTAAACCACCATCCTTCGATTGCCACAATACGCTGTCTTGGGGGGCTTTTGCCCGCAAGTAACCTTCACTAGTTGTAAAAAAATTAAATCGATTAAAATGATTGGGTATCGGATTTGTACATTTTATCCAGTTTTGGCCAAAGTCAGTGGTTTTAAATAATTCTCCATACCAGGTACTAACATAGGTTACGCCATTCTTAGCTATCTTAATCTCCATCGGAGATTTTATATTGACGCTATTGAGCTGCCAATTCATGAAATTATCGCCTCTCTTGTAGATTCGACCGGAAGAGATCATCCAACTCACATGATTTATGGTATCCGATTCCAAATCGGCAACTTGCGAAAGTGGCGGAAAGTCCACTTCATGCCACGCGTTAGGCAGACTTCCATAAGCTGTAAATTGGATTTGGGAAAGGAATATCCCATCCGGGTTATAGATTTTTGCCAATGCTGTTTGTTTAAATTTTTCTTTCCCCAGTTTCCATCGGGTAACTGCCTTCCCATCTTTTCGGGTAAACAGTTTGGTTTTATCCACCGATCCACCTCCGGTCAATATTTCAAACTCAATGCGGTAATTAGCTATATCTTCAACAGAAAGTTGATTGTAAATCTGAACGAATAAACTGTCAGACAAATATTCCCCACCATTTCCGATTTGGATTAAATCAGAGTGACCCAGATTATAATATGCAAGTATTTCGGTATGCGGATCTCCCATGTTTTTGCACGATGCAACCGAGAAAGTCAGGAGGAAGATAAAAATTAGATGTTTTAATGATTGAACTATCTGGTGTTCTGATTTTATCTCAGTTTGTATTTCTTTATGCGGTTTCATTTGAAATAGTTTTAAGGTTAGTTGTGGATTGGAATTTGTAATCCGACCTGAAGCGAAAGGCTGTTGTTTCGAAATGTACGGTCATCGTAAATGCCTTTGAACTCATATTCACCAGGTTTCTTCAGCATGTTTTTTAACCCCTGTTGGTAGTGCAACCCAATATCCAACTTTGTATTTCCCTGAATTGGAAACTGAAAACCAAATCCGGCAGAATATCCCCAATCTACGTTTTTGTAATAACCTTCTATGGCGTCGTGAAGTATGTATTTTTCTAACCTATAAGTATTTCCATTTTGGTACTCGTGCAATGAAGTTCCGGTACAACTGGCATTCAGCATAAAGCCGGCAAACATCCCAAGATCAAAATACCAGATTTGTCGTTTTTCAAATGAAAAATTGAGACTTAACGGTAGCATCAGATAATCGAAGTTGACCTGCGAATTAATTCTGTTGCCCGAAATTTTAATATCAGTTGCATAGCGGTGTTTATATTGACTTATTCCTGAGAATGAATAGCCTTTTTGCTGATACTGAAACCCTGATTGAAGCGAAACCGTTTTATCCAGACAATAACCAAAAATTATTCCTGCATTGGCCCCATAATTTTCAGTGTAATCCCCCAGCAATTTTTTCCCCGAATTCCATGAAATTACTGCCCCGATCGCTGGTTTTAGGTAGCAACGGGTAAATGAGCTGTCGGCGGGCTCAGAAAACTCAAAATCATTTGCGTTTTTGTTTTGCGTTTGGCGGGGAGAATATTTTATACCAATCAAAAGTTCACTTGCTCCATTTTTTGCTTTATAACTTTCTATAAATATTTCTTGTCCAAAGGAAATTCTTCCGGCAAGAAAAAGTCTAAGTCTGTCGGTAACCGGATACGACAAGTCGGCTGTAAACAGGCATCCCCAATCGTGTGTTGGCGGATAAATAGTCCGATCTTCTTTTTCTGCCTTATTTCTTTCTTCCTTGGTGATGTCATCATTCATCAATACGGAATAAAATGCACCACCACCAACCCCCAATTTTAATCGGGTAGGAGTGTTGTATTTCAGGATTAGAGGAAATCGCAGAAACGAAAAGTCGGAGTTGTTCAATTCGTAGTAAGGAGGAGCAATGCTGCATGAAATTGGTTGGTAGGAGGATAAATAGCTATAAGGAATACCTATCGGATAGTAGTTCAGCTGTTCATACGTTTTCATCTCGTAATACTGACTAATAAATCCGATTTCCGACTGAACGGCGAATAATCTTCCCAATTTGTACTCCAGAAAGAGTCCGGTAGTAGGACCCGCTTTTGATTCCCATTTGTTTGAAGTGAGATTTCCGTGAAGGTTGGAGAAGTTTACCCCGGTATATTCCCCAAACGTAAATTTTTGGGCTTCCGTCGAGCAAGGATAGATGAAGAATAATACTCCCAATAACAAAAAGAAGATGGTTTTGGTCATGGCCAGTTGGTTTTTCCTCTTAAGATGAAGTTGACAGTTAAATGGTTGCGTTATGTTGAAAAATAATGTCAAATAAACAAAAAAACTCCGGGAAATCTTCTTTTCAGAAGGCTTCCCGGAGTTCGCATATGTTTATTGAGCGGGTGACTCAAAGTTACCTGCTCAATAGAGTCATCTTATAGCAAATCTGCTTCTAGTAACAATTCTTCCATGTCAACCTGAACATTCATGGCTTCGTTGCGGGCTTTTTCAGCAAAGTCTTCACCATCCGAAGCATAAATAATCTGGCGCGATGAGTTTACCAGCAAGCCACACATGTCGTTCATGCCGTATTTGGCCACTTCTTCGAGGCTTCCTCCCTGCGCGCCAACTCCCGGAACCAGCAGGAAATGGTCAGGAACAATCTCGCGGATTTCTTCCAGTTTTTCGGCCTTGGTAGCGCCAACCACATACATCATGTTGTCGGTGGTCCCCCAGGTTTGCGATGTTTTCAGTACTGATTCAAACAACTGATCGCCGGTGGCATCATTTTTCAGGTATTGAAAATCGGCAGCGCCTTTGTTCGAAGTAAGGGCCAGCAGAATTACCCAACGATCGAGGTAAGTCATGAATGGTTTTACCGAATCTTCGCCCATGTACGGGGCAACAGTTACTGCATCAAAATCCATGTGCTCGAAAAAAGCACGGGCATACAGGTTCGAGGTGTTACCAATATCGCCGCGTTTGGCATCGGCAATAATGAATTGCTCCGGATACTTTTCGCGGATGTAATGCACGGTTTTTTCGAGACTGATCCAACCGGTAACGCCCATACTTTCGTAGAATGCCAGATTGGGTTTGTAGGCTACACACAAATCCTGCGTGGCATCGATGATTTCCTTGTTGAAAGCGAAAATCGGGTCGCTGGTATCTTTCAGATGCGCCGGGATTTTCAGGATGTCGGTATCGAGTCCAACGCATAAAAAGCTGCGTTTCTGCTTAATCTGTTCAAAAAGTTGTTCCCTGTTCATATCTTATTTTGTTGCGGGTTACGGGATTCGGGTTACAGGTTGTTTGTCTCAACTCGTAACTCGCAACACGCAACCCGGATCATTAAATTTCTGCTTCTTTCAGTCTTTCAGAGTTTTCTTCCACCATCAGTTTTTCGATGATTTCGTCGAG
>CAYRBM010000002.1:67033-75403 GCA_964422425.1 uncultured Odoribacter sp.
GAATAGGTTGTATTTACCGACTGTCCGCCAGGTCCCGATGAACAGTAGGTGTCTTTACGGATGTCGCTTTCTTTCAGGTCAACGTCAAATTCTTCGGCTTCAGGCAAAACGGCAACGGTAGCTGCCGACGTATGCACACGGCCCTGTGTTTCGGTCTGTGGCACGCGCTGTACGCGGTGTACACCCGATTCGTATTTCAGGATACCATAAACGCCTTCTCCGGAAACTTTGGCTACAATTTCCTTGTATCCGCCCGAAGTTCCTTCGCTGGTGTTGGTCACTTCCAGTCTCCAGCCTTTGCGTTCGCAGAATTTGCTGTACATGCGGAACAAATCGCCGGCAAACAAACTGGCCTCGTCGCCACCGGTTCCGGCGCGGATTTCGAGAATGGCATTTTTACCGTCTTCCGGATCGGCAGGAACCAGCAATAAGCGGATGTCCTGTTCTTTCTTCGGAATCATCGCCTCGCTGTTGTCAATTTCTTCCTTGGCCATTTCCCTCAAGTCAGGATCAGTTTCTGAATCGAGCATTTCTTTGCCTGTTTCGATGTTATCGATCAGCGCTTTATATTCTTTGAACGTCGAAACCAGGGATTCCAGTCGCTTGTATTCCTGGTTCAGTTTCACGTAGCGTTTCATGTCGCTCATCACACCGGGGTCGGTGATTTGTGAGCCTACTTCTTCGAAGCGGTAGCGAATTGCTTCGTATTTTTCGAGTAATGAATAATCTGCCATTATAGTTGTGATTTATTATTTATGAATGATGAATGAAGTACGCGCGGGCGGAGTTTGCCCGAATAAATTGAGCGTAGCTAATATTCGAAAGTGCCGAAAGGCGACCCGATGGTTAGTTTTTTGCCTTCGAAGGCTTCAACGCGGCCAACAATTTGAGCGTCGATGTTGAAACTTTTGGCAATGGCGATAACCTGTTCAGCAAATTCAGGAGCAAGGTAAACTTCGTAACGGTGACCCATATTAAAAACCTTGTACATTTCCTTCCAGTCGGTGCCCGATTCTTCCTGAATCATTTTAAACAGCGGCGGAACAGGGAAAAGGTTGTCTTTAATCACGTGAACCTGATCGACAAAGTGCATCACTTTGGTTTGCGCACCACCCGAGCAGTGAATCATTCCATGAATTTCGGAGCGCAACTGAGCCAGCAATTCTTTTACAAATGGCGCATACGTGCGGGTAGGAGAGAGTACCAGTTTCCCGGCATCCAAACCAACACCTTCTATAGTCTCAGTCAGCTTTTTTGTTCCTGAATACACCAAATCGGAAGGAACTTCAGGATCGAAACTTTCAGGATATTTTTGTGCAAGATAATTGGCAAACACGTCGTGGCGGGCCGAAGTCAGACCGTTGCTACCCATGCCGCCGTTGTATTCTTTTTCGTAAGTCGCTTGTCCAAATGAAGCCAAACCTACAATCACATCGCCAGCCTGAATGTTATCAGCCGAAATTACATCGGAGCGTTTCATGCGGCAGGTTACGGTTGAATCGACAATGATGGTGCGTACCACGTCGCCCACATCGGCTGTTTCGCCACCAGTTGGGTAAACATTCACGCCCATGCTGCGCAGTTCGGCGCAAAGTTCGTCGGTTCCGTTGATGATGGCTGCAATCACTTCGCCCGGAATCTTGTTTTTGTTCCGGCCAATGGTTGACGAAAGCAAAATGTTGTCGATAGCACCCACACAAAGCAGGTCGTCGATGTTCATAATCAGCGCGTCCTGAGCAATGCCTTTCCAAACCGAGAGGTCACCGGTTTCTTTCCAGTATAGATAGGCCAGCGACGATTTGGTTCCGGCACCGTCGGCGTGCATAATGTTGCACCATTCGGGATCGCCGCCCAAAATATCGGGAATAATCTTGCAAAAAGCCTTTGGATACAAGCCTTTGTCGATATTTTGAATGGCATTGTGAACGTCTTCTTTCGAAGCCGACACTCCACGCGCCATGTACCTGTTATCTGCTGACATATTATTCTGAAAATTTCGGGGCAAAGGTAATACTTTTAGGGAATTATGCGGAGTCATTTGTTCTCTTCGACTTTTCAAATTTGCCAACGGTTCAGACAATCTTAAAATTGAGTTCGTCAAAAACAGCTAAAAATGGTTGTAATATTTCATTACTATTAAAAAGTGTTGTATTTTTGAAATACAACCTAAAGAAGCAACCAATATGAATTCAGGTATGGACGGAGTGGGTATTTACATCGACATAATTCATTCGCGAAGAATCGCGGAAAGAGGTGAGCTTGATCGCTGCTTAAACGGATTAAAGAGCTTTTATAATCAGTTTCCTGAATATGGAATTTTTGCTGTTTGGAAGGGGCTTGATGAATTTATGATTATGTCACCTAACTGGAGCCAAGCTATAAAATCAGTGATAATTGTTCAGGAATTTTTGCATCCTTATGAACAAAGGTTTGTTGTTGCTGGTTTCGAACAAGTTGACTGGAATAAGCCAATCCATGAAATGGACCATATAGAATTCGGATATTTGTCTGATGGTATGAATGAGTTAAAGAAAAGCAAGTTATATCTGTCTATTCATGAAGAAGCTCAGGATGAGTTGGTTAATTCCGTTTCGATTGCACTAAATGCTATTCTTTACATAAAGAATGGTTATTCAGTAAATCAGATGGAGATTTACCGACAATACAAAACACAGGCGAATCAAATGGAAATTGCAGGTCGGATAGGAAAATCTCAGCAATATGTGTCGAAAACTCTTGAAAGTATTAAAGCTGAGAATATAAATAACTGGGAAAAAAGACTGGATAAAATTACTGCACATGGAATTGACAAAAGAAATTCTGACTAATAATTGGTTTCTGGCTTTGGCCATTTTGGGTGGTTTGGTGCTGCTGTTTACCAGTGGAACTGTTGTGCGGCGAGTTATGAATATCATTTACAAAAAGAATCTGGCTGATTTGGCTACAGACAACCAGATTACCAAACCTGACGTAAATGAAGAAAAGTTGAGAAAAGACCGTATCTCAACCGGGTTGATTATCGGAAAATGCGAAAACCTGATTATTTATCTGATGGTTTTAACCGATTCGTACACGGCTCTTGCTATTATTTTTACAGCAAAAACAATTATCCGGAAAGAAGATATTGCCAACAACAGCATGTTTTTTCTGGCCGGAACCATGATCAACGTCACGTATAGCCTGCTGGTCAGTGTGCTGGTCAAACTGCTGATAATTAATGTGCTCCCCTGAATTTTTGCACCGACAAATTTATTCGTGGAAGTCGTTACTCAACACCCTGAATTCCGTTCGCCGATTGAGGGCTTTGGCAATCTCTTGTTGTTCTGGTGTTAGTTTCAGAATAAATTCTTCTGTTAGTTCGTCTCCACGATTTAGCCAATCGTATTGTTTGGCAATTTCGCGGGTTACTTTTTTTGGCCAGGTTTCGCCATAGCCTTTAGCCACAAGCCGGGCTTGATTAATTCCCTTCAAAATCAGGTAATCAACTACTGATTGTGCGCGTTTTTGAGATAGATCTGAGTTGAACTGTTCGCTTCCCACATGGTCGGTATGAGCCATGAGCTCAATTTTAATTGTTGGATTTAAAACGAGTAACTGAACTACAGAGTCAAGCGCAAGTTTAGATTCTTCAGTGATTTCATAGCTCCCGAAAGCGTAATTGATGTTGTCAACTTTAATAGGGTCGGTGGTTGGAGCAAGTTTGAATATAAAGCGAAAATCTTTGCTGTCCTCCAGTCCAACGGTTGATGTACGCGCTTTGTCGTTTAGGTAGCCATCTTTAAACGCTGCAAATACATAATCAGTCTCGGGTTTCAGTTTGAGCTGAAAACGTCCGCCATCGGCACGCATTTTTAGGTTTGTGCCATCTGTTCCAATAATCCGAACCATAGCCCCATCAATTTTCTGGTTGGTTTCCTTATTGAAAACCTCTCCTGAAACATTGAATATTTTGGGGGGAAGATAAAATGAATAGATGTCGTCGCTTTTAGCTCCCTTGCGGTTTGAAGAAAATAAGCCCTTTTCAACTTCTCCTTTAATAAAAGCAATTCCAAAGTCGTCGCCGGGTGAATTTATGGGAGCCTTCATGTTTTGAACTGACCATGAACCTTTTTCGTCTTTTATCGCCTTAAAAATATCAAGCCCTCCAAGACCGGGGTGATAGTCAGACGAAAAAAATAGTTCGCCATTTTCGCGGATAAAGGGAAACATCTCGTCGCCGGGTGTATTAATTTGAGAGCCTAAATTGATTGGTTTATCAAATTTTCCTCCTTTTTCAACGGTCATCCAAATGTCTTTCCCTCCAAATCCTCCCGGACGATCGGAAACAAAGTAGAGAGTTACTCCATCAGAAGCAAGGGAAGGATGAGCGGCAGTGATGCTGTCTCCAACAATATCAATTAAAGTTGGTTCTGACCATTCGCCGCGTGACTGGTTTGCCGAAAAAAGGCCAGCTCCAAGATCTTTGGTTTTGTCATACAGACAGCGGGTAAAAATCATCAGATCGCCCCGGTCAGAAACAGTTGCTGCTCCTTCGTCGTTGATTGTATTGATCAGTTCGTTTTCGTCGAGTAGTTTTGGAGTACCCCATTTTTGCTTTTGGACTTCAAATTTACTGGTAAGCAAGTCTCCGAAACGAGTTCCGGTAATGTTACTTTTTCTCTTTCCTGTCACGAAATCGCGTGTGGAGGTAAAAATAATTTCATTGTCACGTCCGGCGACAAAAGTCGGACAGAAATCGTTATCTCTTGAATTTAATTCTTTAACGGCAGCAACGACGTATCGATTTGGTTTATCAAGCCATTCCTGTGCAAACTTGCAGGATTCTATCCTGTTTTTAACAAGCTGGTCTTCGGGTTTTAGTTCCAGGTAAGTTTGATACCAGGTCATTGCCTCTTCGTATTTCTGAGTGGACAACAAACAATCGGCGTAATGAAGATAGCAGTCGGGACCTGAGTATTTTCGTTTTATGGCATTTTTATACCAAACCGTTGCTTTTGCAAAATCGCTCAACTGGTAATAGGCTTCACCAATACGGAAAGCCATTTCTGCCTTTTCATCTCCAAGACTCTGGCTGCGATAAGCTTTTCTGTATTTTTCTATGGCATGAAAATATTCCCCGATTTCGTATGAAACTCCGGCCGAGTTCATGTGTCGGCGCGCAGAGCACGATGTGAGTACTACAATCAGGAAAAGGAAAACTATTTTTAAAATAACCGGATTCTTCATTTCAATCGTAACCTTGGGCCGTAAAAATAACCAAATATAATCCATTATGAAACGGCATGGGTTGATACCAACACAAATCGGTTAAAAAACGGAAAAGCTGAATTAAAAGTATATCGGAATGAAATAATTATTCAGAATGAAAGACTGTTCCTGCCTGTACCACTCTGAATTCGGTGCGTCGGTTTAAGCTTCGTGCTATTTCTTTCATATTTTCCTGAGGTAATTGTTCAATGGTTTCCAGATCGAGTGTTTGTCCTTCCTGAAGGAATTCGTATTGTCGCGCAAGCTTGTGGGTTACTTTTACTGGCCGGCTCTCGCCATAACCTTTTGATTGCAGTCTTTTCTCCTGAATCCCCTTTTCTTTGAGGTATTGTACCACTGAAGCTGCACGTTTCTCCGAAAGTTCGAGGTTGTATGGTGCTTCACCTTTGTCATCGGTATTGGCTGATATTTCAATCGCTGCTTCAGGATTGAGTTTTAACAGGTCAACTAATTTTTCGAGTGAAGCCTTGGCTGATTCTGTGAGCTCAGCTTTACCAAATTCATAAGTGATATTTTCCATCCGGATGGGTTTGTTGGTAGGTACAGGACGAATATCCAGATTAAATTCTCGGGCTTGTTGCAGGCCCCGGGTTGACAGTTTGGCCTGAGCACTCAGGTAGCCTTTGGCAAAAACCACAATGGCATAATCAGTATCCGAATTTAAACTGGCTTGAAATGTGCCGTTGACTGACCTGATTGTTTTAGAACTTCCATCGGATCCTACAATCCTGATATTGGTGTCCAACAAAAGGGTGTCAGTCTCGCTATCCTGAATTTTACCAAAACACTGAAATAATTTGGGCGGCAGATAGAACGAATAGACATCAACTTTAGCACTTCCGGCCCGATTGGAGGAAAGGAATCCCCGTTCATGGTTGCCAAAGAACCGGATTGCCAAATCATCTCTGTTTGTGTTTATTGGCGGTGGAAGCTGGGTGATTTGCCATTGCTCTGAATTTACTGTCTTCGCGCGGAAAATATCGAATCCTCCAAATCCGGGGTGAAAATCAGACGAAAAATAGAGGTTCCCGTTTGGTTTTAAAAAGGGCCAGCGCTCGTTGCCGGGAGTGTTGATCTGTTTTCCGGCATTTTGGGGTTCCGAAAAATTCCCGTTTGCATCAATTTTTGAAAGCCAAATATCAAATCCGCCTTCTCCGCCGGTCCTGTCTGACGAAAACCAAAGTGTTTGCCCATCGTCAGAAATCATTGGATCGGTGTAGTCGGAATTGTCGGTTGTAAATGAGATGGGTGCCAAATGGCTATGATTTTCACTTGTTTGTTGTGCAACAAATAATTTGCTCCGTAATGGTTTTTCAGATGAAAACGATTGTCGGGCAACCACCATCAGGTTTTGATTCGGGCTGATGGTCAATGCCAAGTCTTCGTCGAGGCTGTTCCCGGGTATTTCAATGGTTGGGTTGCTCGGAACAGTCCATTTTTGCTTGATGCTGTCGAATGTGGAGGTGAAAAATTTGGAATACTTTTGTCCGGTAGCCGGATTAATTTTCTTTCCAGACAGTCCCGGACGAGAAGAACTCAGCCAGATTTCGTTTTTGTTTTCAGGAGAAATTTGAACCATGTAGTCGTTTCCTGCCGAATTGACTTGTTTGAGATTTTCGATTTGGTAAAGTTGCGGTGCCTTTTCCAAATTCTGAATCTTATGAATAGATTCTATCCCATTATTGGCCCAGCGATTTTCTGGATTCTTCTTTTTCTCAGCTTCGTAAATTTGTTCTGCTTCCTTTGGTTTTCCTGCTCCTCTCAAGGCATCAGCAAACCGCAAGGCCAGTGTTGAATCCTTCATGCCTGACTTAATCGCATTCTTATACCAGATTGAAGCTTTGGTGTATTCCCCAAGTTGACGATAACTTTCGCCCAGACAAAAATAGACCTCAGCCCTTTGTTCTTTATTTTTTATTTTTTGATTGAGTGTTCTGTATTTTTCTGTGGCAACAAAATATTCGCGATTGGCAAATGATAAATTAGCGTCTGAAATCAGTTTATTTACCGAACATGCCGAAAAAAACAAAGTTGGAATAATCAGAAGAAGAAGTTTTACTTTCATTAATAACTGTTTTCTGGTCGTCGAAATTACGATTTTCGAATGATCGCGGCTGGATTTTTAAGAAAAAATACGGGTTTTCAGAGCTGAAATAAAAAGAGCTTCCGGAATATTCCGGAAGCTCTTCAAAATATAGGTTGGCTGAATTCAACTATCGGATAAAAAGCAGCTCGCGGTATTTAGGAAGCGGCCACAATTCATTATCAACAATTAATTCAAGTTTGTCGATGTGGTAACGGATGTCGTCGAGGTATGGTCTTACGGTTTTTTCGTAAGCTACAGCTTTTTCTTTTGCCGATTCGATTACGTTTGCAACTTTGCGGGCTTCAACCATTTCGTTAACTTTTGACTTGATTGCCGTGATATGACCACCAATTTCCTTGATCAGTTCCAAACGGCCTTCAGCAACAGTTTCCATATATTCAGCTCCAAATACTTCTTTGACATTCTTCATGTTTTCCAACAACGAAGTCTGGTAATTAATTGCTGTTGGTACGATATGATTCATTGCGAGGTCTCCTAGTACGCGTGCTTCAATTTGGATTTTCTTGGTGTATTTTTCCAACTCAACTTCGATGCGGCTTTCAATTTCGCGGTGAGTTAATACGCCTGCTTTTTCGTACATTTCAACTACGCGTGGAACTTCAAGAGCTTCCAATGCAGTTGGAACACTTGTGATGTTAGTCAAACCGCGCTTTGCAGCTTCGGCTTTCCATTCGTCGCTGTAACCATTGCCGTCGAAACGGATAGCTTTCGATTCGATGATCAGTTTTTTCAGTACCTGGAAAATAGCCTCATCTTTTTTCACGCCAGCTTCAATCAAGGCATCAACCTCGATTTTGAATTTAACGAGCTGGTCAGCAACAGCAGTGTTCAGTGCAATCATTGCAGACGCGCAGTTTGCCGATGAACCTACTGCACGGAACTCGAAACGGTTACCGGTGAAGGCGAATGGAGATGTACGGTTACGGTCGGTTGTATCGAGAATGATTTCAGGAATACGGCCGATATCCAGTTTCAACGCAGTTTTTTCATCCGGA
>CAYRBM010000003.1:0-73904 GCA_964422425.1 uncultured Odoribacter sp.
CGATTTATAGAGAGTAAGCAACCGATCCGCCTGACGCGGTACTGAGGCTTACGAAAATCGCACCAACAGTAGTTGGCGCAATTATATTTTAGATACACTCCTTTGAAAACGTCATCCTGAACTTGTTTCAGGATCTCAATTTATTTCAGATCCCAAAATAAATTCGGGATGACTGCACAAAATTGAGATTTATTTAATCTCCGACCCGTTTTTAACCGGCGTAGTTGGGGTCACAAATTTCAGTGAGCCATCGGCGTCCTGCGCCATCAGGATCATTCCCTGCGATAGAATGCCTTTCAGTTCGCGTGGTTCGAGGTTCACCAAAATGCTCACCTGCTGACCAATGATTTCTTCAGGATTGTAATATTCGGCGATGCCCGAAACAACGGTGCGTTTGTCGATTCCGGTGTCGATGGTCAGTTTCAGCAATTTTTTGGTTTTGGCCACTTTTTCGGCTTCGATAATGGTTCCGGTGCGGATGTCCATTTTCTGGAAATCGTCGTAAGTGCAATTTTCCTTTGCCGGAGCAGCTGTTGCATTGGCGGCTTCGTTGGCCTTTTTGGTAGCCAGCAGCTTGTTCACCTGTTTTTCGATCACATCGTCTTCAATCTTTTCGAAAAGCAGTTCAGGTGTATTCGTTTGGTGACCCACAGCCAGCAAATCGGTGCGGCCCAGTTCGCTCCATTTCAGTTCGTCCATATTCAGCCAACCGCGCAGTTTGTCCATGCTGAAAGGCAGGAATGGCGCGAAAATGATAGTGAGGTTGGCGGTAATCTGCAAACACACGTTCATGATGGTTTTCACGCGCTCCGGATCGGTTTTTACCACTTTCCAGGGCTCGGCATCGGCCAGGTATTTGTTGCCCAATCGCGCCAAATCCATCGCAAATTTCAGGGCTTCGCGGAAACGGTATTGCGAAATGCTCTTTTCAACTTCAGCTTTGATCACTGACATTTCGGCCAGCGTCAGCTTATCGTTTTCGGTCAGTTCGCCGGCAGCCGGAACTTTTCCGTCGTAATATTTTTGAGTCAGCACCAGTGCGCGGTTCACAAAGTTGCCCAAAATAGCCACCAGCTCGCTGTTGTTGCGGGTCTGGAAATCCTTCCAGGTAAAGTCGTTGTCCTTGGTTTCAGGCGCATTGGCCGTGAGCACGTATTTCAGCACATCTTCCTTTCCGGGGAATTCATCCAGATATTCGTGCAACCAAACAGCCCAGTTGCGCGAAGTCGAAATTTTGTCACCTTCGAGATTCAGGAACTCGTTGGCCGGAACATTGTCGGGCAAAATGTAGGTTCCTTCGGCCTTGAGCATCGCCGGAAAAATGATGCAATGGAACACGATGTTGTCTTTCCCGATGAAATGCACCATTTTGGTTTCCGGGTCTTTCCACCATTTTTCCCAGTCTCCGGTCCATTCTTTGGTAGCCGAAATGTAGCCGATCGGCGCATCGAACCAAACGTACAGCACTTTGCCTTCGGCTCCGTCAACCGGAACAGGCACGCCCCATTCGAGGTCGCGGGTTACGGCACGCGGCTGCAAACCACTGTCGATCCACGATTTGCACTGCCCGTAAACGTTCGATTTCCACTCTTTGTGGCCTTCCAGAATCCATTCTTTCAGCCAGCCTTCGTATTGATCGAGCGGCAAATACCAGTGTTTGGTTTCGCGCATCACCGGTGGATTTCCGCTCAAAGTCGATTTCGGATTGATCAGATCTGTAGCATTCAGCGTGCTTCCGCAGGCTTCGCACTGGTCGCCATAGGCACGTTCGTTGCCGCATTTGGGGCAGGTTCCGGTAATGTAACGGTCGGCCAAAAACTGGCGGGCTTCCTCGTCGTAATATTGCTCGGTCGTTTTTTCGATGAACTTACCAGTTTCGTATAATTTTTTGAAGAATTCGGAAGCCGTTTCGTGGTGCACTTTAGCGCTGGTACGCGAATACACATCGAATGAAATACCAAAGCGGGCAAACGCATCTTTGATGATGTTGTGGTATTTGTCCACGACGTCCTGTGGGGTAACGCCTTCATTCTTGGCTTTCAGGGTAATTGGCACGCCATGCTCGTCGGAACCGCCGATAAAAGCCACATCCACGTCGTTCATGCGCAGGTAGCGGGCATAAATATCAGCCGGAACATACACACCGGCCAGGTGACCAATGTGAACCGGTCCGTTGGCATACGGCAAAGCCGAAGTAATGAGGGTACGTTTATAATCAGTCATTGTACTTTTGATTTTATTGAGGGTGACAAAGATAGTTGATTTTTGGGTGAGGCGGTTTTTGCTTTAAATTTTATTGAAATTAAGGGAATCACGAATTATCCGGAATCTATGTTTTTCTTTTATAAAGCGGTAATCCGGCTACTCTAGCAATAGTTTCAGCTGCTGCTTCACCTTCCACACTGAATGCCCAAACAAATGCAGCTTTCAGCGTATGCTTCTTTTGAATTTCCTGAATAGCCGAAATACTTAGTTTCTGAGCTATGCCCTTTCTTCGGTATTCCTCCAAAACAAGCGCAGAACACAGGTAGATTGTTTCGTAATTATTTCCGACCGGAGTTTGCTCAAACAACTGTTTTTCTGTGATCTTATGCTCCCAAAAAAGATTCATCAATTCCAATGTGGTCGGAATACACAAAACCCAGGCAACTGGTCCGTCTCCCTCGATGTATTCTGATATGGTCGCAGGATGAATCTTTTTAAGTCGCTCAAGTACATCCTGATCAACATCCAGCTGACTGGGATCGTTCTTTACGGCAAACACTTCATCTGCCAGTTTTATCAATCGCTCGTAATTACTCATTCTCATAAAATTCTATACCGTATTTAGCTCACATCTAGTCAAAAAAAAGCCGGATCCAGTCCGGCTATTATTTAAATTTTTGGCAACACCCACGGTGCGCGGTATTCGGGCACCATCAATTTGTTGGCTTCGTCGTCGTTCAGGAACATTTTCTTTTCGGTATCCCAATACAACCGACGGCCTGTGCGATGGGCAATGTTTCCCAAATGTGCTACGCGGGCAGTGTTGGCTGCAACTGTAATGTTGGCGTTCAAATTCCGGTTTCGGTCTTTTACGCCTTCAATAAAGTTGGCCATGTGCAAATCGAGCCCTTTACCTGAGCCTTTAATTAATGCCACAGGCTCCATAAGGTTTTTTCCTTTTTTCTTCTCCGGAATTACTTCCCAGCCATCGCGATCGACGACCAAAGTGCCATTGTTACCGACAAAACCAACGCCGTGATTGCGTCCGTAATAACCGCCGTCGATGCCGGTTCCGTGGTCCCACAACATGGTGTGACCATCAAATTCGTACAATGCCTGAAGTGTATCAGGAGTTTCAGCTGCGTCGTCGGGGAAAGCAAATTTTCCGCCCATGGCCATGATCGATTTCGGTGACGGATCGCCCATCCCGAACAGCCCGTAGTCGATGATGTGAACTCCCCAGTCGGTCATCAAACCTCCGGCGTAATCGTAAAACCAGCGGAAATTGAAGTGAAACCGGTTGGGGTTGAACGGGCGTTTGGGAGCCGGGCCGAGCCAAAAATCGTAGTCAACTCCGGCAGGAGCTTCGCTGTCGGGTTTTACAGGTACGGGTTCCATCCATCCCTGGTAGGCCCAGGTGCGAACCGTACGGATTTTGCCCAGCTTGCCCGATTTAACGAACTCAACGGCGTCGCGCCAGTGCGGGTCGCTGCGTTGCCACATGCCCACCTGAACAACGGTTTTGTATTTTTCGGCGGCGCGTTCCATCACGTTGATTTCTTCGATGGAATTGCCCAGCGGTTTTTCGCAATACACATCTTTTCCGGCCTGACAGGCTTCCACCATCGGCAAACAATGCCAGTGATCGGGTGTGCCGATGATGACAACGTCAACATCCTTGTCTTCGAGCAGTTTGCGGTAGTCGGAGTATAACTTGGGTTTTTTGCCTTGTGCCTTTTCGGTATCGGCAGCACGTTTGTTCAGCACGTTGCTGTCAACATCGCACAGAGCCACGCATTCGGTATTTTTCTGGCGGAGGAAAGCGGCGAGGTCAGCAAACCCCATTCCGTTTACGCCGATCACTCCGCAGCGGAGCTTGTCGTTGGCGCCGACACACGCGCTCATCGGAATGGGCATGGATGCAGCCAGGCTCAATCCAACAGCAGCTGTGGTGGTACTTTTTAAAAAATTACGTCGGTTGGTCATTCGTTGATTTGTTTTAGCTGTGTTTGTGTATTAATAAAACTGATCCGACGAATTTACTCATCGGATCAGTTAACTTGAAACTTGGGATTTGAGACTTATTTACTTCTGCATGGCATCATCAAAAGCCACATCCGAAGGATCGAAGTCGCTGTAACGAACGAAGTCGCAGGCTTCAACAGCACCAGCTTCGCGGTTCATGCCGCTGTCTTCCCATTCTACAGAAAGCGGTCCCTGGTATTTAATGTCGTTCAACGCACGGATGATGTTTTCGAAATCGACTTTTCCACGACCCAAACTGCGGAAATTCCAGTAACGGCGGTTATCTCCAAAATCGGTATGTCCGCCAAAAACGCCAATTTCCATCGGGTGTTCGCTCCAGTAGGCATCCTTCATGTGAACATGGAAAATGCGGTCGGAGAATTCGTAAATGAATTTCACGTAGTCAACACCCTGGTATCCGAGGTGGCTCGGGTCGAAATTAAAGCCAAACGCCGGGTGGTAATTGACTGCTTTCAGCGCGCGACGGGCAGTTGCAATGTCGAAAGCAATTTCTGAAGGATGAACTTCGAGCGCAAATTTGACGCCCATTTTCTGGTATTCGTCCAGAATCGGGGTCCAGCGTTTCGCGAAATCTTCGTAGCCTTTGTTCAGCATATCCTGATTGACAGGCGGGAAAGCATACAGCATGTGCCAAATGGAACTTCCGGTGAAGCCAATGACGGTGTCGAGGCCGAGCATTTTGGCCACTTTCCCGGTTTTGATCACTTCGGCAGCTGCGCGCTGACGCACTCCTTCAGGATCACCATCGCCCCAGATGTAAGCGGGCAAAATTCCTTTGTGACGTTCGTCAATATTGTCGCAAACACACTGGCCAACCAGATGCGTCGAGATAGCAAATAACTGCAAATCGTATTTGGCGAGTAATTCTTTGCGAGCATCGCAATAGGCCTGATCGGCTTTGTCGATTTCCATGTGGTCGCCCCAGGTGCAAAGTTCGAGGCCATCGTAGCCAAACTCCAAAGCTTTCTGGCACATGGTTTCAATGGGTAGGTCGGCCCATTGTCCGGTAAATAAAGTTACTGGTCTGCCCATAATATTTTTGTTTTAGTATTGTATTTAAAAATGTTGCGAGATACGTGCTACGAGTTGCGGGTTTCGAGTTAACCCGCAACTCGCAACCCGTAACTATTTAAATGGCACCCATTTTACATTGTCGTTGTAACCGGCTTCAACCACGGTGTCGATAAACTGCATTCCGCGAACGCCGTCTTCAACGCCCGGATAGTCGAGCCATTCAGGTTTAGGTTGTTCGCCGTTCATTTTAGCGCGCAAGTGATACGAGAAATTGCGGTAAATATTGGCAAAAGCTTCGAGGTAGCCTTCCGGATGTCCTCCCGGAGTGCGGGTGTTGGCTGCTGCAATTGCCGATCCCATCGAAGTACCTACGCGGTAAATTTCAGTGGGCTTGTTGGTCCATTTAGCAATCAATGTGTTCGGTTCGTGCTGTGCCCATTCCAGTCCGCCTTTGTCGCCATAAACCCGGATTTTAATCGCGTTTTCTTCACCCGCTGCAATTTGGGTGGCTACCAAAACTCCTCTGGCTCCATTGTCGAAACGAAGCAACACTGCTCCGTCGTCATCGAGCAAACGCCCGGGAACGAAAATATTCAGTTCGGCACATAATTCAGTCGTTTTTAATCCGGTGATGTATTCTGCCAAATGGTGTGCGTGAGTTCCAATGTCGCCCATCGCACCTGCTTTTCCGGAACGTTTGGGGTCGGTTCTCCACGATGCCTGCGGATTTCCGGAGTCTTCAAGTTTTGATGACAACCATCCCTGCGGATATTCGACAAATACTTTGCGGATTTTGCCCAGCTGGCCTTCGGCTACCATTTGTTTGGCGTGTTTTACAGCCGGATAGCCTGAATAGGTATGGGTGAGTGCAAGCAAAAGTCCGGTTTCCTGCAATTTAGCCTGAAGTTGCAGTGCTTCGTCGAGCGTAAACGTGATAGGTTTGTCGATCACCACGTTGAACCCGTTATCCAAGGCCATCATGGCCGGGCCAAAGTGGGCAAAGTTGGGGGTTACGATGGTTACAAAATCCATGCGGTCGCCTTCCGGAAGTTTCACTTCGGCTTCGAACATTTCTTCGTAAGTTTTGTAAACCCGGTTTTCAGGCAGGTAATACGATTTTCCTGAAGAAAGAGAAATTTCAGGATTGATACTGAAGCAGCCGCAGACCAGTTCGATTTGTCCGTCCATAAAAGCTGCCAGACGGTGAATGGCTCCGATAAAAGCGTCGCTTCCGCCGCCAACCATTCCCATACGTAATTTTCGGTTCATCATATCAGTAGATTTTAATTGGTTTGTGAATTTAAGTTCGGTTTTAAAGACCGATAAAATTAGAAAACTTTTTCAGATCGAGTCCTGAAATGACGGAAAAACCTACCACACCAGAATGGCTAAATTTTACTTGATTTGGCGAAGCAACTAACGGAATTCTTATCTTCGGGACAAATTGAAAAAGTAACATCCTAAACTATACCAACATGGAACGACGTTCATTTTTACGCAACGCTGCCGGAACTTTGGCGGCGGTTGGACTGGCCGGATCGGCAAAAGCTTTTGAAACAACTGGTAATGTGTCGAATGAGGCACAGTTTAAATTGAAATACGCACCGGGATTTGGCACGTTTAAGGAGCATGCCGGCGAGGATTTAATCGATCAGATCAAATTTATGAGCGATCAGGGCTTTCGCGCCATCTTCGATAATGGTTTGATGAAAAAAGAACCTGCACTTCAGGAGAAAATTGCCAGTGAACTGGCCCGCCGTAACATGGATTTGGGGCCGTTTGTATTGTATGCCGATTTTGCCGTGAAATCGATGGTGACTCAAGACCCGGCGATTAAGGAAATGCTGAAAAAGAAGATGGAAGAAGGTGTGGAATGTGCTAAACGCACCGGAGCGAAATGGGCGCTGGTTGTACCCGGGCGATTTGATGAAAGCCTCGAGTGGGATTACCAAACGGCCAACGTGATCGACAATATGCGCATGTGTTGCGAAGTGGTTGAAAAAAGCGGTTTGGTTCTGGTGATGGAACCGCTCAACGCGTGGACCAACCATCCGGGACTGTTCCTGACCAAAATTCCGCAGAGTTATTCTATTTGTGAGGCTGTAAACCATCCGTCGTGCAAAATTGTGAACGATTTGTACCATCAGCAGATTACTGAAGGAAACCTGATTCCGAACATCAACAAGGCATGGAAGCATATTGCAGCATTTCACATTGGCGATAATCCCGGCCGCAACGAACCCACGACTGGCGAAATCAACTACAAAAATGTGTTCAAACACATCCACAGCAAGGGCTACGACGGCGTTTTATGCTGCGAACATGGCCGAAGCATCAAAGGCAAGGAAGGTGAAGCGGCGTTTATTAAAGCTTACCGCGAAGTGGATTCGTTTTAAAATTCTATTATAAAAGAGAGGCTGACTCCATCTGGGGCCAGCCTCTCTTTTTAAATACATTTTCAATCAGCAATCACACTGATAATGGCAGTCGTGGCAACGGGTGATCTCGCCTTTCATCCGCTTCTCAATGAGTTCGCTGATGCGTTCTTTTAACGGCTCGATGGTGATTTTCTGGATTACCTCGTGAGTAAAGGCATTCATCAGCATGGTGCGGGCCTCTTTTTCGCCAATTCCACGCGAGCGAAGGAAGAATAAAGCATCCTCGTCGATTTGCCCAACAGTAGCACCGTGACTACATTTTACATCATCGGCATCGATAATCAGCTGAGGTTTGGTTTGCATCCGGGCTTTGTCCGACAGCAAAACATTGTTATTTCGCTGGAAAGCGTTGGTTTGCTGGGCATCACGGGCCACGTGAATGCGCCCTGCAAATGCTCCGGTTGATTCGTCGTCGAGAATATTTTTGAAAATCTGATTGCTCACACAGTTTGGCTGGGCATGATCAATCAACACGAAATTATCGACGTGTTGTTTTTTATCGGTCAGTGAAACGCCATAGGCATTGGCCTCAGAATGATCTCCACTAAAAGAAATTTTCAGGTTGTTGCGTACCAATCCGGCATGGAGACTGATTGTTCCGGTAGTCAATGTAGAATTT
Organism: uncultured Odoribacter sp.; assembly: GCA_964422425.1. Taxonomy (GTDB): domain Bacteria; phylum Bacteroidota; class Bacteroidia; order Bacteroidales; family Prolixibacteraceae; genus Aquipluma. Next base: position 8,323 of record CAYRBM010000003.1, read on the forward strand.
CGCTGCTGCCTGAAGAATGAGGAATTGATACAGGTGGACTGATTGTGCTGATTCTGGATGGTGTAAACATCAACCAGCGAATCTTCTCCTGAAAACACTTCGGTAACCGAATTATAAAGGAACGAGGCCGGTGTGAGGGTATGATCGCAAACCAGCACTTTCACCTGGGCGGCTGCTTCGGCAATAATTAGATTCCGTTGGGTAGCCATCAGATTTTCGTCAGAACTTAACAAGTTGATGACCTGAATCGGCTTTTCAATAACTACTCCTTTGGGAACATATAAAAAGAACCCGTCTTTGGCATAAGCCGTATTCAACGCCACAAAAGGATCGTTCGACAAAGCTGCCTGACGGTTCAGGTAATCCTGAAGCAATTCGGGTCGTTCGTTGGCAATCTGCTCCAAACCGCCCAGCACAACTCCTTTCGGAAGTCCGGCTGCGGGATTGTTACCGTTGTAAAACCAACCATTCACCAGAAAAACCAAATGCGTATCAAGTTGCGGAACATTGCAACGGAAAACCACATTCAGATCGATCACGCCATTTTCGCGCATCAGTTCCTGCTTGTAGCTTTTTTCGAAAGCCGGTTTCAGGTTGGTATATTTGTAATCTTCTGTCTTGAAATCAGGGATTCCGGCCTGTGCAAAACGCTTGATAGACACCTCGCGCATCCGGTTCAGCAGCGGCGAAGAGCCAGCATTCAAAGTTTCCCTGTTCTGTTCAAACAACGAAACCAAACGTTCGGCAGGCGATATTTTTTGTGAAATAGTACTCATATTTTCAAGTAAAAAGTGTAAAGGAAAAAGTCAAAAGTGAAAAACGTTCCCGCATCCGGCGATGCCGTTAATTTTCACCATTCTTAATCCAGTCGTAGCCTTTTTCTTCCAGTTCGAGGGCCAGTTCCTTGCCACCCGATTTTACGATGCGGCCTTTGTACAACACGTGCACGAAATCAGGCACAATGTAGTCGAGCAGACGCTGGTAATGCGTTACCACGATGGTTGCATTTTCAGGAGTTTTCAGGGCATTCACCCCTTCGGCAACAATACGAAGCGCATCAATGTCCAAACCAGAGTCGGTTTCGTCCAAAATGGCCAGTTTCGGTTCGAGCATGGCCATCTGGAAAATCTCGTTCTTCTTCTTTTCTCCGCCTGAAAAGCCTTCGTTCACCGAGCGGTTGGTCAGTTCTGTGTCGAGGTGAAGCATATCTTTCTTGGCACGCATTAGTTTCAGGAATTCACCGGCAGTCAAAGGTTCCAGACCTTTAAATTTGCGGTGTTCATTCACGGCGGTTTTGATGAAATTCACCATCGGCACACCTGGAATTTCAACCGGATACTGGAAGCTGAGGAACAAGCCGCTGCGCGACCGATCTTCCGGCGATAATTCCAAAAGATCCTGTCCCATATAAGTTACTTCGCCGCCAAGTACTTCGTAGTCTTCTTTTCCGGCCAACACATTAGCCAAAGTACTCTTTCCTGAACCGTTTGGTCCCATGATGGCATGAACTTCGCCGGCTTTTATTTCAAGGTTGATTCCTTTCAGGATTTCTTTGCCCTCAACCGAGGCACGTAAATTCTTTATTGATAGCATGTTTTTCGTTTCGTGTTCCAAGTTCCAGGTTTCAAGTTGATCCTGAACTTGCGTTATTTTGATTTTGGTTATATACAATCTTGAGTCTTGAATATTAGAATCTTGAAGGTTTTTTGTTCCGAAGATCCTTCCCCAATTCAAGATTCGTGATTCTAATCTTCCAACATTCCTTATCCTACGCTGCCTTCCAAACTGATCTGTAACAGTTTCTGCGCTTCAACGGCAAATTCCATCGGGAGCTTGTTCAGTACTTCCTTGGCATATCCGTTTACAATCATTCCAATGGCGTCTTCCGTAGAAATTCCACGCTGGTTGCAGTAAAAAATCTGGTCTTCACCAATTTTAGAGGTTGTAGCCTCATGTTCCACCACCGACGATTTATTCCCCACTTCGATGTACGGAAAAGTATGTGCACCGCAGGTTGAGCCTAGTAAAAGCGAGTCGCACTGCGAGAAATTGCGGGCGTTGGTGGCCTGTGGCAACACTTTCACCAATCCGCGGTAGGCATTGTCGCTCTTTCCGGCCGAAATACCTTTCGAAACGATGGTGCTTTTCGTGTTTTTTCCGATATGGATCATCTTGGTACCGGTGTCAGCCTGTTGGTGGTTATTGGTCAGTGCCACCGAGTTGAATTCGCCCACTGAATTATCGCCCATCAGCACACAACTCGGGTATTTCCAGGTGATAGCCGAACCGGTTTCCACCTGTGTCCAGCTAATTTTCGACGATTCGCCACGGCAGATTCCACGCTTGGTCACGAAGTTGTAAATTCCGCCTTTGCCTTCTTTGTCGCCCGGATACCAGTTTTGTACGGTCGAATATTTCACTTCGGCACGATCCATTGCGATGATTTCAACCACTGCGGCGTGCAACTGGTTTTCGTCTCGCATGGGGGCAGTACAACCTTCGAGGTAGCTCACATAGCTGTCGTCGTCGGCAATGATCAAGGTCCGTTCAAACTGTCCGGTTCCGGCAGTATTGATGCGGAAATAGGTCGAAAGTTCCATGGGACAGCGAACACCTTTTGGGATGTAGCAGAACGATCCGTCGGAGAAAACCGCCGAATTCAGCGCTGCAAAGAAATTATCGGTGGTTGGAACTGACATTCCGAGGTATTTTTTCACCAGTTCAGGATGTTCCTGAAGCGCCTCGCTGAACGAGCAGAAAATAATCCCTTTTTCAGCCAAAACGGTTTTGAAGGTGGTGGTTACCGAAACGCTGTCCATTACCACATCAACCGCAACTCCGGCTAAATGCTTTTGTTCTTCCACCGGAATGCCCAGTTTTTTGAAGGTCTCCAGCAACTCAGGGTCAACTTCGTCAAGGCTCTTGTATTTTGGGCTGGTGCGTGGCGCGGCGTAGTAAATGGTTTCCTGAAAGTCGATCGGTGGAATGCGCAGGTAGGCCCATTCCGGAGATTTCATTTTCAGCCATTCGCGGTAGGCTTTCAGGCGGAACTCGAGCATAAAATCGGGTTCGTTTTTCTTGGCTGAAATTAACCGAATAACGTCTTCGTTCAACCCTTTCGGGATAACATCGGTGTCGATGTCGGTCACAAAGCCGTATTCGTATTCTTTCGACGTTATGTCGTTTAATAATTTATCCTGATTTTCCATCTTTTACAGTTTTCTGTCATCTTGAACACTCAAAATAACAATCGATCACCCACTCGGTTTAAAATGAATTGCAAAGATAAGGAAGTAAAGCTATTTTTGCCGAATGTTTGAAGGTAATAAATACCTTTAAGTCTTAATTATTAACATGGAAGAAACGAAAAAACATACGCAGCTTGCCGATTTGGGCGAGTTTGGATTGATCAACCGACTGACCGAGAAAATTCAGTTAAAAAATGAAAGCTCCGTGAAAGGCGTTGGTGACGACGCGGCCGTATTGAGCTATCCTGATAAAAAAATTGTGGTAACCACCGATTTGCTTACCGAAGGTATACATTTTAATTTGATGTATGTTCCGCTGAAACATTTGGGCTACAAGGCAGTGGTGGTGAACCTTTCCGACGTTTTTGCCATGAATGCCCAACCGAAGCAAATTACCGTTTCGATCGCTATTTCAGCAAAATTCTCGCTGGAAGCGGTGGAGGAATTGTACTCAGGAATTCACCTGGCCTGCGAAAAATACGGCGTCGATCTGATTGGTGGTGACACGACTACCTCGTTGAACGGTTTAACCATCAGCATTACAGCCATTGGCGAAGCTGCTGAAGAAGAACTGACTTACCGAAGTGGTGCGCAGGTGAACGATTTGCTTTGCGTGTCGGGTGATTTGGGTGGCGCCTATATGGGCCTGCAATTACTCGAACGCGAAAACGAAGTGTTTAAAGTAAACCCCAAAGCGCAGCCGCAATTTGAGGGATACAACTACATTTTGGAACGCCAGCTCAAACCCGAAGCTCGCGGTGATATTGTCAGTTTACTGAAAACGCTGGGCATCAAGCCAACTTCCATGATCGATATTTCCGATGGACTTTCGTCTGAAATTCTTCACTTGTGCAAAAACTCGAAAGTAGGTTGCAACCTGTATGAGGAAAAAGTTCCGCTCGATCAGCAGACCAAACGCATGGCCGAAGAATTAAATATCAATCCGCTGGTTGCCGCATTGAATGGTGGTGAAGACTACGAATTGCTGTTCACAGTTCCGATTGACAAATACGATTTGGTGAAGAAGGAATTCGACTTTACCGTGATAGGTCACATTACTCCTGAAAGCGAAGGCGCCAATCTGATTACAACCGGAGGCTCAGTGATTCCATTGCAGGCACAGGGCTGGAACCCACTGAAATAATTATAATTGGAAGCATATTACAGCAAAAAGGAGGACCAAAATCCTCCTCTTTGCTGTTTAATAACCAATTCATATGAAAAAAATGCTGAAATGCCTGATAATCGAAAGTTATTCCTTTCTTATTTTTTTGAACCATATTCTGTTACCCAAGTTGTAATAATCATTGCGAACATCTGGATTAATTGCCAGCTCGCCCTCTGTAAAGGGAAAATGTCCAACCATAACATCATCTCCTACATTCCAGTTAGCCGGCGTCAATACCGATGCCTGATCTGAGGTTTTTAAAGCCTCAACAATTCGTTCAATTTCCTTTATATTTCGGCCAACTTGCATGGGATAAAAATTCACTGATCGTACGATATTTTCCGAATCAATTACAAAAACACCTCGGATATCCTGCGTGGTACTCACTGGCTCATGCAGCATTCCATATTTTTTTGAAGCAATTATTGCATGATCATCAATAATCGGAAAGCTAATCTTCTGAGGGCCTCTGTCCTTATAATTAAGTTCTTCCAGATAAGTCTTCCACATTTTATGCATCGATAAGTCGTTGGTTGAAATAATTGCAATTTTTACTCCTAACCGTTCAAAATCTTTTTGCATGTAGGCAAGTTCCAATAGTTCGGTGGAACAAACCGGAGTAAAATCCTGAGGGTGGCTAAACAGAATTTTCCAATTTTTTCCAAAATCATCCGGGAAGGTTAGCTGACCATTAGTCGATTCAGCAGTGAATGAAGGCGCTTTTGATCCGATGAGTGGGATTTTTGTACTTTGAGAAACAACCGAAGTACAAAAGATAAAAGCAAATGTGATTGTAATAACTAAATTTTTCATAGTTGTGTTTTTTGAAACCGTTTAAAACAAATCTGCTAATCATGGTTTAATTCACAATTTGGCTTGAAATAGAAGAATTAACTTCTTTGAAAAGAACCCGATTCGCGGGTGAGAATGAGACATGCCCGGAGGCCAGGAGGAAGTATTCCATCAAACGACAGAACTTGAAAGAGGATTAATACTCAGGTGGAAAATCGTCACTAATAAAACTGATTATCAGGCACCAATTGGTTTCTTTGAATAAATTTATGAAACCCCGGGGAATAAAACTTTATCGAAATCAAATAAAAGACTAAAATGTCTTTTATTTAGTCGTTTGACTACCTTTTTATCAAACTTTCATTCCAATTGATCTAAAATTTGTTCATGTAAAAAAAATATGTCGTTAAAAATCAAAGAATTAACTCTAGGAATATTTCTTACAATGAAAATCAGCAGACAGAAAATAAAAAGACCGTCACAGCTTTCGCCAGAGACGGTCTTCATGCATAAGTGTTGACTTTTCTATTTTTTCAGCGCTTTAATCCTTTTCAGGTTGCGGCGTTTGGCTATTTTCAACCTGATGACATAATCGAGCTCATACAAAGCAGGAACAAACATCAGTGTGAGGAATGTCGCAAAGCTTAATCCGAAGATAATCGACCACGAAAGCGGTCCCCAGAAGGCCACATTGTCGCCGCCAAAGTACAGGTGCGGATTGAGTTCAGTGAAAATAGTCGCAAAGTTGATGTTCAACCCAACGGCCAAAGGAACCAATCCCAACATTGTTGCAGTAGCGGTGAGGATTACCGGAGTGATACGGGTTTTACCGCCTTCGATAATTGCCCTTCGTGTTGGCATACCTTCTTTCTTTTTGGTGTCGATAAATTCGACGATCAAAATACCATTTCGGACTACGATACCACCAAGAGCTACAATACCCAGGCCGGTCATCATAATCACGATATCCATTTTAAAGATGATGACACCCAGCAATACCCCGATGATACTGAAAATTACTTCACTCAGGATGATGAGTGATTTGGCCACCGAACTAAACTGGGTAATCAGGATGAAGAAGATGGCTCCGATGGCAATCACCATTGCTTTCAGGAGGAACGCCACGGTTTCAGCCTGATCGTCCTGTTCGCCGGTGAGTTTAATTGTAGTTCCTTCGCTCAACGAGAAGGTTTTTGCTTCGCGTTTGATAACCGGAACAATATCGTTGGCCGAATATCCCGAAAGCACATTCGAATAAATCGTAATCACACGTTTCTGGTCCAGACGTTTGATTCCGGCATACGACGAGGTATAATCGATCCGTGCAACGGTTGATAACGGGATACTGCGCAACATTCCCGTATTCATATCGCGGTAGGTGATTTGCAGATTAACCAGTTCATTGATGTTATCGCGTGTTACTTTATCGTACCGAAGCATGATTGGATATTCATCCTCATCCTGTTTCAATTTCGAAATTTCTTTTCCATAAAGCGCTGTACGAACTTCCATCCCGATTTGTCCGGTCGAAATTCCTAAACGGCGTGCCCGGTCGCGGTCAATTTGGATAATGATTTCCGGAGAGTTAGTTTCAAAATCCGACTTCAATTCTTCTACTCCGGGGATATCAAGTGAATCAATGTAATTCTTGAAAGCGTAGGCATCGGTAATCAATGCGCCCAAATTTTCATTGGTAATCTCGATGTTGATTGGTTTCCCGGTTGGAGGCCCGTTTTGTTCCTTATCGACCGTAATTTCGGCACCGGCAATGTTCGAAACTTCCCTGCGCACCATTTCGAGGTACTCAGTGGTCGAAACTCCAGTCGTACGATACTTGTGTTCAACAAAATTAACCGTCACTTTCCCGCGGTTGAACGGCGTTCCCGAAGAGGCAAATCCTTCTTCTTCGGCTCCAATCGTTACATTCGAAATGATTGATTCCACGTCGGGATTATTGGTTCCAAGCGCTTTGTAAACTCGCTGTTCAGCAAGGCGGGTCACACTATCGGTAACATTCTGATGGGTTCCGCCGGGCATTTTGATGTAAACAAACACGTTATTGGGATCGCCGTTCGGGAAGAACAAAACGGTTGGCTTTGCAATTCCGGTAATAAACATGGTCGCGAAAAACAACCCAATCATTCCAACCAAAATCCAGATGGGGCGGGCGCCTTTCAACACCCAACGAAGCTGGCTTTCATAAAGTCGCATGGCTGCTGGCCAAACTTTCTCCTGAAATCCTGCGATCATTTTTTTGATCACAAAATGGAAAAGCAGAATCAGGATAACGGCAAATGTTAAAATATTAGCCATCGTAAATGCACCTTGCGATTTTCCGGCGAAATAACCAAGATAGAACAAGACGGCTAAAACACCCATGATGATTGTTGCCAGCTTGAGTTTTCTCCAGGTGCTTCCTTGCTGAAAATCTTTGTCGTATTCGTGTTTCATGAACGAAACTGCAAACACCGGATTGAAGACATACGCCACAAAAAGCGATGCAAAAAGCGTGATAATCAGGGTTACCGGCAGATAGTGCATAAACTGCCCCACAATACCCGGCCAGAAAGCCAGCGGGAAGAACGGAGCCAGTGTAGTAAGCGTTCCCGATAAAATGGGCAGGAACACTTCGCCGGCTGCTTTTTTGGCCGCTATTTTTATATCGGGATTAAAACGGTGCAATCGGTGAGTATTTTCGATAACCACAATCGCATCGTCAACCACGATTCCCAAGGCGAAAATGAAGGCAAACATCACAATCATGTTCATCGTGAAACCGAGACCCGGAATAACCATGTAGGCCACGAACATCGATAACGGAACCGATAACCCCACAAAGAAGGCATTGGTGAAGCCCATAAAGAACATCAAAACGATGGTTACCAAAATGAACCCAATGATGATGGTATTATTCAGTTCTTCAAGTGTATTGCGCGTAAAACGACTCTGGTCGCCTGTTAGGGTAACCTGCATATCTTTCGGATAATCGCGTTGTTTCAGTTCATCGATAATCTCTTTGATCTGGTCAGATGCATCCAGCAGGTTTGCACCGTTTTTCTTGATCACATTCAGGGTAATAACGTTTTTACCATCGAGGCGGGCAAAGCTGGCCTGCTCGGCAAATCCATCGGTAACCTCGGCAATGTCGCTCAGTTTTACCAAAGCGCCGCTCGACGACTGAACCACGATGTTGCGAATGGTTTCAACATCGGCAAACTGACCTTTGATGCGAACCGTATTTCGCGTTCCGTTGCTGGTGAGAATACCTCCTGAAATGGTCATATTTTCGAGCGCAATCGCCTGTTCGATGTTACCAAAGGTGACCTTGGCTGCCTGCATTTTGAAAATGTCGGCATCGATCTGAATTTCGCGGTCGAGCGCACCCACAATATCCACACGGGTAATTTCCTTCAGGCCTTCAATTTTGTCCTGAGCCAGTTCTGCATAATGTTTCAGTTTCACCAGATCATAATTTCCGGAGATATTGATATACATCACGGGCATGGCCGAGAGGTCGATATCCATAATCTGCGGCTGCGAAGGCAGGTCGGTTGGAAGGTCACTTTTGGCCTTATCAACAGCATCGCGAACGCGCTGCTTGGCTGTTTCAATCGACAAATCGGGCTCAAATTCCACGATAATGGATGAGAAATCGGGCACCGAATTACTGGTAATCTTTTTAACGTTCGAAATCGATTTCAGCTGTTTTTCGATGGGGCGGGTAACCAGGTTCTCCATATCTTCGGGAGACGTTCCCGGGTAAGGTGTACTTACAACAATATACGGAATAACAACCTGGGGAAAGGTTTCTTTCGGGATCAGATAATAATTCATCAACCCCATAACCGAGATGATAATGGACAGCACGTAAATACTTGTCCGGTTATCGATCGCCCAGCTTGTCGCAAAAAATTCTTTAAATTTATTTTCTTTCGACATGATGCGTCATTTAATGATTTTTTAGAAAACTACTTTTTCGCCGGCATTCAGGTTCTGAAATCCTGAGGTGATGATTTTGTCACCAGCCACAATTCCTTCCAGAACTTCAACAGTTCCGTCGTAATCCATTCCGGTTTTGATCATCCGACGCTCGGCAGTCCAATCAGCTCCATTTTGTTTGGCAACGAATACAAACTTGCCTTCCTGATTGCTCTGCACGTAATTTACCGGCAGGCAGAATGCCTTTTCGTTGGTGTAATCCTTAATCTTGATGTAGGCGATCATGTTTGCGCGCAATTCCACATCTTTCGACGAAACGCGGCATTCAACCTTAAATGTACGATTGGTTGGATCGATAAAACGGCTTGTAAAATTCAGCTTGCTTTCGAGTTCTTTGCCTAAATCGGGGAAACTCACCAATGCATCGTTGCCGTTTTTAATGCGGGTTGCATAAGTTTCGGCAACGTCGGCCGAAATTTTGGCCACGTTCATGTTGATCACGCGAATGGTTGAAGTGGGCATTCCTGGAGAAGCCATCTGACCAACACGCAACGGCACACTTTCAACGGTTCCGCTGATGGGTGAAATAACTTTGGCCATCTGCATCTGCTCTTTAATGGTGTTGGCCCGTTGTTCCAAACTTTCCTTATTGGTTTTAGCCTGAAGATACTGCACTTCGCTACCAATCTTCTTTTCCCATAACGCACTTTGCTTCTGGAAAATACTATTGGCCAATGCCAGCTGGGTATTGACTTCTTCGAGCGATTGCTTTAAAACCTGTGCGTCGAGTTCGGCCATCACCTGACCTTTTTTAACCGATGTGCCTTCTTTCACATAAACGCCGGTTACGATACCAGCCATTTGCGGACTGACAGCAATGTTTTGATCTCCGTCAACCGTTCCCTGAACCTGAATGAAGTGATTAAACACACATTCCGAAGCATTCAGGATTTTTACCGGAACCGCTTTTACCTCGGCCGTTCCAGCCGGATTTACCTCAGCTTCGAGTTGTGCAATCTGGTTGTTTAATAATTCACGCTGTGCTTTCAGCTTTTCGAGCTCTGCTTTTTTGTCGGTTGAAGCGCCACACGAGGCCAGCAAAACGACCAGGGCTGAGTAAATGATAATCTTTTTCATGTGTAGTTATTTTAATTTTTTGTTTCCTGATTATTGATTTCCTGTTTCCTGATTAATGTTGAACAATTTTTCGAGTTTTGATTTTGCACCCTGCAAATCGTAGATACTTTGGTAATAGCTGGTCAGATTGGAGAGGTACTGATTTTGGCTGTTCATCAAATCCATGCTCGAAGCCATCCCCTGTTTGTATTTTTCCAGTGTGCGCTGATAAATATCGTCTGACAATTCTTTGCTTTTCTTCTGATTCAGGTATTTCTCCAGTTTCAGCTTCACATCATTCTGATATTGGCTGGCCTGCATCAGCAAACTGTTCGAAAGAAGTTTCCGGTTATTTTGAGTTTTTTCGAGCGACATTTTTTTCTGGGCAACCTGCGATGCCCGCTCTCCGCTGCTGAAAATCGGAAGATTCAGGTTAACGCCAATCAGGTCTTTGGGCTGAAAGTCTAAAAGCGGTGCTTTTAGTTTTTCGGTGTGGTTGTAAAACCCGGCGATCGTTGGCAAATAGCTCGATTTTGCCAGTTTAAGCTCCAGTTTTGCAGCTTTTTCCGATGTACTGAGCAACTGATAATCGATATTCCGCTCGATATTGAACTGCTCGGCTACGAGTTGCATGCTCGAACCAGTCAATGATTCTTCCGACTCCATTTCATCAGCCAGTTGAACTTTGGCCGAATCTTCCAATCCAAGCTGAATTTTCAGCAGCCGATAACCCATATCCAGGTTGCTGTCGATCTGGTTCAGCGCATTCAGAATGGTGTTCTTTGTAACTTCCAACTGATCGACATCAGTCTTTTCCACAAACCCCTGTTTGTTCATTTCAGAAATTTCATAGAGCGTTTTGTCGATGTTTTCCACGTTTTGCGAGAGGATTTTCCGGCTTTCTTCGGCCATCTGAAGCATGTGATAGGTGTTGACTACAGTTTCTATCACATCCTGACGGGTCTTTTCCTTGTTCTGCTCGGTCAATCCGTAGTAAACTTTTACCGCCTGAAGTCCAACCAGGTACGACCCGTTGAAAATCAACTGCGATAACGTGACATCGGCTACGACGTTTTGTTTGGGCATCAAAGAGATCGTTGCACCCTCGGCAGCATTCGGATCGAAAAATGAAGCCGGCAAAACCGGAACTTTCGGATAAAACGTGTACGACGCTTTTGCATCGATGTGTGGCAATCCGGTTGCCGTAGTTTCCCAAATCTTTTTCTTGGCCATGGCCAGGTCAAGCTCCGAATTCAGGATGTTGGTGTTGTTTTGCATGGCCATTTTTAAAGCATCCTGAAGCGAAAGCTTTACCGGCTCCTGTGCAAAGGCACTCAGCGACCCGAACAGGACACAGACTGCCATCAGTAGAATCTGTTTTTGTTTTTTGAACATGTTTCGTAATGTTTATTAGTTATTCTTTTCGTTTGACTGTTCGACTTCGGCTTTGCGCTTTTCGAAATAGGCAATGCCTTCGGCTGTGGCAATAGCCCGAATATGATGTTCGAACATCGCCTTAAATAATTGGTCGAAGGTGATATTTTCGATCATACAAAAATCCTTGTTGTGCATATCAATCAGGTTTCGAACATAAAGCCCGGCAATCAGATCGATATTCAGATCGCTCCGGTATAGCCCCTCGCGAATTCCTTTCTGCATATTGCGGCTCATGTGCTCAAAAATTTGTGCCTGTTTGCGCTGCATAAACTGATTGAACTGCGGTTCGTAATATTTACGGAGCTCAAACTTCAATTTCGGATTAAGCTTCACCATTTCTTCGTGCACCAGTTTACTTACCTCAAAAAGAATTTCGATCGCATTAATCTCATCCACATTGATTTTCGAAAAGCTTCTGGTCCATCTCATCTCATCGTAATAAAATAGTTTCACGATCAGATCTTCCTTACTTTTCACATACTGGTAAAGTGTTTTTTTCGAAATCCCCAGGCTTCGGCTGATGTCGTCCATATTTAAATTTCTGATCCCGAATTCGTAGAACAACTCTACGGTTCGCTCCAGAATAGAGATGAATTTGGGGTCATCAAAATTTAGTTCTTCCTGCATGTTTAATTTTAAGATTGAAATTTGAAACAAAATAAGGAAACATTTTCGACAGGAAACGTTTCCTGTATGTAAATTGTTCATTAAATATTTCGTGCCAAATTTCAGGAAATGTTCAGCAGAAGTAGTTAAGAAGGTAGATCATCAGGCATTTTTGACCGATAAATGGCTGATTTTTGGGGATAAACAGAAAGCACCGGAAATCAAATGTTCCCAGTGCTTTTCATATATAGAAACGATGTCTTTTCAAAAATGACACCTCTTATTCGGATTTATATCAGGTATACAAATAACGCTTGATGTTTTTCTTGGGCGTTTTTTCAAATTCCTTGTCAACCAGAATGATGGAGGCCAGCTGCGCGTACTTCGGGAATTCTTTGTTCACCTGTTTGCAGTTGTCGTCCATAATTTCCTTCAGGCGGGCAGCATCAGGTTTTTCAGCCTCTATCAATTCCTGATCGGGATATACGAAAGCCACCATTTTCCCGTCGCGCTCGGTAATCACACACTCCTGAACAAACGGATAATTGTTGAGTTTGGCTTCCATTTCTTCCGGATAAATGTTCTGTCCCGACGGGCCCAGCAGCATGTTTTTGCTTCGTCCCCGGATATAAATGAAATTGTCGGTATCGATAACGCCGAGGTCGCCGGTGTGCAGCCAGCCGTCGCTATCGATCGCGTCGGTGGTAGCTTTTTCGTTTTTGTAGTACCCCAGCATAACGTTGGTTCCTTTCACCAAAATTTCGCCAACCTCATTAAACGGATCGTGTGAATCGATGCGTACTTCCATGCGATCGACCAGTTTACCTGCCGAAGACGGGCGGAAACGCTCCCAGCTGTCGTACGAAATCAGCGGTCCGCATTCGGTCATTCCGTAACCAATCGTAAACGGGAATTTTATTTTGCGGAAGAAAACTTCCACTTCTTTATTTAATGCTGCGCCACCAATCACAATTTCGTGGAAGTTGCCGCCAAATGTTTCGACCAAACTGGCTCTGACTTTTTTATACAGCAATTGCTGAATTCCGGGCACTTTCAAGAGAAATTTAACGGCCGGTTTTTCCAGGGCCGGAAGGATTCGTTTGCGGTAAATTTTTTCGATGACCAACGGAACTGACAAAATCAGGCGAGGTTTTACCTCCTGAAACGCCTTAATAATTAGTTGTGGAGTGGGCGGTTTTGTCAGGAATGAAACATGACAACCCACCGAAACGGGGAACAAAAACTCGAACAACAAGCCAAAAACATGCGCCATCGGCAAAAAAGAAACTATGCTGTCGCCTGCTTTAAGCGGCATGTGTTCCTGTGCATAAATAATGTTCGAAAGTAAACTTCTCGCCGGAATCATCACCCCTTTGGTGAAACCCGATGTACCGCTGGTGTACGAAATGATGCTTAAATCTTCAGATTGGTATTCGTCCAGTTCAAAATTATCGGGCGACGACTGCCCCGCATGTTCCGGCGTAAAACATTTTTCCCAAAGGGCTTTTTCTTCCGGAGATGCAAACGACAAAGCCGTAAAATCAGTTAGGCTCACGACGCCTTTGATGCCGGGTATTTTCTGAGGGTCGAGTTTCTCGAACAGATTGTCGGCAGCAAACAGGAAAACCGACTCGGAATGATTGAGAATGTGCAGAATATCGTCGGGATTGAAGTCGGGCAACACCGGCACCGTCACTCCGCCGTAACCGGAAGCGGCCAGAAACGAGATAGCCCAATTCGACGAATTTCGTCCTAAAATGGCGATTTTGTCTCCTTTTTGAATGCCCGATTCACGAAAATAACAATGAATCTGGCGGATTTTTTGAGCCGCTTCGCCATAAGTGGTCGTTGCTCCCTGAAAATCGGAAAACGCGGGTAAAGTCCAGTTTTTCCTGAAAGTTTGGGCATACAGCCCGATGAGTTGAGTTTGGTTCATAGTAAGAGAGTTTCAAATATGTTACGAGTTACGGGTTACGGGAATTACGCGAAGCAAATGACAACAAATGACTATGAATGACTTATTTACACCTCTTTCGAGATGCGCATAATGCGCTCAACGGCGTCGTCAATTTGTTCGGTAGTGGTCATCCCAATGGTCATGCAATCCACATTTTTGCTGCCCATCACCCAACGCAGCGATTTTTCGCGCTGCTCGTCGGTTTTCATTCGGCCTTCACCGTAAATTTTCATTCCAATAATTCCCTTGCCGCTGTCGTGCGCTTTTTTCAGAACGGCCATCACCTCGTCGGCTGTGGCATCCATCACCAAACCTTCGGGATTGATACGGGCCAGAATCACTTCCACCCAGGGGTCGTCAACGGCCAGCTTCAGCGCATCGAAATTATGGCACGAAACGCCCACGGTTTTAATGATGCCGTTTTGTTTGGCAACTGAAAGCGCTTCAATGTATGGCTTTTTCTCTTCCTGCCATTTGGCGTTGGTCATACAATGCAGAAGCATGATGTCGAAATAATCGGAATTGGTTTCGCGACGGAAACGGTCGATGGTTTTTTCAGGAGTATCCGAATTCCACTTTTCCGGGCGAGTCCAGATTTTTGTCAGCAACGTAGCCTTTTCGCGGGGCACTTCTTTTAAAATTTCGCGAACGTTATGGTGCGATCCGTACAAATCAGCTGCATCGTAAAACGCAATTCCACGATCGAGTGCATGGCGAGCCAGTTTTACGAAGCTATCCGTTCCCATTCGGGTGAAGTCTGACGACTGGTTTCCTCCATGCGTACCAGTACCCAACGCAAGTCGGGGTACTTTAATGCCGGTTTTGCCAAGTTTTACCTTGTCAATCTGAATATTTTTTGCTCCGGAATAGGAGACATGGGTAAATCCCGTGGTTACCGCGGCGGCACCAACCAGCCCGGTTTGTATAAAATGCCTTCTGGAAATAGGTTTCATCGTGTAAATGGTTCAATTGGTTAAACAAAAGACTCTTGACGCAAAATACGACAACAGTAATAACAAACTCCTGTAAAAAATGACGGATGAAGATAAGAAATAATTTTGCGATTTGATTCTCAGCAGGTTTTGACAAAATGCCGGAAGACCTGTGTTGTTAAAAAACTGTTGGTAACAAATTAGAGTGTACACTTGACAATAATGAGTGTGCAATTGATTTTTAACTATTTTTAGCCATCATTTACACTTACAACTTAAAGATTAGATTATGAAGAAATTAGTCCTTGTTTTTATTGCAAGTTTCTTTGCCTTTGGGGCATTTAGTCAAAACATCCAGCTGCACTACGACATGGGTAAAGATCGTGGGTACCTGACTTCGACTGTCGAAATGTTCAGACCTGACAAAACTGGTAACACCTTTTTCTTTATCGATTTTGATTATGGTGTAGGTGGTGTAGAAAACAGCCCTGCATTAGCTTACTTCGAAATTGCACGTTGCTTTAAACTGGGAAAATCACCTTTCAGCTGGCATGCTGAATACAACGGTGGTTTTGGCCAATGGAAAGCAGGAACTGCCAGTGGTGCCTACTCCATCAGCAATGCTTGGTTAACCGGGGTTGACTATTCGTGGAATGCCAGCGACTTTTCACGTGGATTTTCGCTGAAAGCCCTATATAAAAACATTGCTAATACCGTCGATGATAAACCAAACAGCTTCCAGTTAACAGCTGTATGGTATCTGAATTTTGCCAAAGGAAAAATGTCTTTCACCGGATTTGCTGACCTGTGGAGAGAAAAAACCGGATTTGGTAATATGATTTTCCTTTCTGAACCGCAATTGTGGTACAATGCAACCAAAAAATTCTCTGTCGGTGGCGAAGTTGAATTAAGCAACAATTTTGCCGGAATGGATGGATTCAAAATGATGCCAACTCTGGGCGCCAAATACACCTTCTAAACTAAGCGAACATGGAATTTGTTGCAAAATTTTTCAAGCTACAGGAAAACAAAACAACTGTACGCACCGAAATCATTGCAGGGATCACAACCTTCATGACCATGGCCTACATCCTTTTCCTGAACCCGAATATTCTTTCGGCTACCGGAATGGATAAGAACGCTGTATTCTTTGCTACTGCCATTGCTGCTGGTTTTGTAACCATCGC
Organism: uncultured Odoribacter sp.; assembly: GCA_964422425.1. Lineage (GTDB taxonomy): Bacteria > Bacteroidota > Bacteroidia > Bacteroidales > Prolixibacteraceae > Aquipluma. The sequence continues at coordinate 24,705 of CAYRBM010000003.1, forward strand.
GATGGGTTTGGTTGCCAACTTCCCGATTGCACTGGCTCCCGGAATGGGATTGAACGCTTTCTTTGCCACCGTTGCTTTAGCTGGCGTTGGAATGCCCTGGAGAGTGGCTCTTGGTGCGGTTTTCATCTCAGGTATCATCTTCATTTTACTCACCATAACTAAAGTTCGCCAGATTTTGGTGGTTGCCGTTCCTCACTCGCTGAAGGTGGCTATCACCGTTGGTATCGGGTTGTTCATTACCATTATTGGTCTGAAACTATCGGAAATTATGGTGGCATCGGCTAATGTAATTCCCCCGACCCTGGAAAAAATGCAGGCAAACAATGGTCAGGCTGGTTTGATGTTCTTCGAATGGAACATTGGCTTTGGCAGCCTGAAAAACCCCAGCATGTTGCTTTGCCTCATCGGGTTGGCAATTACCGCTGCTTTAATGGCACTGCGCGTAAAAGGCTCGCTTCTGATCGGTATCATTGTTACAACCATCATCGGTATTCCGATGGGAGTTACCAAATTTGGCGAAGGTTTTTCACCATTTGCACTTCCTGATTTCTCGAACCTGGCTGTTTTCGAACTCGATATCAAAGGCGCGTTAAGTATGGGAATCTGGACCGTTGTGTTCACCTTCACTTTCGTTGAATTGTTCGATACCTTCGGAACACTGGTTGGTACAGCCAACAAAGCAGGTTTGATCGACAAAGACGGCAATTCACCCAAAATTGGGAAAGCGATGTTGGTTGACGCTTTCGGTGTTTCGTTCGGAGCATTGATGGGAACCAGCACCGTTACTGCCTATGTTGAAAGTGCTGCCGGTATCGGCGAAGGTGGCCGCACAGGTTTGACAGCCATCACCACCGGTTTACTTTTCTTGTTGGCGCTGATTCTGGCACCTCTTGCAACTCTGATCCCGAATGCAGCTACTGCTCCGGCTTTGATCATCGTTGGATTGCTGATGGTTTCGGCCATTAAAGAAATCGATTTCGACGATTTCACCGAAGGGTTACCAGCGTTCATGTGTATCATCATGATGCCATTCACTTACAGCATTGCCAATGGTGTTGCTGCAGGTATCATTTTCTATACTATCCTGAAAGTTTTAACAGGAAAAGCTAAAAACGTACATTGGATGATGTATCTGCTCTTCGCACTGGTTGTTATCCGATACGTGTTCCTCACAGAAGGACATTAATCAGGAAAAAATACGACAAGAATTACATAAGAGGCTGAGCTGCAAAGTTCAGCCTCTTTTTTTACTTCTCAAATTTCTGAAAAAGTGTACTAACAATGTGACCACCAAATCCGAATGAGTTGTTCAGGGCTGCACGTACAGGTTGTTTACACGATTTGGCTTCCACCCTGATTCTCGGATCTATTTCGGGATCGCGGTTCTCCAGGTTGATGCTCGGAGGAATCATATCATTCTGAACCGCCAGAGCACAGGTCATGGCTTCGATGGCACCGGCCGCACCCAGCAAATGACCAGTCATCGATTTGGTGGCGCCAACAGCCACTTTTTCTAGACACGAGTCAAAAATTGTGGAAATGGCCTTTGTTTCGCTAATATCGCCAACCGGAGTTGAAGTTGCATGAGCATTAATGTAGTCGATATCTCCAGGTGTCAGTCCGGCTTCGCGCATGGCTTCGGTCATTGCTATTTGTGCTCCAAGCCCTTCAGGATGCGAACCGGTAATGTGATAAGCGTCGGAAGCCAACCCATAGCCGGTTACTTCAGCATAAATTTTGGCACCACGACGTTGTGCATGTTCTAGCTCTTCGAGCATTAAAACGGCTCCGCCCTCCCCCAACACAAATCCGTCGCGCGACACATCAAATGGTCGTGAAGCTGTTTCAGGGCTGTCATTTCGTTCGGAAAGCGCTCTAATCACGCTAAAACCACTGACGCAGGCAATCACAACGGTTGCTTCCGATCCACCGGCCAGCATCATGTCGGCTTTGCCAAGCTTAATCAGGTTATACGAATCGACAATAGCATGATTCGACGATGAGCAGGCCGAAACGGTTGCATAGCTGGCTCCGCGAAGTCCGTATTTAATAGAAATTAATCCTGAAGCCATGTTCGGAATCATTTTGGTAATAAAAAAAGGACTGATACGACCGTTGTTTCCGGGAAGGAAATATTGGCGTATTTCTTCCTGAAAAGTTCCCACACCGCCGATACCGGTTGCCCAAATAACACCGCAACGGTTTCTGTCGGCCTTTTCCAGATCGAATGCCGAATCAGTCATGCATTGGCTTACTGCAGCCAAAGCAAACTGAGCGTACAAATCCTGCTTCCGAACCTCCTGCTTTTCCATGTACAACAGCGGATCAAAATTTTTCACTTCGCAGGCAAACTGAGTTTTTAAAGTAGAAGGATCGAAACGGCTGATTGTTGCTGCGCCACTTTTTCCTTCATTCAGTGCTTTCCAAAATTCTGAAACCGTATTTCCAAGCGGAGTGATTGCTCCAAGTCCGGTAATTACAACTCGTTTCATGTGTGTTCTTTTTTAGAGTTTATAGTGCGGGCGGTGTTATTTCTTCCCAAATTGACTGATATATATTTTTAAAAGCTGACTTATCGAGAATGCGTGCCAGTTGTAATCCGGCAACCAACGACGAAAGTATTTGAGTGGCCTGATTACGAGCCGAAATACGAAACTGGAAAAGCCCTTTGGTGCGGCCGTTTTCGAGTGTGATTTCAATCCACGAAATAATTCGTTCAACCAGATTTTGCAACTCTATCCGCATCGGGTCGTTAAGTGTATTAATATCTGTTCCCAGCGAACCGATCAGACAAATTTTGCTGTCGCGGTTGCTTTTTACGTATATTTTCATGAACGACTCCAACTGGTGACGCTCATCAAATCCTCGGTTTTGCATATTCTCCACCATTTCGTCGAACCGCTGGATGTTGGTTCTCAAAATGCTGGTTCCCAGATTTTCCTTACTCGGGAAATAGTAATGAACAGCAGCATTTTTAATGCCCATCGCCGCCGAAATGTCGTAATAACTGAACCCATTGTAACCCTTGGTCAAAATGAGTTCTTCGCCCAACTCCAGAATTTTTTCACGGGTGACTGACATAGTTTTTCGTTTTTCAACTCTGCAAATATACTTACTAATAAGTAAAATCAAAGCCTATAATAAAAAGAATTTAAACTGGTTACAAAATTCAATTTTAAAACTCATTCGATGAAAGTTTGAAATGTCCGGGTTTGTTCAGTAATTTATTGCGTCTCAAGCCCGATTGCAGGACTGCTGAAGCCAATTCGTTCTTGCCGGTATCGGCAAAAAAGCAGCAATTCTAACTGGAAAAGTAAAATTCTTGCCGATAGATGAAAGTTTACCTGCCTTTTGATTCGAAACTTCGCGGAATTGGCAATTTAAACGACATGGGTTGTCCGGTTACCGGGTGCGTAAATTCGAGTTTATACGACAAAAGCTTGATGGATTTGACGGTTTTATCGTCGTCGTTGTAGCGTCGATCGCCCACGATGGGGCAGCCAATCGACGACAAATGAATGCGGATCTGGTTTTTGCGGCCGGTGTCGAGTTTTATTTTTACCAATGCAAAAGGCGGTAAAACCTTCAAAACCTGATAATGCGTAATGGCCTCTTTCGAATCGGGCACCTCGTGATCGTACGAAACCATTTTCATGTTTTCTTCCTCGCGCAGCCATGTGTGGATAGTTCCACTTCTTTGTTTCGGGATAGCAGTAGTTTGAGCCACATAATATTTGTGCACTTGCTTCCAGTTTTCCTGAAGCTTTTCTTTTACAGCTTCTGATCTGGCAAACATGATCAAACCTTCAACCGCTTTGTCGAGCCGGTGAACCACGAAAAGCTGTTCGCGCATGCCGTAGCGGTTTCGCAAATAACTGCGGACTTGTGTAAACAGCGTCTGCCCTTCTTTCAGCGTGTCGCCACTCGAAACAATTCCGGAAGGTTTGTGAACGACCACCAGCCATCGGTCTTCGTGAACAATCTTCAGCCTGAAATCGTCAACTTTTACCGTTTTGACCGTTTCTTTGGGTAAAAATTCAACCACCTGGCCTTTTAATACCGCATCAACCGGGCGCTTCAAAACCTGACCGTCACATTTCACAGCATGGTTGTCGATCATCTTTTTGGCCTTCGAATTCGACATTCCGGGATGGTGGGCCAGGATTAGATCAAGAAGTGTACAGTCGGCTTTAGCGGTAAATTTCATAGATAAGATTTGCGGAACGGTTAAATGGCTGGTTGTTAAATGGTCAATTGTAAATATTTAGATGGTTAACCGCATGAAAGTTCCCAGCGGCAACTGGATTCCGGTGCGCGATTGAAGGTAAAATTCGCCAAATTGCTTCTCGACAGGTTTTAGGTAACTTTCAACCACATTGTTCCCAATGAGCGACGAAAAACCCAGCGAATACAAGTTCAGCACCAAAAAGCTTCCTTTCCCGTCCAAAAGCTGCGCGCAAAGGCTCATCAATTCGTTGAAATTTTCTTCCAACACCCATTTTTCGCCGGAAGGTCCGCGCCCGTATGCCGGTGGATCGAGAATAATCCCGTGGTATTTTTTGCCGCGTTTCACTTCGCGCTGTACAAATTTCAAGGCATCTTCCACCAGCCAGCGAATATCTTTCAAACCCGTCAGCTCCATGTTTTCGCGGGCCCAGGTAATCACATTTTTCACGGCGTCAACATGGGTTACATCGGCTCCGGCAGCTTTGGCGGCCAACGAAGCGCCGCCAGTGTAGGCAAACAAATTCAGGACTTTACAACCAGCGCCTTCTTTTTTAACCTTGTCGGCAATGTATTTCCAGTTTTCGGCCTGTTCCGGGAAAACCCCGATGTGCCCGAAGGTCGTCAGGTTCAACTTAAACGTTAGATTGGTTTTGCCCAATTCGTAGTGAATATTCCAAGTTTCGGGCATCTTCTTAAAGAATGTCCAGCCACCGTTTTCCTCGTCGGCGAAACGGTAGGCTTTTTTCTGTTTTTCGCGCTGGTAGCGGGCATTGGCCATCTTCAGCCATTCCTCCTCCGGAAGTCGCTTGTTCCAAATCGCCTGTGGCTCGGGACGAATCAGGATGTATTTTCCGAACCGCTCCATTTTCTCAAACCCGCCGCAGTCGATGAGTTCGTAATCCTTCCAACCTTCAGCTTTTAAAATGATCATGGTCGTTTAATCTGAATCAGGGTTCAAAAGTAATTGATTTTAACCTAAATTTATCGGATAAAATAGTCAGGGCTTTTGTCACGATAGAGTCAGGGCTTCACTCGAAGTGAAACCCTGACTAAAAACGAAGTGAAACTCTGACTGAAAACGAACCCACTATGTTTTTCCGCGACCTGATAACCAGCGCTCAAAACCCGCGAATCAAAAATTTCGCTCACCTGCAAAAAGCCCGCGAACGTCGCGAGCAGAATGTTTTTATCGTGGAGGGCGACAAGGAATATGCCCGCGCCATTGAATTTGGCTACGAGTTTTCGTCCGTTTTCGTTTGTTTCGACCTGATTTCGGAAGCTTATTTCAAAGCCCTTTCATCCGGAGTGAATAGCAATGCCGAGGTATTCCCGGTTTCGAAAGAAGCTTTTGATAAAATTGCCTACCGCGAAGGCAGTGGCGGAATTATCGCGCTGGCACGCCCGAAGAGCCACACGCTGGCCGACCTGAAACTGCCCCAAAATCCGCTTTTGCTGGTGCTCGAAGCGGTTGAAAAACCCGGAAACCTGGGCGCCATTCTTCGCACGGCCGACGCTGCTGGGGTGGATGCGGTGATTGTTTGTGATCCGCAAACCGATATTTATAACCCGAATGTAGTTCGGTCGAGTATTGGCTGTTTGTTCAGCGTACCGCTGGCAGTTTGCACTTCCGAAGAAGCCATTTCGTGGATGAAATTGAAAAATATCGCCATTTTCAGCACATACCTGAAAGCTGCTGTGCCTTATACCGAAGTTGATTTTACCCGGCCATCGGCCATTGTGATGGGCACCGAAGCCGACGGCATCACCGACCTTTGGGTCAACGCTTCCACTCAAAACATTATCATCCCGATGCAGGGCAGCGCCGATTCGATGAATGTTTCGACCGCCACTGCGGTGGTGGTTTTTGAGGCTTGCAGACAACGAGGATTCAGGAAACAGTAATTAGCAGAAAATTAAAAAGGCTTTCCAGATTCGATAGGAAAGCCTTTTTCTTGTTACAGAATTTGGTGGATGGATGAATATTTCTATTCATTTTTAAATTAATTCCTGAATAAAGAATTTTGTAACCCTCATTTTTATTCAATTTTCACGAATTGACTAATTTCGTGCATGAACTGTCGGTTTCACCAAACGAAAAGCACAAATTACTGCATGAACCGATTATAACCATTTATCAAGGGCCCCGTTTAAAAATCGGTTCACCGGATGCAATTCCTTCATTGCGGCAACTACCTTCCCAACAAGCGCATCACTTTTTACATCTTCATCACTTAACGGAGAAACAAAAGCATACGACTTATATTTCAGGAGTTCAATATCCGGAAAATCTTTTGGGAACCCTTTGGGGGGTGTTTTCAATTTGTCTTCATAGAACTGAGGATATACCCTTTTGAATGACTGTTTGTTAATCAACGCTTTGAATTCATCAGGATGATCAAATATTTCTGTCCGAATGGCTTTTAACGCATCGGAAGGCGGACAATATGATCCCCCTCCAACAAAAGAAACTCCCGGTTCGATGTGCAGATAATAACCAGCACAAAAGCTTTTTTTACCTCCTTTCACGATAAAACTGCCCATATTGGTTTTATATGGTGTTTTATCGGTTGAGAAACGAACATCACGGAAGATTCGAAAAACACAATCCTTGGGACTCTGGATTCCAACCTCCGAATCAAAAGTGGCAATTTCGTGAATGAGCAACTCGGTGAGGAATAAAACTTTCTTCCGACTCTGTTCATACCATGTGCGATTAACATCAAACCATTCCTTGTTGTTATTGGCTTTTAATTCAGATAGAAAACTAAGTACTTCTTGCATTTCGATTATATTTTAAACATTCAGTGCTGCACAATTTACAATTTTAGAAGTTTTAATGTCTAATTTTTTTGAGGAATCAACGGCAAAAAAATGGCAGATCACTTCGAAATTGTACTTTTGTTCTTAACCAAGAACGTATGAAAAAGTTTATTCTGATAGTTGCCGGTGGTTCAGGTCACCGGATGGGGTCTGAAATTCCAAAGCAATTTTTGGAATTATGCGGAAAACCAGTGCTAATGCACACTTTACAAGTATTTTATAATTTTGATCCTACTTCAAAAATAATATTGGTTTTACCATCCTCGCAACTTGATTTTTGGAATAAACTATGTACCAAGCACCAGTTTAATCTTCCTCATTTGTTGGCTATTGGCGGAGAAACCCGATTTCATTCTGTCAGAAATGGATTGAAATTTATTGATGAGCCAGGAATCGTATTCATTCACGATGGAGTAAGACCGTTGGTTTCAGAAGCAACTCTTCAGCGGTGCTACCAGGCGGCAAAAGCAAAAGGGAATGCAATACCTGTTCTTCCTGTGACCGAATCACTCCGAAAAATGGAAGGAATTCAGAATATTTCTGTTGACCGAAATTTATACTACAGCGTACAAACTCCTCAAACTTTCCGGAGTGAGCAAATTTTAAATGCTTTTGAACAAGATTACGATCCTTCATTTACTGACGATGCGTCGGTGGCCTGGAAGGCTGGGTACTCCATTGAAATGGTTGAAGGAAACCGCGAAAACATTAAAATCACAACTCCTGAAGATCTCATCATTGCTCAGGCTTTCCTGAGTTTGCTGCATTCATAATAAACTATTTCTGGCGCGTGGTGGTATAATTGACCAGCTCGATTAATGCTGTCCTAGAATCGCTTTCCGGAAATTCCATAATCCCGGCAATGGCTTTTTCGCGGAATTCGTTCATTTTCTGTGAAGCATATTCCAATCCTCCCCGGCTCACAACCAGATCAACCAACTCCTTCACCTTGGCCTGATTTTTATTTTTTCGCTTAATCAAACTTAAAATGCGACTTCGTTCACCCGGCTTACAATTGTTTAAAACATAAAGCAGCGGAAGAGTAATTTTCTTCTCCTTAATGTCATTTCCAGTGGGTTTTCCAAGTATTCCCTTACTTTGGTAATCAAAAATGTCATCTTTAATCTGGAAAGCAATTCCAACATCTAGCCCGATTTGAAACATACGCTCAACCACAAGGTCATCTGTGCTTACCGATGCTGCCCCAATAGCCATGCTGGTTGCAATTAACGAAGCTGTTTTTTTACTGATAATCTGGTAATAAGTATCATTATCGATATCCAACTTACGGCTTTTTCGCATTTGTAGAATCTCACCTTCACTCATGTCTTTGACTGCCCGGGAAATAAGGTGCAAAAAGCGATATTCCTTGTGGTCGAGCGTATTCAATAGACCTCTGGCAAGAATAAAATCTCCGACCAAAACCGCAATCTTATTTTTCCACAACGCATTGATGGAAAAACTTCCGCGACGCTCGTATGATTCATCAACCACATCGTCGTGAAGTAATGTTGCAGTGTGCAGCAACTCGATAGAAGAAGCAGCCAAATGGGTTGTTTCATTAAATTGACCACACATTTTTGCCGTCAGAAAAACGAACATCGGCCGCATCTGCTTGCCCTTTTTCCTGAGAATATAACGGATGATGATCTGTAACAATGGAATATCGCTCTTGATGGATTCTTTAAAATAAGTTTCGAAGCTTTTCAGTTCTTCCTTTATGGGCGATTGTATAATATCCAAAGAGGTCATTCAGGCATTTTTTAAGCGTTTCAAAAATAGAAAATAAAATTGCTTTTTATGCCAAACAAAGTCATTCCCTATAAATTCCAAGTAAATTACCTAATAAACTAGTTTACATCAATTTAAATTCATTCCAAACAGCCCAACATAGATATTTTTCTTTTTATGCCTTATAAATATTTATATATTTGCATCCGTAAAATATCCGCTATGATTAACATCCAGGAAATAGATGCTGACAGGCTTGAAATAGCCGCCAACATGTTAAAAGCCATTGCCCACCCGATGCGAATAGCTATTTTGAAACATTTGGAGGGGGGAAAGAAACTTACAGTTACAGAAATTCACGAACTTTTAGGAATCGAGCAATCAACCACATCTCATCATCTGGGAATTCTAAAGGATAAAGGTGTGCTCTGTGCCCGACGCGAAGGGAAGAACACTTACTATTATCTGAAGCACGATATCCTGAGTCAGATTGTTGATTGCCTGCAACGCTGTACCTGCGAATAACATCACGCTAAAATTTCAATGAAAATCCGGTCTTCAAGTCAGTCCGGATTTTTTTATTCGGTTAGTTCTTATGCAGAATGTCACAACTTTTCTAATTTCGACCTCCAGAAAATTTAATCATGGCAAAAATTCGGGTTACCAAACAATTCGGCTTCGAAATGTCGCATGCACTGCTCAATTACGACGGGCTGTGCCGCAATATTCACGGCCATTCCTACAAATTGCAGATTACGGTTATTGGAGAACCAACCAGCTTGCCGGGCCATCCCAAGGACGGAATGGTTATTGACTTCAGTCATCTGAAACAAATCATACGTGAGCATGTGGTGAATCATCTCGACCATTCACTCATGATCAATGAAAAAGCACCTATCGACAAACTTAGCGAACTGGGGCAAATGTATGAGCGTCATCATGTAGTACCCTTTCAGCCTACAACCGAAAACATGGTGGTTTACATTGCCGAAAAAGTGAAACCGCTTTTGCCTGAACATATTGAGCTTTTCAGCGTTCGGTTATTTGAAACCACCAGTTCGTTTGCCGAATGGTTTGCCGAAGACAACAAGTAGTTCCAAGTTTCAAATTCCAAGTTTCAAGTTATGGCCGATTACAATTCCGACAAACGTCTTTTCCTGCTCGACGCTTATGCGTTGATCTACCGTTCGTATTTTGCATTCATCAAAAATCCGCGATTCAATTCCAAAGGGCTGAATACTTCGGCTATGTATGGTTTTGTAAACACGCTCGAACAGTTACTGAACGAGCAGAAACCAACTCACATCGCTGTAGTTTTTGATGTTAACGAACCCACTTTCAGGCACGAAATGTTCAAGGAATACAAGGCCAATCGGGAGGTAATGCCTGAAGATTTGCAAAAATCGATTCCCTACATCCGCAACATCATCGAAGCCTATAACATTCCGATTTTGGAAAAAGCTGGTTTTGAGGCCGACGATGTAATTGGCACTTTGGCCAAAAAGGCCGAAACAATGGGCTACACCACCTACATGATGACTCCCGACAAAGATTACGCCCAACTGGTTTCCGAAAACATTTTCATGTATAAACCCTCACGAGGTGGCGAACAACCCGAAATCTGGGGAATTCCTGAAGTAAAACAGAACTTTGAGGTGGACGAACCCTGGCAGGTTATTGATGTTCTTGGACTGATGGGCGATACGGCAGACAACATTCCCGGCTGTCCGGGTGTAGGGCCGAAAACTGCCATGAAACTGATTTCTACTTATAAATCAATTGACGGACTATACCAGCATATTGATGAGCAAAAAGGTAAATTAAAAGAAAATCTGTTGGAACACGAACAACAGGTGCGTATGTCGCGCCAACTGGCCGAAATTATCCTGAATGTTCCTGTTGATTTTGCAGAGGATAAACTGATCATGGAAAGCCCGAATTTCAAGAAGCTTAATGAAATTTATTCCGATCTTGAATTCAAGCAACTCATCAAGAAACAGGAAGCCAAACCGCAGCCTGTTTCTGATGGACTTTTCAGACAAGGTTCCCTTTTTGGTGATTCGACAGCTGTTCCTGAAATCAAATCTCAGGGAATTAAAAAACTCGATTCTTTCGATACGGTGCCGCATCAGTATTACCTGATTGAAACAGCCGAGCAACGAGCCAGCCTGCGGGCTGAACTTTCGGTTCAAAAAGAATTTTGTTTCGACACTGAAACCACCGGACTCGATACCCTGACAGCCGAGCTTGTTTGCATGTCGTTTGCATTTCGCAGTCACGAAGCCTATTGTGTTACAATTCCCGCAGACCGCCAGAAAGCCACCGAAATTGTTCAGGAATTCAAGTTTGTTTTTGGCGATGAGATAATAGTAAAAGTAGGACAAAACATTAAATACGACCTTTCGGTGCTTTTGAATTACGGACTTGAAGTAAAAGGTCCGCTTTTCGATACCATGATTGCCCATTACCTGCTGCAGCCCGATCAGCGCCACAATCTCGACGATCTGTGCGAACAATACCTCAACTATCAGAAAATTACCACCGATACTTTGATTGGCAAGAAAGGAACGTTGCAGCAAAACATGCGTCAGGCACCACTCGAAAAATTGCGAGATTATGCGTGCGAAGATGCCGATTTGACTCTGCAATTGAAGCAGGCTCTTGAACCGGAACTTGACCAAAGCGGTACCCGAAAACTTTTTGATGAGATTGAAATGCCACTCATTTTTGTTCTGGCAGATATGGAGCGTGCCGGAGTAAAATTAAATACTACTGAGCTAAAGCTTTATGCCGAAGTATTGCGTACTCAACTCATTGACATCGAGCGTGAAATTATTCAGATGGCCGGCGAAGAATTCAACATCTCGTCGCCCAAACAACTTGGGGTAATTTTATTTGAGAAGATGAATATTGATCCGGGAGCCAAAATGACCAAAACCAAGCAATATTCAACTGCGGAAGAAACACTCGAAAAGCTTCAGGACAAACATCCGATTATTGGCAAAATTCTCGAATTCAGGGGGCTGAAAAAACTACTTTCAACCTATGTTGAAACTTTGCCACAACTGATCAATCCGGCAACCGGAAAGTTACATACCTCATACAACCAGGCGATTGCAGCCACCGGTCGTCTCAGTTCGACCAATCCAAATCTGCAAAATATCCCCATCCGCGACGAAAACGGAAGGGAATTGCGTAAAGCATTTATTCCCTCCGACAACGAACATACTTTTCTTTCCGCCGACTACTCTCAAATTGAATTACGCATCATGGCGGCTATGAGTAAGGATGCCCAAATGATGGAGGCTTTCCGCAATAATCAGGACATTCATGCCATTACGGCTTCGAAAATTTACAAAATTCCGCTCGAACAGGTGACTTCCGACATGCGGCGTAAAGCCAAAACGGCCAACTTTGGAATTATTTATGGTATCTCTTCTTTTGGTTTGTCGCAAAGGCTGAATATTCCGAGAACTGAAGCAAAGCAACTGATCGACGGTTATTTCGAAACTTTTCCGGACATCAAAAAATACATGGATCAGAGCATTGAAAATGCACGGAATGTTGGTTTTGTCCAAACCATTATGGGCCGCAAACGTTACCTGAACGACATCAACTCAGCCAACGCGGTGGTTCGTGGAGTGGCCGAACGAAATGCCATCAATGCCCCAATTCAGGGCTCGGCAGCCGATGTGATTAAGATTGCAATGATTAACATCCGGAAAGAGATGAATCAAAAGAATCTTCGCTCAAAAATGATCCTTCAGGTTCACGACGAGTTGAATTTCGACGTCTGGCTTCCCGAACTTGATCAGATGAAAGCTATTGTAGAGCATGAAATGGAACATGCTGTAAACATTGGCGTACCGCTGACTGTTGAAATAAACGCAGGAGACAACTGGCTGGATGCACATTGATTGTTCCCAAAACAAACATTCAGTTCCATGAGCTACCTGTTTTCATTTTAAATTCTGAGGATCGGACAATGAAAATACTTTTCACTGAAGATGACTATCGGGAAGCATTAAAGCGGTTTTTGGAAATCTGCGATTGCCCGGATTATACTGGCGAAGCAGAAGAACTGGAACAACTAATGGTCGCCATGGAAGTTTACGAGGAAGAAAACTGCAGTTGATTTGGGTATTTGTCAGACTTTAACTACCTTGTTAATAATCAATTAAAAAGTCTAAATCAAAATTAGTAAAATCAATAAACTCTGTTTTTAAAAGTCAGTGATTGTAATTAAGAATCATTAAAAACTATCAGTTTGAAGCATATTACTCTTGAAAACCTGAAAAATATCATTAGTTTTAAGGCCTGAATTTAAAAGAGATATGTACCAATCACCACAATACGGTAAAGAATGGGCCTGGCGTAACATTAAAAATGAAACGCGAGAGTTACATATTGCTTTGCGGTCGTAAGACCGGGAAAAGGGGTTTTCTGCGTGCGTGCAGGAAATCCCTTTTTCTATTTCAGAAAAATTAAAAACCATTAAAATATTAGCATCATGGCCAGACAAAAAAAGATTTTTCTCGATGAATCGGAAATGCCGAAACAATGGTATAACCTCGCACCCGATCTACCCACCCCGATGAACCCGCCGCTGGGCCCCGACGGAAAGCCTGTTGGCCCCGAAATGCTGGCGCCGGTTTTCCCGATGAACCTCATCGAACAGGAAGTTTCGCAGGAACGATGGATTAACATCCCGGAGGAAGTACAGCAGATTTTAAAACAGTGGAGACCAAGTCCATTGATTCGTGCCTACGAATTGGAAGAAGCGCTGGGAACACCGGCAAAAATTTATTATAAAAACGAAAGTGTATCGCCTGCCGGGAGTCACAAACCCAATACTGCCGTTCCACAAGCCTGGTACAACAAGCAATTCGGTATTAAAAAGCTGACTACCGAAACCGGCGCAGGCCAGTGGGGCTCAGCCTTGTCGTATGCCTGTGCGCAGATTGGCGGAATCGAGTGCAAAGTTTACATGGTTCGCGTAAGTTTCGACCAAAAGCCTTTCCGCAAAATCATGATGCAAACCTGGGGAGGACATTGCGTGGCCAGTCCAAGTATGGAAACTCAGGCAGGACGCGATATTCTGGCTCAATTTCCGGATACTCCGGGAAGTTTGGGAATTGCCATTTCGGAAGCTGTTGAGGCAGCTGTTACCGATCCAACCGGACAAACCCGTTATGCGTTGGGGTCTGTACTGAACCACGTAATGCTGCATCAAACCATCATCGGTCTGGAAGCTAAAAAACAGCTGAATAAAATTGGCATCAAAAATCCGGATGTAGTGATTGGCTGCTGCGGTGGTGGTAGTAATTTCGCCGGAATTTCGTTCCCGTTCATGTACGAAAAAGTAAACGGAGCCAACATCCAGATTATCGGCGCAGAACCATTCTCGTGCCCAACACTGACCAAAGGTTCGTTTGTGTACGACCACGGCGATGTGGCCAAAATGACTCCGCTTCTGCCCATGCACAGTTTGGGCCACGATTTTATTCCCGCACCAATCCATGCCGGAGGTTTGCGTTACCACGGAATGTCGCCGCTGGTAAGTGCATCGCTTCGCGATGGCTTGATGGAAGCGCAGGCCATTCACCAAAGCGAATGTTTCGATGCCGGTATCCTGTTCTCAAAAACCGAAGGGATTATTCCTGCTCCTGAATCGACACACGCCATTGCTGCTACCATTCGCGAAGCCTTGAAAGCCAAAGAAGAAGGCAAGGAAAAAGTCATTCTGTTCAACCTAAGCGGACACGGATGGATGGACCTTATTGGCTACGACAAATACATGAGTGGCCAGCTTTCGGATTACGAATATCCGGAGCACGAGATTGAAGCCAGCATGGAACGACTAAAAGGATTACCGTTACCGAAATAACGATAAGCAAAAGGGATAATCGAACAGATTATCCCTTTTTTGTTGGTTTAGATTAGCGTTTGGTTGTTGCGGTAAGCTGCATGTTCCCTTCAGGAGTATCCACATTTCCGGAGATTTTACCTTCGGTTAATTTTCCGGTTACCTTCACGATATTCGAATCCACCTCTGTTGAAAACGAAAACGTGTTGTTTTCAATTTTCACATCTTTACCTTTAATCTCTGCGCCATTGGTGAATCGAATAGTCACAGTAGTCATTCCTTCGGTCGTTTCGGCAAATACAAGCTTGCCTGTGCTATACTCGTAAGGTGCGTTTGGAACCTGGTAATCCCATGTTCCTTTAAATAAGTTTTTGGTAGCCGAAAGATTACCGGCAATTGAAGAAAGTACCAGGAATGAAGCAAACAAAATCAAAATAACTTTTTTCATGTTTCTGTTTTAATTGAGTGAATAAATGGTGTTTTGAAATATTTTGCTCAAATCTAAACAGGCCTTTTCAGACGAAAAAACCGAAGGGACGAATGGAAGCTATTGTGGGGTAATTGACAATGCAACTATTCGGAAACGCTCAGGTAGGACTTAAATTCGGGATAAAACTTGCGCGAAACAGGGATCAAATCAGGCCATCCGGATAGCTTAATCCGACAGGCGGCCTTTTCATAATCGACAAATTCGATTTTTTGGAGGTTCACCATAAACGAACGGTGACAGCGTTTCATGGTTGAACCGGCCAGCAGCGATTCAAAATTCTTCAGCGAATTCCGGAGCATTTGCCTGACTGGTTTTTCGCCGTTCAGGTAAACAACGATCAGGTAATTGTCGGCTGATTCGAGGTACAGTACCTGATTAACTGCAATTGAAAAGCGCACAATCCCTTTCTCATCAGGAAAATCGAACAAATTCGACTCAAAAATCCGGGTGTGGTTCTGAATTTTTTGTTCATTGAGTTTCGATTTTTGTATCAGGAGTGAAATGAACAAAAGCGCAAGCGAGTATGGAATCAGAACGCTCAACAGCGTTAATTTGATACTTTCCGGAACCTCTTCGATTGTTTTCATCCAGTCGAATTCGCGGTGCGATTGGTAAATTACAAAGAGGAAAGCCATCAGCACAAGTTCGCCCGAAAACCAAAGCAGAAAGGTCCAGACACGAAAACGATCCATGCCTGATATTTTTCGAATAACGAGTTGCGATATGGCGAGGACAATTCCGCCAATTAAGCCAAAACCCGATAACCTGATCCATTGCTCGATTCCGGAGTCTTTACTCCATCGGTTGATGTTGAACGGGACAAATACGTTGAGGAAAAATATGCTGAACACCACAATAAACCCAATCAGGATCAGGCGGTGCTGCACTTTATCCAATTGGGTTAACGGCTGATTCAGGAATTTCCGGAGATTCATTCAAAACGTATTATTGTTTTGGCAAATTTGATCGTATTTCGAATATACACGCATTTTTCATTCAAAAAAATGTAATTCGTGCTGCATTATTTTTTTTGTTGAGACAATTTTCCCATTTCAAACTTCTTAAAAAAATCTAAAAAGTACACCGCACCTTTTTATTTTTTTAAATACATTTGTTGCCTATTAAACCAACAAAACGAAAATCATGAAGAGATTTCTTTCTATTCTTACCGTCTTTGCTTCGGTTAGTTTGTTTGCCCAGCCGCTTGCCATCATTCCGCAACCGGCACAGGTCAGAGTTGCTGAGGGCTCATTTACCTTGAGCCAGGGAGCCGGACTCGTATTCGATGCAAGCAAACCCGAATTGCAGAATATTGCCGTTCAGTTGAACGACCACCTGAAACAATTTTACGGTTTTACACTTTCTGTAAACGAAAAAGGAAAAGAAGCTGTCAGCTTTAAAATTATCAAATCGTTGCCCGGAACCGACGAAGGTTATCTTCTGAAGGTTGACCAAAAAGGTATCGTCATCAGCGCAAAAAATGCGGCCGGGATTTTCTACGGGGTGCAGTCGCTGAAACAAATGCTTCCGGTGTCGCAGAATGGCCCACTGACAGTGCCATACACCGAAATCATCGATCAGCCGCGGTTTGCATGGCGTGGTTTGCACCTCGATGTTGGGCGTCATTATTTCCCGGTCAGCTTCATTAAAAAGTACATCGATTACATGGCCATGTACAAACTGAACACGTTTCACTGGCATTTAACCGAAGATCAGGGCTGGCGGCTCGAGATTAAAAAATATCCGAAACTTGCTGAAGTTTCAAGCTATCGCGACGAAACGGTGGTTGGTCATGCAGGTCGTTCGAAAGTTTATGACGGCCGCGGATACGGTGGTTTTTATACTCAGGATCAGGTGAAGGAAATCGTGAAATATGCTGCCGACAGATTCATTACAGTTGTTCCTGAAATCGAAATGCCGGGACACAGTTGTGCCGTGTTGGCCGCCTATCCTGAATTGGGCTGCACTGGCGGACCCTACAAAGTTCTGACAACCTGGGGCGTTCACAAAGATGTTTTCTGCGCCGGAAAAGAAGAAACATTCTTGTTCCTTCAGAATATTTTAGATGAAGTTTGTGCGCTGTTCCCGTCGAAATACATTCACATTGGTGGTGACGAGTGTCCGAAAGATCGCTGGAAAGAATGCCCTGTATGCCAAAAGCGAATTAAAGACAACGGCTTGAAAGACGAGCACGAATTGCAAAGCTATTTCATCCAGCGAATTGAAAAATACTTGAATGGCAAGGGTCGCCAGATTATTGGATGGGACGAAATTCTGGAAGGCGGGCTGGCTCCCGGCGCTACAGTGATGTCATGGCGCGGTATCAGCGGTGGAATTGCGGCCGCCAAAGAAAAACACACGGTCATCATGTCGCCCAATTCGCACATGTATTTCGATCATTACCAGTCGAAGGAAACCGATAAAGAGCCATTGGCCATCGGTGGTTTTCTGCCGCTCGATAAGGTGTATTCCTACGAACCGATTCCCGAAGAGCTTTCGGCCGATGAACAGAAATTCGTGATGGGCGCTCAGGCCAACGTTTGGACCGAATACATTCCGTCGACCAAACAAGCCGAATACATGCTGTTCCCCAGGGTTTGCGCCTTGGCCGAAGTGGTATGGACACCAAAAGAAAAGAAAGATTTTACTGATTTCTCGAAACGAATGGAGACCGAATACCTCAGACTTTATAAGATTGGTGTAAACTATCGCAAAAAAAATTAATCCGTTCTTCAACACACATTTAAATTCACACCAAAACCCCGCCAATGTTGTGCGGGGTTTTTCATTATAAAAACGGCCGGAATAAATGAATTTACTCCGGCCGTTTCAAAAATAGAACACTGAAATCTGCTCAGATTTATTCCTTGTCCATAATTTCTGTTTGAAGGCGTACAGAATCCTCATGAATGTGCTGAAATAATTGCTGCACCAGATGACCGTTCAGACTCAGGCTTTCTCCCAGTTTTATCCGTTTGTCCATCAACTCTGAAAAACGACCAATTTGTAAAGCGGTAACATTGTTATCCTTTTTGTACTGCCCAATTTGACGGGCAATCTCCATACGGGCAGAAAGGGTTTCAAGCAACTCACGATCCAGAGCATCAATACGGTTTCGCAACAATTCTAGCTGATTCTCAAATTGTTTGTTCTCCGTAGTCGCATTTCTGATAATTAATCGATCGAGTAACTTGGCTAAATCAGCCGGAGTAAGTTGCTGCTCTTTATCACTTAAAGCACAAGATGGATCCCGGTGAGATTCGATCATTAATCCCTCAAGCCCCATATCAAATGCTTTTTGGCTGATATCGTAAAGATATTCGCGTTTACCTCCAATATGACTCGGATCGCAGATAATGGGCAAATTTGGCATTAAACGGCGCAATTCAATCACCGTTTTCCAGTTTGGGTAATTACGGTATTCCGTTTCGCGGAAAGGTGTAAATCCACGGTGAATGGCCACCAGATTTTTTATTCCGGCCCGACTTAAGCGTTCAAAAGCCCCCACCCAAAGCTGTACATCAGGATTTACCGGATTTTTTACCATCACCACCGCATCGGTTCCCTGCACCACATCTGCAATTTCCTGCACTACAAAAGGGCTGGCTGTTGAACGGGCACCAATCCAAAGCACATCCAATCCTGCCTTCAATGCTTCTTCGGCATGTTGGGCATTGGCAATTTCGGTACCTACGGGTAAACCTGTTTCTTCGCGCACCATTTGTAACCATTTCAGTCCAATGCTCCCTATTCCTTCGAAGCTTCCGGGACGGGTGCGTGGTTTCCAAACGCCCCCACGATATACAAAAACACGATGATCTTTTGCTAGCATTCGAGCCGTTTCCATGGTTTGCTCTTCTGTTTCGAGGCTGCAAGGACCGGCAATAATAAGCGGGTTGTTAATTTGTGGCAACCAGTGCTTAATCGGGTTAATTTCAATTTCTAATCCCATGACTATTTGGTATAAAGTTTAACTATTGTCTTTTCATTTTTTACGAGTGAATCTCCAGCACCGGCAAGGATTCCCCTAATTCTGTTGGCATTTTTCATCAGCGCCATCATTTGTTCCGGGTCAGTTTCAATGCTTTTCCTGAAAGCTTTCAGATGTTTGATATAAACATCGAGCGATTCAACAACATATTGCTTGTTTTGTTGAAAAATAGGTCCCCACATTTCAGGAGAACTCTTTGCCAAACGAACCGTTGAGTTGAACCCTCCACTGGCCAGATCGAAGATAATTTCGCGGTCTTCCTTGTCGAGTACTGCATTGGCCAAAGCAAAAGCGGCGGCGTGGGGCAGATGCGAAATAAATGCCGTACTGTGATCCTGCTCATCGGAGGTCATATAAGCAATGTCCATTCCCAAAACCTGAAACATTTTTTCGGCAAAAGCCAGATGTTGGGGTCCGCATTTTTCCTGATCACAAATGATGTTGATTTTTCCTTCAAACAAACCAGCCAAGGCTGCTGATGGACCCGAATTCTCGGTTCCTGACATTGGATGGGCCGGAACATAATTCCGACGTTTAGGGTGATTTTCAACCGCTTCGGTAATCGCTTTTTTGGTTGATCCAACATCAATCACCGTTGTGTGTGGCGAAACCAGATCAAGAACCTGGGTTAGGGTACCCAAAACTTTATCTACAGGAATAGCTATAATAACCATGTCTGCGGCGGTAACCGCATCTTTCAATGTTTCAATCCGATCGATAATTCCTAATTTAAGTGCTTCGTTTGCATTTTCCGGATTGGCATCAACTCCAATAATTTCGGTTGCAAAAACAGCTTTCCGAAGGTCGATAGCCATTGAACCGCCAATAAGTCCCAAGCCAATTACAGTGAGTTTCATATCCAAAGTTTTAAAAATAAAAAAGGGCCTCGTTTACCACGGGACCCTTTCGTAAAATATCTTTTGTAACAACAATAGACTACCTGCCGATCCCGATTTGAGAACAGAAGTAATAAAACCAATAAAAAAAACTGTTGTTACTAATACGTTTCATTTTGCTTTCAATTTGGTAGCAAATATAGATTTTTTATTTTAATTCAAAATTTTGAAATAATAAAAGAATAATCTCCAAAAAGATAACTGCATTAAATAGCTGAATTACTGCGAATTGAATTTAAACATTTAATAAATAATTAAGATACGGAAATCTTTAAATCGTTATTGAATCAGGATTTTTCTATTGATCGCACCTCCTTTTTCGGGCTGCAAAGAGAACAAATATAAGCCTGGACTAAAATTACTTATATCTACATAGGTCTCAAATACATTTGATTTAGCTTCAAAAATCTGGTTATAAACCAAGACTCCGGAAGAATTGGAGGCTTTGAGTGTAAAACGGTTCAGATTCTCTTTGTTCGTAATTTGAAGAGTAAGTCTGGAGCTTGCAGGATTTGGATAAAACATAACTTCACCGGATGAAAGCATAAGTGAATTCATAGTAGTATTAAAATCCTGAATTGTAAGGTTATCAATAATCCATCCCCACCCATGCGCGTAAGGATCGGAAAACAAACGAAATCTCACTAAAATGGTGTCGCCAGCTTTGAAATTACGGTTGCTCAACATATCAATTTCCCGTTTCACGAATAAGTCTTTTGTCGCAATAGCCAAACTGTTTTGACCACTCATAGAACTATTAAATACATCGAACCAAGATTTTTGTGCGTTACTATCATACCCGTCGGTAAGTGGTTTCCAGGTATTCCCCATATCGGTCGATCCTTCAACAATCACATAATCCCAAAATTCTTCATCACCAAATTTTGTCCCTGTTTCCCCCGGCTCAACCAAAACAACTTCATCATAAGTCATCTTTCCTCCAGCTTTCAGTATGATTGGATATTTAAGCATAGCAGTAAAGTTGAAGTTCATGTTATCCGTATCAGGGCTTAAATAGGGATGTGCGGAATTAAGGGCCGGATTGTCAAAACCGGAAACAGTAGTGATTTTAAAGTCTGAAGTAATAAAGTCATTCGAATTCTGATCAAAATTATTCACATACCGCTCAACCGGATTTTGAAATCCCTCTATCGTAAACGAATAGTATCCTGAAAGTGGAGTGCGGCCAATATTATTCTGCGACGATTGGTCGGTTGCAACGATTCGGTAACTCACCCTGTCTCCATCTTTTACAGTTCCAGCCTGAAAAATAAGATTAGCAGTAAATATATCGTCCTTAACTGCGGCTAAATCGAGTGTCTTAATAATTCCTCCATTAATAAAATACTCCATCTTAACCGACTTTATACCAATGTTATCTGTGGCAATTACATCAATCCGGGTTAACGGACTTGTGGTTAAAACGTATTTTATCGGATCATGCGTTAATACAGGCGCTTCTTTATCAATGCCAATTTTAAATGACATGTAACGGGTTGGAGAATTCGATGGAAAAACATACTTTTTCTTTTTCTTATCGCTGGCAGAGAAATAGTAGCGAACCGTACCACTGAGATTCTTCGGCAACTGAGCTGCGAAAATTAGTGGAGTAGCCGATGCTTTCAACAGAATCGAATCTGTTTTAATGAACTGATTTGTCGAATAATGCAAATAAATGCTCGTCGAATCGAGGCCATTGTCTGCCTCTATTTGTGCTTCAACTGGTATTGGCGACGATAAAAATTCAATGTCTTTCAGCGGTTTGTGTTTTATACTCAGACTTTTCCATCCCATTTCATTAATGATTTCGAGTGTATTGGGTCCGGGATCATGAATGGCTTCGCCCATACCGGTAAAAGGAGTCATCAACGAATTAGCATCACCTGACGAATAAGTCGCATCATCAAGATGATAAATGCTGGACCCGGAATCCCAGGTTGACGGAGCATAAAGCCTTGGAATATTACTATCTGGCTGTCTATTGTCAAAATTAAGCCATCCTGATGTTAAATTCTGGTATAAAACGATTGATGGATTGGCATATAAATTTGTATTGGTTAATCGGTCGCCACCCTTGTTCTCAACAAACTGATCGAATACAGCAGAAAAACTATCGCTTCCATAACCATACCCACCTCTTCCGCGATCGGTATAAAAAAACCCGGAGAATCCCAATCCATGAGCCAGTTCGTGCATGACTGTAGATACAAAATCATACTGATTGGGCGGTGTCTTTCCATCAGTTCCAAAATACCAGTTGGTAAAATCCTTATTGAAGGTGGCCGAAATTTCAAAATCAGTTGGTCCATTAACTTCCTGTCCCAACATCTTTTCGACTAAAGCTACAGGGTAATAACAATTCCAAATCTGGGTTGAATTAAAGTTTTTATAAAACCCTTCAGGTCCACAGCTGGCCAAAACTGATTTACTTAAGCTCTGCCAATAGGCTTTTACGCGTATCGGAACGGGAGAATAAATCAGATTTTCCCAAATATCAACTGCATATTGAAACGCCTGCTGGGCTTCTGCAGAAAAGCCAACATAGGTCACATCAATAGTCGCCTTTTTTGTTGCTCCCGACTTCAGCTGTTCCAAATATTCACTGGGAGGATGGATGTAAGAATGATGAATATTCTGCGATGCATAACACAATGGATGAGGTAATTTTATTTTCTCTTTTTTCCAGGTATCCTGCCCTACACACATCCCTCCTACCATCAGTAATAAAATAAAAATAAGTTTGCCCCTCATTGCTGCGTGAATTTCATGCCTGTATTAAATTTCATATTATTCAAAATCAAAAAAATGAGACATAAAAAAGAACTACTCTTTGATGAAATGCCTTTATTTACTGCCTGTTTTGATTTCAAATGTAAAAGAATAATTCTCAAATTTTAATCTATATTTGTCTGTACAACGATCTTCTTAACAAATAAGCTATGAAGTTTTCTTTTGTGTTAATCGTTTTTTTTCTGACCACTTATATTTCTCTGGCCGAAAAGCCTGAAAAAGTTTTCAACGAAATTTACCGCCCTCAATTTCATTTTACACCTGAAAAAAACTGGCATAATGATCCAAATGGCCTGATTTATTACAGCGGCGAGTATCATTTGTTTTATCAGTATAATCCATTTGGCAATGAATGGGGATATATGCATTGGGGTCATGCTATAAGCACTGATTTAGTGCATTGGGAACATTTACCTATTGCACTTTTTCCGGATAATGATTCGAAAGACAAGGAGATTTGCACTGCATATTCCGGTTCAGGAATTGTTGACAACGATAATTTGACCGGCTTGCAAAAGGGTGATGAAAAAACTATCCTGTTGTTTTATACCAGTCAGAAATGTGGCCAGCGATTGGCTTACAGCAACGACAAAGGAAGAACATGGATAAAATATGAAAAGAATCCAATTATACCATTTGATCCGACCGATGATGCCAGAGATCCAAAAGTTATTTGGCACAAACCAAGCAATCAATATGTTATGGTGCTTTACCGACGGCCAAATAATGATGAGAAACAAAAGGGAATCTCCTTTTATACTTCGAAAAATTTAACTGAGTGGACATTCAAAAATCATATTCCGGGATTTTTTGAATGCCCGGATTTGGTTGAACTTTCAGTAAACCGACGCTCTGACGACAAAAAATGGGTGTTGTTTGACGGAGATGGCAGTTACCTGATTGGTTCATTCGACGGAGAAAAATTCAAACCCGAATCTCCCAAAATGAAAAGCGACTTTGGTAAAAATTATTATGCAACGCAAACTTGGAGCAATATTCCTGAAAGCGATGGACGCACTATTCAAATTGCATGGATGAAAGATGGCGATTTTCCCGGAATGCCATTTAAAGGGCAAATGACTTTTCCATGCGAACTTTCGCTTAAAAAATTTACCGATGGCATTCAACTAATCCGAAAA
The DNA here is from genome assembly GCA_964422425.1 of uncultured Odoribacter sp. Lineage (GTDB taxonomy): Bacteria > Bacteroidota > Bacteroidia > Bacteroidales > Prolixibacteraceae > Aquipluma. The sequence goes on from CAYRBM010000003.1 coordinate 48,655, forward strand.
CCGGTAAAAGAAATTGAATTACTTCATGAGAAAGGTGAAATATGGGAAAATAAAAACCTGATTCCAGGTATCAACAAAAACCTTACTCATGGAATAAAAGGCGATTGCATGCACATCATAGGCAGTTTCAAAGTTAAAACTGCGGATAGTTTTGGATTCATTGTTCGACTCGATAAAAAAAATAATGGTTCTGAAATTCTTTATAATGTGAAGAACAATACACTAACCTGTATGGGAAAAACGGCTGTAGTTGAACCTGTTGACGGTACTCTCAAACTAGAAATACTTCTGGATCGAACCTCGATAGAAGTGTTTGCCAACGAGGGTAAAACCGTAATGAGTTCATGTTTTACGGCTGAAGAAAAAGCAAATGGATTGTATTTGTTCAATACCGGTGGTGAGCTATTTGTTGAAAAACTGGAAATTTTTCCGATTAAGTCAATTTGGGAAACTGATAAGAAAAAGTAACAACTAAACTATTCAAGCCCTGAAAAGTCATGGTAATGTTCATATTATCATGACTTTTTGTTTTAGTAAAGTCGATCTGACAAACATGATTTTCATTCTTTATTTTGATTTTTGTTCCGGCTAATATTGCATAAACATATCATTCAAGCAAAAAATGAAAGCAATTGTTAAACTTAAACCGGAAAAAGGAATTTGGATGACCGATGTTCCAATACCAGTAGTCGGCCCCAATGATGTTCTTATAAAGATAAAAAAATCAGCTATTTGCGGAACGGATCTTCACATCTACAAGTGGGATGAATGGGCACAGAATACCATTAAAACTCCACTTACAATCGGGCATGAGTACATGGGAATTGTTGTCGAAAGAGGATCGGAAGTATCTCGTGTTCATATTGGAGAACGGGTAACAGTAGAGGGCCATATTGCCTGTGGTTTTTGCCGAAATTGTCGGCGAGGCCGCCAGCACATTTGCGATCATACGGTCGGGATTGGTGTAAACCGCGATGGTGGTTTTGCCGAATATGTTTGTGTACCAGCATCTAATGTACTAAAAGTTGACGATCGCATTTCGGATGAACTATTGTCGGTAATGGATCCGCTGGGAAATGCAACTCACACGGCATTATCATTTCCACTTTTGGGAGAGGATGTTTTGATTACCGGAATTGGAGGGCCAATTGGAGCTATGGCTACTGCCGTTTGTAAATTTGCCGGAGCAAGATATATCGTTGGCACCGATTTGAGCGAATACAGGCGAAATTTAGCCTTAAAAATGGGCGCAACCAAAGTAATTGACCCCCGACAGGAAAATGTAAAAGATGCCATGAAATCGCTTGGAATGGTGGGAGGATTTGATATTGGGCTTGAATGCAGCGGATCGGCTTCAGCGTTCAACGACATGGTTGAAAATATGTACAACGGAGGAAAAATTTCATTGCTGGGATTATTGCCTTCTTCAACACAAATTAACTGGAGCAAATTAATCTTTAAGGGCCTGACTATTAAAGGAATATACGGAAGAGAAATGTATGAAACCTGGTATCAGATGGAGATGATGCTTTCTCATGGTTTAAATATCAACCCGGTTATAACACACCGATTTCCTGCCGATGAATATCAGGAAGCATTCCGAATTATGGAAGAAGGAAATTGTGGAAAGATTATTTTGGATTGGGAATAGTCTATTTTAAACATAATTATTTAAGGCTTTCATTTTTGGAGGCCTTTTTTGTTTTCACAGATATTCGTTTACCAAGAGAAAACTGAATAAAGTTTGTCCCGTTTCCAATACCTAAGTCATTGTATTTAAGGTTTGTAAATTGAGTTGAGCGAATAAGTCCAAACCGGGCATAATAATGTTTGAAACGGTACCCAATACCTATGCGGCCGGTATGATTCATACTAAACCTCCAACGATTAATTTCGCTTGATTTTTCCCGGTCAAATGAATTATCCTGAATTCCTGAACCTAAAATATACGAAACAGTAAATATTCCCTGCTGTAAAAAAACTACGGAATACGCATAACCCAAATTCGTATTCAATGCTAAAACTCCAGATTCAGAGATATCTCTCGATTTCAAAAAATAGCTTGAATTGATTTCACGTGGAACAAAAGAGGAGTCGGCCTTAGTTCGGTAAGAAAAGAGACTGCCCCCGGCAATAAAAGAACCAGCGCTCCGCTTTTGTCGTTCGGTATCACTAAAAGCCGCTTTATAGGAAAACCGTGAATTGTTAAAAATGTAATTTATTGCAATCCCTAAGTTTGCTGATGAAATATCGGGCCGTTGATATTCCAACTCCTTTCCATAAGTTTTAAAGTGAGAAAAAGTATTTCGCAAATAATAACCTTTTAAAAATGAGGTCAATAAATCTATTGAAAATTTTCCGGTGTATAAATAACTCTGTAATCCTAACCGTTTTGTTTCTCCTCTTTTGTACTCACTGTTTTGAAAAACCGGAACTTTGGTCGCCAGGCTAAGACCAAAAGATCGGAAATTTATTCCTGCCCCAATATTGAAATAGCCGTTTGGCAAGTATTTGAGTCGATAAGAATTACTTAAATCATTCAATTCCAGCGAATGAGTCTTTTCACCAGAATAGATGCGGACTATCAAATCATTAAAGTAGCTTTCAATGTAACTGCTGTCCTTTTTTAGTTCAAAAAGACTCAATAGTGATTTTGCATTGATATGAAAAGGCAAAATCATTAATGTTATAACTAAAATTTTTGGTTTAAAAATCCAAATCAACGATAACCGGGCAATGGTCTGAATGAATTGCATCGGGCAAAATTTTAGCATCCAATATTCTATCTTTCAGGTTTTGCGTAAGTATATGATAATCAATACGCCATCCTTTATTTCGTACTCTTGAACCAGCTCTGTAACTCCACCAGGAGTATTGATTTGGATCGGAATTAACCTCGCGAAAAGAATCAATGTATCCATCATCAATAAACCGGGAAAACCATTCGCGCTCCTCAGGAAGAAATCCAGATGTTTTTTGTTGATTTTCAGGATTATGAATGTCTATCCAAAGACGACAGATATTAAAATCACCAGAAATTATTAATTTACTTCTAGTCTTTCGTAACTCGTTAATATATTTATGAAAATCAAATAGAAAGTCCATTTTAAACGACTGCCGAATATTGCCTGTTGTTCCGGAAGGAAAATAAACACTAATAACAGAAATATCTCCAAAATCGGCACGGATAAATCGTCCCTCTTCATCATATTTCGGAATATTCATACCGAAAATAACTTTATCGGGTATGTTTTTGCTGAAAATAGCAACACCACTATATCCCTTTTTTACCGCTGAGAATGCAAATGAATGATATCCCAATTTCTTGAATTCAGCTTCATGCATTTCACCAGGTTGTGCTTTGCTCTCCTGAATACAAATCATATCAGGATCAACCGTTGAAATATACTCGAGCAAACCTTTGCTTACTGCTGACCTAATCCCGTTAACATTATAACTTAAAATCCTTTTCACAATTTTTGCTACTTTTGGTTCACAATTAACGAATTGCGAAAGTAAAACGAAATCATTTAAAGAAAAAATACAATTGAAAAAAGGTATTGTTATAAAATCAACAGGTAGCTGGTACACAGTAAAAACGGAAGAAGGAACCCTAATAGAATGTAAAATAAAAGGGAATATCAGACTTAAAGGCATACGAAGTACCAATCCTTTAGCTGTTGGTGATAATGTTGAACTGATTGAGTTAAAAGAAGATAGTGATAGCAGGACAATAGGATTAATAAACAAAATTGCTGAACGCAACAACTACATCATTCGAAAATCCTCAAACCTGTCCAAAGAGTCGCATATTATTGCATCAAATATTGATCAGGCTTTTCTTATCGTCACCCTGCAATTTCCAGTTACGACAACTTCGTTTATCGACCGGTTTTTAGCATCAGCCGAAGCATATCGAATTCCCTGCCAGTTAATCTTTAATAAAATTGATTTGTACTCTGACAATCAATTAGCAGAAATGGAAAGTTTGATTAAAATCTATCAGATTGCCGGTTACGATTGCCTGAAAATTTCTGCTCTAGAAGGAATAGGGATGGACGAATTAAGAAATCGAATGAAGAATAAAACAAACGCTTTTTCGGGCCACTCTGGCGTTGGGAAATCAACAATAATTAACAGCTTGCAGCCAAGCCTACAATTAAAGACTGGCAAGATTTCGGAAGCACATTTTTCAGGAAAGCATACTACTACCTATTCTGAGATGTTCGAATTAGATTTTGGAGGATTTATCATTGATACACCCGGAATCAAAGGTTTTGGAATTTTGGATATGGAAAAGGAAGAAATTTCACATTATTTTCCTGAAATGTTCCGATTGTTAAACGAATGTCAGTATTACAACTGCACCCATACTCATGAACCAAATTGTGCAGTAAAAAAAGCACTTGAAAAAGGTGAAATTGCATTGAGCAGATACAATTCCTATCTCGGACTACTGGAGGATGAAGAAAAATATAGAAACTAAGCTAGATTGGTTGTAAAAACATCGCCAAAAACATTCAATTTTTATAAACTAAATTTCATCATTTCAATGATTTAGCTTATAGAAATCAAATATTTTAACAGCTTTAGAATTGCCTATTTCATGTGCAACTGCAGAGAAGGGTTGATTTTTTAAATTCTCAACACTCTTAAATCGCTTCATAAGCATTAAAATGGTCTTCTCCCCTACTCCATCAATAGATTCTAATTCTGATTTCAACATTTCATCTGAACGCTTCTTCCGGTGAAAAGTAATTCCAAAACGATGAGCTTCATCTCTCATTTGTTGGATAATCTTTAATGTTTCCGAATTTTTATCGAGATATAAAGGAACTGAATCACCTGGAAAATAAATTTCTTCCAAGCGCTTAGCAATACCAACAATTGAAATTTTTCCGCGAAGTCCTAATTTTTCAAGTGCAGTTAAGGCTGCACCAAGCTGGCCTTTCCCGCCATCAATCACGATTAGTTGAGGTAATGATTTTTCCTCAGCGATAAGACGTTTGTATCTTCTATAAACAATCTCCTCCATGGAAGCAAAATCGTTTGGACCGATAACCGTTTTAACATTAAAATGACGATATTCTTTTTTGGATGGCCTTGTATTACGAAAAACAACACATGAAGAAACCGGATTAGTTCCTTGCAAATTACTATTGTCGAAACACTCGATATGAACAGGTTGAAATTTGAGTTGAAGATCCTTTTGCATGGTTTCCAAAATACGAATTGTATTTCGCTCTGCTCGGGATACAACTTGATGTTTTAATTTCTCAAGCTTATAATACTTGGCATTTCTCTCCGAAAGTTCAACCAGTTTCTTTTTATCGCCAAGCTTTGGTACATGAATTTTAACTCCATCAAGTTCAATATCAATTTTTAGCGGAACAAGAATTTCTTTTGCATTACTAAATATTTTCTGCCGTATATCAATTATTGCAAACTCAAGAATTTCTTCAGGCGATTCATCGAGAACATTTTTTACTTCCATGGTATAGGTCTGCATGATCGCTCCACGAATAATCTTTAGATAATTTACGTAAGCAAAATCGGTATCCTGATCGATAGTAAAAACATCAACATCACTGATCGAATTATTTACAACTGTAGATCTGGATTGAAAATTTTCAAGTAAAAGCAGTTTCTCTTTAATGAGGGCAGCTTGCTCAAATTGCAAATTAATAGAATAATCTTTCATCACATCTTTGAGATATTTAATAACGCCTGAAACATTACCCTTTAAAATCTCCCTTATTTGCTCAATACTTTTGGAATATTCATCATGAGTCAATTTTCCAATGCAAGGTGCGTCACAATTACCAATGTGATACTCCAGACATACTTTAAATTTTCCTTGCTGTATTTGTTCCTCGCTTAAAGCCAACTTGCAATTACGCAATTTAAACAGTTTGCGAAAAAGATCGAGTAATATTCGTACAGTTAGTACGGAAGTATATGGTCCATAATATGACGATCCATCACGAATAACATTTCGGGTTTGAAATACTCTTGGAAAACGTTCATTTTTAACAACAATCCATGGATAGGTTTTATCATCCTTTAATCGAATATTATATCGAGGCTGATACTTTTTAATCAAGTTGTTCTCAAGTAACAAAGCATCTTGCTCGGTTTCAACTACCATGTGACGGATATCGGCAATATTTCTGACAAGCAAGGCCGTCTTCCTGTTTTTATGGGTTTTTGTAAAATAGGAAGCAACACGCTTCTTTAGATTTTTTGCTTTTCCAACGTAGATGATTTTACCTGTATCATCAAAATACTGATATATTCCCGGTTGATCAGGTAATACTGACACCAACGATCTGATATATTCAGCATTTTTTGACATTATCTATAACCATTAACCAAACTAATATTTAATGACCGAATGAGTATCATATTTGGCCAGCTCCTTCTTTTTATCAGTTTGGATAAAAGTCAAATCACAGATAAAGGAAAAGTAAATCTTTCGAACATTCATTTGCTTTACCAGGTTGAGGGCTGCTAAAGCTGTACCACCTGTTGCCAACAAATCATCGTGAATTAAAACAATATCATCTTCATTCAAAGCATCAACATGCATCTCAATCGAATCAACTCCATATTCTAATTCATAAGATTCATTGACCACGGCAAACGGCAATTTTCCTTTCTTACGTATTGGTATAAATCCTGCGTTAATGCAGTAAGCAACAGCTCCACCCACAATAAAGCCCCGCGATTCAAGTGACACAATTTTTGTTATTCCCTTGTCATTACAAAAATCTGAAATCTGATCAACCACATTTCGAAATGCAGTTGGTTCTTTCAATAATGTTGTAATATCTTTGAAACTAATTCCCTTGATGGGATAGTCTTCAATAACTCTCACGTAATTTTTCAATTCCATATTTGTAATTTAAGTTCCACGTGGAACATTAACGACCAAGCAAAACCAATAGAACATTAATATCCGAAGGACTTACGCCAGGAATTCTACTTGCCTGACCAATCGTATCAGGTTGTATTTCAGTAAGTTTTTGTCTTGCTTCAGTACTAATTGTATGAATTTTTCCATAATCAAACTTACCTGAAATCGTGATACTCTCAAGCCTCCTAAACTTATCTGCAACTAGTTTTTCACGATCAATGTAACCAGAATACTTAATAGCAATCTCAGCTGACTCCAATATCTCATTAAATCTTTCATGAGGTACGCATTTCAGAAAAGTATTTAATGGTTTGATGTCTTCAATCAAGTCAAAAATGGATATTTGAGGACGTAAAATAACATCAACTAGCTTAACCGCTTGTTTAAGTGGAGAAGAGTTTTTTTCTTCTAAAAGTGAATTTATATAAACTGGTTTAATTGAAAAATTAGAAACAAATTCAATAATCTTATCAACCAGAAATTTCTTCTCCTCAAACAATCTGAAACGACTTTTTGAAGCTAACCCTAAATCATAAGATTTCTGCGTCAACCTAAAATCAGCATTGTCTTGCCTCAATAAAATCCTGTATTCAGCCCTGGAAGTAAACATTCGGTATGGCTCATCAACGCCTTTGGTTACGAGATCATCAACCAAAACACCGATATATGCTTCATCACGATTTAAAACAAAAGGATCCAATCCATGCACCTTTTGATGTGCATTAATACCAGCAATTAATCCCTGGGCAGCAGCTTCCTCATAACCAGTAGTACCATTAATCTGACCAGCGAAAAATAGATTACTAACTAATTTCGTTTCAAGTGTATGTGATAACTGTGTAGGATCAAAATAATCGTATTCAATTGCATAACCGGGTCGAAAAATACGAACATTCTCTAATCCGGAAACATGCTTCAAGGCCTTTAACTGAATATCCCATGGCAAAGAAGAAGAAAAGCCATTCAAATAATACTCTATTGTGTTCTCCCCTTCTGGTTCTAAAAATAATTGATGAGAATTTCTTTCCGCAAATGTAACAATCTTAGATTCTATACTTGGACAATAACGCGGTCCTGTACCAACAATTGTCCCATTATACATTGGCGAATCTTCAAAACCTTCTTCTAATATGGCGTGTACAATTTCATTGGTATAAGTAATCCAACAACTTTTTTGTAACAAATTGGAGTTGACTTCAGGCAAAAAAGAAAACTTACGAATTGCATCATCTCCTTTTTGTTCTTGAAGTTTTGAAAAATCGACTGATCTTCCATCAATACGGACAGGCGTTCCTGTCTTCAAGCGACCAGTTTTAAAACCTATGCTAAACAACTGATCTGATATAAAATAAGAAGCATTCTCACCTATTCGACCACCCTCCATCTGAGCCTTACCGATGTGCATTAAACCGTTCAGAAAAGTTCCATTAGTAAGCACTACTGATTTAGAATAAAAATCTACTCCAATCTTAGTTCTAACACCTTTAACGAAATTATCAGCAATATGAAGTGAAACTACGGAATCTTGCCATAAATCTAAATTAGCGGTATTTTCAAGAATATTTCTCCAATTCTCTGTGAATCTAACCCGATCGCATTGAGCTCTTGGACTCCACATTGCCGGACCCTTTGATTGATTCAACATTCGAAATTGTACGCTCGATAAATCGGTAACAATCCCGGAAAAGCCACCTAATGCATCAATTTCGCGAATAATCTGACCTTTTGCTATACCACCCATCGCAGGATTGCAAGACATCTGAGCATACTTTGTCATGTCCATTGTAATCAACAAAGTTTTTGACCCTAAGTTTGCTGCAGCACCAGCGGCTTCGCAACCTGCATGACCACCACCAACAACTATTACATCATAAAAAGGCAACATTATATCTAATTAAATAATAATCAATACTTTAAAACAAATTCAAATAAAAATCTTCCTTCGCCGTCATCAACTTTTTTTCTTCTGACGTCTTATCTTTATATCCAACCAAATGAAGAATACCATGAACCATGACTCGTCTTAATTCCATATCAAAAGATGATTCAAACTGCTTTGAATTCTCTAAAACCCGATCAACACTAATAAAAATATCACCAGTAATTACATTATCAGAAACATAATCGAATGTAATAATATCAGTGAAATAGTCATGATTGAGGTATTTCCTATTAACCTCCAGTAAATAACTATCAGAACAAAAAACAAAAGATATTTCACCAACCGATCTACTTTCTAAAGAAACCACTTCCTTGATCCATTTGGTTGATTCCCTCCTTTTTAACTTTGGGAAGGGTAAATCTTCGTTATAATAATAAATGCTCATGAATTCAATTTAAACTTAATACTAACCTTGCAACCTCCCTCAGAAAATAAGACTTCATCAGCTAACCGCTTAAGAATAAAAATACCCCGTCCATTTTCTCTTTTTAAATTTTCGAAGCATGTAGGATCCTTTAATTGATCAGGTAAAAACCCTTCTCCCTCATCTTTAACTTCTATAATTAATAATGGTTTGAAATAAAATATTCGAATACAAACACGTTTTTCAATGTCTTGTGAATTGCCGTGTATAATCGAATTATTAACCACTTCACTTAAACCCAAAAAAACCCGATTAAAATCCTTTCTATCAAGATTTGCATCAGCAAAAATTTCTTCAAGAAAATTTCTTACTTTATTTATATTTGAAAGCTGTGATGATATGACTAATACACGTTCCAATACTAATTTTTAATCTGATTGATGAAATTACTATACTTTTGATCGTAAAACGTTTTAAGCTTATGGTCAGAGCGTTTAATCAATTCATTTTCATTTTTCAATTTGTTGTTATATTCAAAATAACCAACTGGATTAGCCTTTTTAATATCTACAGCAGTTTTTGACTCTCTTTTGTCGTCAACATCACGCTCCATTTCTGATTTTTCAGCTTCAAGAAGTTTGGAGAGTATCAAATTTTGACGGTTAATTAGTTCATTTGTAACATTTTTATTGATTAAATCTCTTCGAGACTGTTCCAACAACTGATCAATTGCTTTTAACTGATCCTTGGCCTGAGACCCAACAGTTGATCCACTGAGCATATCCTTAATTAATTGCTGCATCATTTCCTGCCGCGCCAATGTTTGACCAATGCTTTTACTCATTTTGCCCATCTCACCCTTTTTTCATTTGATCAATCATTTGTTGAAGCTGCTCCTTTATTGAATTCTGACTGTCTTTCAACTTTTTCATTCCAGGTTTACTTCCCTGACTACCAGGTTTATCGCAATCTTCATCGCCTTCGCCTGATTCATTTTGTTGCTTTTTAATGTTTTCCAGTGATTCGCTTAAAAATAAAGCCAGATTATTAGCAGCGGTAATTCCATATTGCTGATACATTCTGGAACCACCAATATTGCCAGATTCTAAGGTTTCAAACGACGAGTTAACACTACTCTCCAGAGCAAGCATTTCCTTATTAATAACCGAACTTATCTCGGGTGTCCGCTTTGCCAGGGCATAAAGCGAATCCTGAATAAATGCAATCTGGCTCTGCATATTTCGCTGTTTTAATTTAATCTCATTCACAAGCGGATTATTGTAATCAACAACTCCTAGCTGATTCAATAATTTTTCCTGATCAAAAGAAACTAAAATTAAATTTTCGAGGATTTGCTTTAAATCATCAATATTAGCCTGATTCTGCTTTTTCTTTCCACTTTTCAACATCTGATCCATTGCAAACGACAACTGATCAATGTCTTTCACATTTTCCTCTATACCCGATAAAGTTTTTCTTTTATTACCCCGATCTGCATCATTTATAATCTGCTTGTAGTTCTCTTTTATTTCTGAAAATTCGGAGTCAAAATTCAATAAATTCATTGGCTTTTCCAAAGTCTGATTAAACTCCACTGCACCCCTGTAATCATTCTCAATATTGTGAAGTAAATCTTCATTCAATTTTTCAGCTTCACTAGTTCGTTTTAAATCAGATTTTTTATTTAACTCTTCCGAAATCTTCTTTTCAGCTTCTGCCAGTTTTTTCAACTGCTCAACTACACGATCTACTTTTTGCTCAACTTTCATTTTTTTCAGCAACTGCATATTTTTATCAAGCTGCTTGGACAAATCATCTAAATTTGAATCCATTTGACGAGATAATTGATCAAACTTTTTAGGATCAAACTGCTTAGCTAATTCATTAAATTCCTCAAACAACTTTTTCAACTCCTCACTAAAAACTTCATCGAGTAACTCTTCAATCTGCTCCTGTTTTTTTAAAATATCACTTTTATCTTCACTAAAGGAATTCAGAAAATTATTAGCTTCTTTATTTTGCTGTTTGATTTGATTCAGTACATTTTCAAGTTCTGATTTTCTGTTCATTATATCCTTAACATTCTGAAATTTTTCCCAATCTGTCAATTCACCTTTAATTTGTTTCAGCTTAAAATTTTCAAACTCACGCTGAATCTCTTCTGTAAGCTTTGAACTTTTTTCAAATAACTGGTCAATTGAATTCAAATCAACATTCTCCTTTGATAAAATTTCCTGATAATCAGGAAAAATAAAAGTAAATGTTTCACTAATTGAACGTTTAAAATGATTTACAACGTCATTATCAGAAACAGAAAAAAAGTATTTAAATGATTTTCCAAGATGTTTAACGGATTCAAAATTAAAGGAGTAATAAAAGTCCTGATTAAGAAAAAGAGGTGTCACAGGTATTATGAAAATACTATCTTTTCCATCAACATTAATATTAAAGTCTAATCTACTAAAACCATAATCATCAGTAATAACCCCTTTGAAATGAAAAACTTTGAAATCAATTGTGTCTCTAATCTGGGCCACTTTAATTTCAGGAAACAAATCAGCAATGGTTTGTACTTGATATACCAAATTACTATTGTCTGCTAATTTTGCATTCTTTATAGCTATCCGATATTCAGCATCAGAATAAAACGTTTTCGACGCTTCAAATAAATTTCCACTCCGTTTGGCTGATAATAAGATTGAATCATTTATAAGAATAGTTAAACTATCGGTATCCACTGTTTTAAACTGCCATTTCACTGTACTTCCGGAACTCACTTTTAAATCACCAATATTATGGAGAGTTTCAATTTCTAAATTTGTATAAGCTGGCGGCTGAACTTCTAATGTAAATGAAGAAATGTATGGCTTGTTTAAAACATTAATTCTATAAACATCTGAAATATACTTTTTATCAGTAAAATAGATTGAAATAGAACTATTTATATTTTCAATAGTGTAAGTAAACAAATCACCATTTTTGGTCATTAAAAAATTATTTCCTGCTATGTTTATATAAATTGTCGCCGGAATTTCTTTACCAATACATCTTAAATTGAGTGTAACTGATTCTCCGGTAATAATTTCAAAATCTGAATTTTCTAATCTAAAACTAAAAGGAGCAGGCTTTTCAAACTTTTGCTGAAAATGAATTAATCGAACAGAACTTTCTGTAAACAAGTCAGGAGCTTTAATAAACACCATAGAAAAAACCAAAACCACAGCGAAAAAAATAGCTCCAATAAATTTTAAATCACGAAAACGAATCGAATCTGAAAAACTAAACACACTTAGTTCGGCAATCTTCTGATCAATGCTAGCTTTTTTTAACTCACCGGAATATACTGACGCTGAATTATTTGCCAACTCAACTATATTAATAAGTTTATCCTTTATTTCAGGATAGCTTGAATTAAGCTGAGCTGAAACATCGTAATACGTAATTTGTTTGCCGAAACCAATAAGTTTTAAAACTGGTATCAGTAAAAAATGAATAAAAATGATTGAGCTAAAGAACAGGGAAATGAATACTATTAAAAATTTGATACGAGGATCGAAATAACTAAAATACTCCAGAATAGAAATACAGGAGAAATAAATCAAACCAACCAGAATAAAGAGAATAAAACCTCTGATTAACCGATAGAAATAGAACTTTCGGATATAGTTATTCAGCTTATCAACAAACTGTTTATAGTTTTCATCCATCTTTATAAAAAATTCATTTATAGAAACTTACATTTTAACTTTATAAACAAGCAATAAAATTCCTTGTTTATAAATTGCACTAAAAAAAACGTAAGTCGCGACAAATATATTCATAGAAATTTGTATTGGACATCATTTTTGAAACAAGCAAGAAGAAATAATCAATTTATACTCCTCAAACTTTTAACAAGTTTAAATGTTACTAGAGTCAGTTTTTTATTAAAAATTTAAAATACTAACAACTGTTATTTTTAAAAGTAGTAAATTTATTTTCAGGCGTTTAGTATGTTAATAACAAGTTTAAAAGTCAGAATAAAAACATGTTTTTTAAAAAATCAATAGAAATGAAAAAAAGATATTCAAGCTATCAACAGGACATATACATTTTCATTTCTTTTAATTGAATTTAAATTTTTAATACTAATACTGATAAAAACTAAAATATAAGGGTATCCTTTACAACAACAAAGGAATAAACTACATTAGTACTACAGAATGGATATGGTATGGATGAGAAACTAAATATATTGCTGGTTGAAGATAACCTTTTAAACCAACGTATTGTAACGTTTAGTTTAAGGAAATATAATCATGAAGTAACTATTGCAAACAACGGGATTGAAGCTGTTGAGTTATTTAATGGTGGAAATTTTGATGTTATCTTAATGGATATCATGATGCCAGTTATGGATGGTTTGGAGGCAACCTTAAAAATAAGAGAGATAGAAAACATTCAGAAAATAGAAAAAAGGACGCCAATTATAGCGCTTACTGCAAACACTATGGATAATGATCGTGATAAGTGTATTTCATACGGTATGGATGAGTTTATGGCAAAACCATTTGATATTGAGAAACTAAAAACTATTTTTCGAGAACTCGAAATAACTACGTGATATTTCATCTATTAAATTCCCCAAGTTAATTTTTCTTACTTTTGGCTGATTTAAAAGCTAAAAATGAACGAACATTTCGATTTCAGAAATGAATCTTTTTCAGATAACGAAAAGGAAATAGACAAACAACTGAGGCCACTCGAATTTGACGATTTCAGCGGGCAAAACAAAATTGTTGAAAACCTGAAAATTTTCGTGAAAGCAGCTAAAATGCGAGGCGAAGCACTCGATCATGTTCTGTTACACGGTCCTCCCGGGTTGGGAAAAACCACTCTTTCAAACATTATAGCAAATGAACTTGGTGTTTCGTTAAAATTAACTTCAGGACCAGTTTTGGATAAACCTGGCGACCTGGCTGGTTTATTAACAAACCTGGAGCCCAATGCTGTTTTATTTATCGATGAAATCCATAGGTTGAGTCCAATTGTTGAAGAATATCTTTATTCGGCAATGGAGGACTATAAAATCGATATCATGATTGATAAGGGACCCAGCGCAAGGTCCATTCAGCTCGAATTAAACCCTTTTACATTAATTGGTGCAACGACACGCTCCGGCTTGTTAACAAGCCCCCTGCGGGCCCGTTTTGGCATCAAATCGCACCTCGAATATTACGATGTGGATATCCTGACCCGAATTGTGAAACGTTCGGCAGCCATAGTGAATGTTAAAATTGAAGATCAGGCAGCTGTTGAAATCGCTTCTCGCAGCCGGGGGACTCCCCGAATTGTAAATGCTTTGTTACGACGGGTACGCGATTTCGCTCAGGTGAAAGGAAATGGAGATATTACGCTGGAGATAACTTTGTATTCGCTCGATGCTTTAAACATCGACAAATACGGTTTGGATGAAATGGATAATAAAATTCTGAACACCATCATCGATAAATTCAAGGGTGGGCCAGTTGGAGTTTCAACTATCGCTACTGCGGTTGGTGAAGATTCAGGAACCATTGAAGAAGTTTATGAACCTTTCCTGATCAAAGAAGGCTTTTTGAAACGAACTCCGCGTGGACGCGAAGTGACAGAATTAGCATACAAACATCTGGGAAAAATCCATTACGGCGACTCCCCTACCCTTTTTTAACGGGCCGAATCTCGAAAATTTTGGGATAAAACTTTCCGGTGACGTACATTTTTTTTGTGACCGGGTCGATGGCTATTCCATTCAGAACATCCACCTGTTTATCGGGATTAATCATGGTTAAAAGGCCATCGAGATTGATTTTTGAAAGCACTTTTCCGGTTTGTGGATCAATCTTGACGATCAGGTTGGTGGTATAAACGTTGGCATAAATAAATCCGTCGGAATATTCCAGCTCATTCAGGTAAAAAGTGGGTTCTTTGTGATCGTAAACCTGTACTTTTTTAACTGTTTTATACGTCGCTGGGTCGATGTAAGTCAGGATATTGGTTCCGTCACCCATCATCAGATTTTTGCCGTCGTTGGTCATCCCCCACCCTTCTGCCGATTCGAACCGAAAACTGTCCACCAAAGCCATCGTTTCGAGTTCGTAAACAAATCCGATCTGAGTTTTATATGTCAATTGAAAAATCTGGTTGTTGATAATCGAAATACCTTCTCCAAAATAACGATCGGCCAGTTTCACCGACTGCAAAGTTTTTCCTGTCTTCAGGTTGGTTTTGTATATGCCCGAAGTACCATGTTCACCAGTGCTTTCGTAAAGCGATCCGTTGTGAAATTCAAGTCCTTCGGTAAAAAATTTCTCATTGTGAGGATAGGTTTCAACGACTTCATATCCATATTGTTCGGGAATAATATCTGAAAAAACTTCGAAGGTTTTAAAGTAAATGCCTTCCACCCCATCGGTTTTTGTAGAAACTGCTTTGACGGTATGCTTTCCGAGGATCTTATACTTCTTGAGATAAGTAGTAAACTCGGCTTCGGTACTCGATGCCACCTGTGTTGAATCAACAAATATTTTGGTTTCTTTCAGCTCGCCTTCTTTCAGTTTAACCGAAATTTTAATCGAAATATCGTCGCCAAAAATGATTTTCTGGTGAACCGATTCGACTGTGATTTGCACAACAGGTTTTCGCGAACGATTTGATTTATTGGAACATGAAAACGAGCTGACAAACAGTTCGATGACAATAAATCCGGCGAATATTCTGAAATTCATTGGTTTGATTCTAACGGTTGTTTTTACAGGCATCAAATATAAAACAAATTGGCTTTCAACCCGATTTTGCCAACTAATGAGAAGAAATAGCCATCTCACCCATGACGAGACGAACCGTAAAATGTATAAATGGCTATTCCATGAGTACTGCTTGGGTTCAAATAGAGGAACAAATAATTTATACGAATGAATAGCTTTATATCTTTGACGAAAATTTCACAATCGTGGGAGCACTCAAAAAATTAGCCGGCGAAACAGCCATTTATGGCATGAGCAGCATCGTCGGCCGTTTCCTGAACTGGTGGCTGGTTCCGTATTATTCCCGTATTTTTCTTCCGGAGGAATATGGCGTGGTGACCAACCTTTATTCGTACGTCGCTTTCCTGCTGGTTATTCTCACTTTTGGGATGGAAACCGGATTTTTCAGGTTCGCCAACAAAAAGCAGGATCACGACAAAATCTATTCAACCAGCGCCTTTTCGCTGTTCGGAAGTTCTGTCTTGTTTGTGCTAATCACCTTTCTTTTCTCCGGAAATATTGCCGGATTTTTGGATTATGCCAACAGCGAACAATACATTAAATGGCTGGCCATTATTGTGGCGCTTGATGCCGGAACAGCCATTCCGTTTGCCAACCTGCGGCACGAAGGAAAAGCCGTTCGGTTTGCAACATTAAAAATGGTCAACATCTTTTTTAACATTTTCTTCAACCTGTTTTTTTTGTCGGTTTGCCCGCACCTGCTAAAGTCAAATCCTGAGAGCATTGTCCGGTTTATTTATAATCCGGAGTTTGGAGTTGGATATGTTTTTGTAGCCAATTTAATTGCTTCGGTGGTAACACTGATTATGCTTATTCCTGAAATCAAGAAAATTAAACTGGTGTTCGACTGGCCGCTTTTCCGCGAAATGTTCTGGTACTCCTTCCCTATCCTGCTGGTCGGAATTTTCGGGATGGTCAATCAAAACATCGACAAAATTTTGATCCCCGAACTGGTTCCGGCCGATCAAAAACCGATGGAACAACTCGGGATTTACGGCGCCAACTACAAGCTGGCCGTGTTGATGAACATGTTTATCCAGGCATTCCGCTATTCGTTTGAGCCGTTCTTTTTCAATCAGCAAAAGAAAAGCGATTCGACACTGATTTATGCTCATGTGATGAAGTATTTCGTGATTTTCGGCCTGCTCATTTTCCTCGGAATCGTTCTGTTTATTGATGTTTTCAAGATTCTGATCGGCTCCGAATATCACTCCGGACTAAAAGTTGTTCCGGCTGTGCTGATGGCCAATTTATTCATGGGCATTTATTTCAATCTTTCGTTGTGGTACAAACTGTCGGACAAAACCTGGATGGGCGCCTGGATTGCCGGAGTTGGTGCTGTTTTGACCATTGTCGTGAATGTGCTGTTTATCCCGTCGATGGGCTACATGGGATCGGCTTATGCCGTTCTGCTTTGCTTTGTCATCATGACGGTTATTTCGTATATAATTGGCCAAAAGTACTATCGGGTGGAGTACGACCTCAAGCGAATTCTGATTTATCTGGGCCTTTCAATCGTGCTTTATTACCTTTCTGAAGCAACTCATTTTTCAGGAGAAAAACTGAAATATGCCCTGAATTTTGGATTATTCGGAGTGTTTGTGGGAGTGGTATTCCTGATGGAAAAAAATGATCTTCGAACTTTATTCAAACGATAGTCAATAAAATACTTTTAAGTATTATTTTTGACTTTTTATTTTCAATCAAAATGAAGAATTTAAAGATTGCCGTTGCCAGCGACCACGCGGGTTTTGAGCGAAAACAGTCTGTGTTGAAATTCCTTCAGGAGCAGGGAATCGAATATCATGATTACGGTGCCTATTCGGCCGAAAGCAGCGATTACCCCGACTACGCCCATCCGTTGGCCGATGCTGTGAGCAAAGGAGAATTTAGCCTCGGAATTACGCTCTGCGGAAGCGGAAACGGCATAAACATGACCGCCAACAAGCATCAGGGAATTCGTTCGGCGATTTGTTGGATGCCCGAAATTGCCATGCTGGCCCGGCTGCATAACGATGCCAATGTTTGCGCGCTTCCGGCCCGTTACATCACCGACGAACAGGCGGTTGAAATTGTTAAAATATTCTTGACTACGGAGTTTGAAGGTGGTCGTCATCTCAACAGAATCAACAAGATACCGGTTTGCTAACGATGTCGGAACAAAAGAAAATATTCCTGCAGAAATCAGAAGAAATTGCCTTCGATCTGAAACACCGGGCGACAATCAAATTCAACATCGCGAAATACGATGCGGCAGTTGATCGTGGCAGGAAACGGTATTCAAACCTCGAGCTGGCCAAATCGCGGGCTTCGCATGTCAAAACGCAGGCCATCAATAATTTACACGATTATTTGCTGCAATTCGAAAAAAACATCACGAATAATGGGGCATCGGTAATCTGGGCCGAAAACACCGACGAAGCGATTGCCGAAATCAAAAAAATACTGATTGAAAACGGTTCGAAAACAGTGGTCAAAAGCAAATCGATGACCACCGAAGAAATTGAACTGAATCATCATCTGGAAGAAATAGGAGTGGAGTCGCTCGAAACCGATCTGGGTGAATACATTGTGCAATTGGCAGGCGAAAAACCGTATCATATCGTTACGCCATGCATGCACAAATCGCGGCACGATATTGCCCAATTATTCACTGAAAAGTTTAATACTCCTGAAGGAAGTGCTCCTGAATACCTGACAGGTTTTGTTCGCGAATTGCTTCGGAAAAAATTCACTTCGGCCGATGTGGGAATTACTGGCGCCAATTTTCTGGTGGCCGACGTGGGAGGAATTTGTCTGACGGAGAACGAAGGAAATGCGTTGATGTCGGTTTCCTTTCCCAAAATTCATATCGTGATCGCCGGAATCGAAAAAGTAATTCCCCGGATGCAGGATCTCGCGCTAATGTGGCCAATTCTGGCTGCCCACGGAACAGGTCAGCAGATTTCGGTTTACAATTCGCTGATCACCGGTCCGAAGAAACCGGACGAAACTGATGGGCCTGAAAAAATGTTCGTTATTTTACTCGATAACAAACGCTCGGAACTTTACAGCGACGACGATCAATACGAAGCGCTGAAATGCATTCGTTGCGGCGCCTGCCTGAATGCCTGTCCAATTTACAAAAACATTGGTGGCTATACCTACGATGCCACTTACAGCGGGCCAATCGGCTCAGTAATTACGCCGTATTTCAAAGGTTTGAAAGAGTACAATCACCTGAGTTCGGCTTGTTCGGTTTGTGGTAAATGTACAGAGGTTTGCCCGGTTAAAATCCCGCTTCATCACATGCTGCTTATCAATCGTCGAAATGCCGTAAAAGCAGGAGCCGGAGGTTTTGTCTGGAATTCAGGAATGAAAGGTTTTGAATATGCATTTTCGAGCCGAAACCGGCTGGATTTGGTTGGAGGAAAAACAAAAAATACACTTGCTTTGTTAGGGGCTAAGGCTTTGGGCGAACGAAAACAACTGCCCAAACTGGCCGATCAATCATTTAGTAAACAATGGAAAACTAAAAAATAACACCTATGCTGTCGAATACGTGCAAATATGCTGTCAGAGCGCTGATTTATCTCGGAAAATATTCGGAGGACGGGACTAAGATCGGCATCAAAAAGATTTCTTCCGACCTAACGATTCCAACTCCTTTTTTAGGGAAAATTCTTCAGAACCTCGTCAAACAAAAAATACTGGTTTCGACTAAAGGTCCGAATGGTGGATTTGGGCTTGGAAAGAAAGCCAGTGAAATTTCGCTCTACGAAATTGTGCGCATTGTCGATGGTGAAGACTTTTTCAAGAACTGCCTGATTGGGTTGCAACCTTGTTCCACACACGAGCAAAACGAGAAACCCTGCTCGGTGCATTCACGTTTTGGCCCAATCCGGGCGCAATTGTATCAGTTTTATCAGGAAACCACCATTGCCGGAATTTTGGGCGATATGACCGGATTTGAGGATCTGATCAAACTCTAATTTGATCTTTACTTCTGTTCTTCAGTCATTCAATCCTTCAGTCATTCCCATGGCCGGAATTTACCTCCACATTCCATTTTGCCGCAAACGCTGCCATTACTGCGATTTCTTCAAATCAACCGATTTTGGGGCAAAATACCAGATGGTGGCCGCGCTCAAAAGAGAGTTGACTGATCGATCCGGAGAATTGAAATCCGAAGAAATACAAACCATTTACCTGGGCGGAGGCACTCCCTCGGTTTTACAGGTTAGTGAACTCGGTGAATTGCTCGAAACCATCCGCAGAAATTACATTGTTTCTCCGGAAGCCGAAATCACGATGGAAGCCAATCCAGACGATTTAAGTTTGTCTAAACTGGAATCAATCAGGCAATTGGGATATAACCGGCTGAGCATGGGCATTCAGTCGTTTTCGGAGCCCGACCTTCGGTTGATGAACCGCCGCCACAGCGTAGAGCAAGCCATTTGTTCGGTAGAGTGGGCAAAAAAAGCAGGCTTCGAAAATATCAGCATCGATTTAATTTACGGGTTGCCCAACCAAACTCCGGAAGAGTGGGAGAGAGGCGTTCGCCAGGCTGTCGATCTGGGAGTGCAGCACATTTCGGCTTACCACCTGACTTACCACGAAGGCACCGTTTTTTACGAGCAGCTTAAAAAAGGAATGCTGAAAGAATTGCCCGATGATGTTAGTTTACAGCAGTTTGAAATACTTCGGACGATATTAATCGAAACCGGTTTTGAGCATTACGAAATTTCGAATTTTTGCCAACCCGGATTTTATTCGAAGCACAATTCGTCGTACTGGAAAAATGAAAAGTATTTGGGAATTGGTCCGTCGGCGCATTCGTTCAATTTGAAAACCCGCCGCTGGAATGTGTCGTCAGTTTCTGGGTACCTGAAAGGGATTGAAACGGGCGAATCCTATTTCGAAACCGAAATTTTGACCGAACAGGACCGTTACAACGACTATATCATCACCGGTTTGCGAACAGTTTGGGGAATTTCGGAAACAGTCATTCAAACACAGTTTTCGGCTTCGTATAACCTTCATTTTCAGAAAATCCTGCAAAAGTATCTCGCGTCGGGGCAGGTCAAAAAATCTTCCGGAATGATCAGTTTAAAGACTGAAGGATTATTCGTTTCCGACCAGATCATGGCTGATTTTATGGTAGTTGAATCCTGCTAAATATTGTTAATACCAAAATTTAATTTGTCTCATTCAAGCTATAAATCCATATCTTAGCAGCTTGAAAAAATTTAAACAGAAATGATCGTTAAAATCGTTAATCAATCCAATAATCCGCTTCCGGAATACAGTACAATTCATTCTGCCGGAATGGATCTTCGTGCCAATCTGACAACCCCAATTGTGATGAAGCCTTTACAGCGTGTTTTGGTGCCGACCGGCCTGTTTATCGAACTTCCGGTAGGATACGAAGCCCAAATCAGGCCACGCAGCGGTTTAGCCCTGAAAAAAGGAATTACCGTGCTGAATTCGCCTGGAACCATCGATGCCGATTATCGTGGTGAGGTTGGAATCATCCTGATCAATTTATCGAACGAAGAATTTGTGATTGAACACGGCGAACGCATTTGCCAGATGGTCATTGCCAAACACGAACATATTGGCTGGGAAGAAGTTGAAGTGCTGGAAGAAACCGTTCGCGGAGCCGGTGGTTTCGGTCATACCGGTAAAAAGTAAAACGAATGAAGAACAAATATTTAGCATACATTGCGGTTGTTTCAATCCTGGCATCCTCTTGCGGAACGACTAAAAAGCAGGTCAATTCTGCTGTTCAGGCCCAACCCGAGGCGGTGGAGGAAACCAAAATTTCGGACGACGACAAAAACGAATTCGAATATACGTTTATCGAAGGGTTGAAGCAGAAAATGATTGGAAATCAACAGGCTGCCATCACCTTGTTTTCGAAATGCCTGGAGATCAATCCCAACTCATCGTCGGCGATGTTCGAGCTGGCCAAAATTCACAGCGGCAATGGCGACCAAACCAGTTCGTCGCTTCTGCTCGAAAAAGCCATCAATATTGATCCTGAAAATAAGTGGTACAAAGTTTTGCTGGCGCAGATTTATCAACAGGGTAAACAGTACAAAAAAGCTGCCGATTTGTACCAGCAATTGTATAAACTCGATCCCGAAAATCTGGAATACCTCTACATGAACGGGGCATTGCTTTCATCGGCCGAAAAGTTCGATCAGGCCATTGAAGTTTACAACGAACTGGAGAAAAAAATTGGTATCAGCGACCAGATTTCGGTAGAAAAACAGCAGATTTTACAGGCTTCCGGAAAGAAAAAAGAAGCTCAGGCCGAATTGCAGAAATTGATTGATTACAACCCGAAAGAACCCCGCTACTACGGACTGATGGCCGATTATTTCCTGTCGGAAAAAGACGAAGCCAACGCACTGAAATATTACCTGAAAATTCTGGAAATTGATCCGGATAATGGTTTTGTCCTCTTTTCGCTCACCTCGTTTTACCGACAGAAAGAAGATAAGGAAAAAGCCTGGGAATACATTCGCAAAGGCTTTCAGAATAAATCGGCCGATGTGGAAACCAAAATTCAGTATTACCTGATGATGACGGCCGAAGAAAAACCGTTCTTCACCGAAAGCCAGGTAAACGAATTGGTTGAAACCCTGATAAAAACCAACGGCGACGACTACCGTGTTTTCACGGTTTATGCCGAATACCTGATCAGCAAAGGAAAACTGCCGGAAGCTAGGGAACAGCTCCGTAAGGTTCTGGAAACCAACAAAGACAATTATCTGATTTGGGAACGAATGCTGTTGATCAGCAACGATTTGCTCGATTTTAAAAGCATTTACACCGATGCCGAAAAAGCCATCGACCTGTTTCCCAATCAGCCGATTTTATACGGATTGCGTGCTGTGGCCTGTTTGCAGCTCGAAAAATACACCGAAGCCCTCGATATCCTGAAAGAAGGCGAATCCTATTTACTGGATAATAAACCGATGAAAATTCAGTTTGAATTGTATAAGGCCGAGGCCAATTACAAGCTGAACAGGGTGGCAGAAGCATTCAAAGCTTTTGACGATGTGATTAGCCTTGATCCGGAAAACTGGCTGGCGATGAATAATTACGCCTATTATCTTTCAATCCGCAATGAAAATCTGGAGAAAGCGGAATTATTGAGCGGAAAAGCTGTTCGGGCTAATCCGGAAAATTCGACTTATCTGGATACCTATGCCTGGGTACTTTTCATGCGTAAAGATTACAACCTGGCCAAGTTTTACATGGAAACCGCTATCAAAAACGGCGGCGATAAAAATGGTGTGATCGTGGAGCATTACGGCGATATTCTCTATATGCTTGGGCAAAAGGACAAAGCGCTCGAGCAATGGAAAAAAGCGCATGAAATTGGAGATGGCTCCGAATTACTGGGCGAAAAAATTAAGCAGCAGCGTTACCTCGACAAGAAATGAACCTGAGAAACATTTCACATATCCGGGTTTTCCTGATTGGATTTTCAGCGATTATTTTGCTGGGTTTTTCTTCGTGCAGAAGCACAAAGATAGTAACCACTTCGGCTGTAATTAAGCCAATGAGTGCGGGTAAACTGATCAGAAATATCGAGAATAATGCGTTCGATTACAAGCATCTTTCGATCAAACGGATCAGCTGCCAGTTCGACAACGGCAAGACCCAAACCTCTTTCAGAGCAAGTATTTGGGCCGAAAAAGACAAACGAATTACGGTGATGCTGACCAAGCTGAACATCCCTGTTGGCCGCTTGTGGTTAACCCCCGACAGCGTGAAATTCATCAATTACCTTGAAAAAACATACTTTCTCGACGATTACAGCTACCTCAGCTCTGTGATGGACATGGACCTCGATTTTGAGACAGTTCACGCCATTCTTTCCAACAATATTTTCTCGTTGCAGGATGAAAAGCGTGAAAAGGAAAACCGCGATTACGAAACTAAAATTGACTCGGGAATGTATGTTTTAGAATCGGTGAGAAAGATGAACCGGAAACCGGAAAATCAGCCAATGAATGAGCGTAGGCAAGCTCGCCGTGCCCGAAAACTGGTTGAACCCGGGCCTGTGCACCAGTCGGTTTATGTTGATCCCGTAACTTACAAACTCCGGAAAATTACCCTCGATGATTTGCAGAATGCCCGAAAGCTGAACATCAGTTTTTTGGATTATACAGAAGTTGAAAAACAATTATATCCGGGCGAAATCGACCTGAATCTGGTAAGTCCCGAAACGAAAATGGAGCTCAATATCAGATTCGCTGGTTTTTCATTGGAAAAAGAGAAAGAGATCAACTTCAAAGTACCTGAAAAATTTACACGCATTAAACTCTAACTGGGATGAGGTTTTGCCTGATTTTTTCTGTTGTTTTTTTATTGTCGGTGCTGACGAATGCTCAGTCGCTTGATGAGTTGCGTAAAAAAAAGGAGAAAACCAACGAGCAAATCAAATACACTACCCGCTTGCTCGAAGAAGCCCGGAAAAATGAAAAGCAAACGCTCAATAAATACAAAATCCTGAACAAACAAATTGAGCTTCGGACCAACCTGATTACCGGAATTAATTCGGAAGTGGGTGTTTTGGGCGAATTTATTGACCAAAATGCCTGGCTGGTCAGCTCGTTGAATACCGATCTGGAAGAACTGAAAAAGGAATACGCTAACTTGATTTTGTTTGCGCAAAAGAACCAGACCAATTACAGCAAAGTGTTGTTTGTGCTTTCGTCAAACAGCTTTAATCAGGCCTACAAACGATTGATGTACCTGAAACAGTACACCGAATACCGGAAGAAACAAGCTGAATTGATTCAGTGGATCCGCGATTTGATTCAGGTAAAAGTGAAAAACCTGGAACGACAGAAAACAGAGAAGGAAACACTGCTTCAGGCAAAGAAACGCGAAGCCGATCAACTAAACAAGGAAAAGAAACAGCAGGGTCAGTACCTCACTTCATTACAGAAAAAGCAGAAGGAATTCGAGCGTAAATTGCGTGAGCAACAGAAAATTGAAGCGCAATTGAGTCGCGAAATTCAGCGGATTATTGATGAAGAAGTCAACAAAGCTAAACAAAGCGGAAAGGCTGGATACGAAATGACTCCCGAGCAAAAACTGGTTTCAGGACAATTTGAGCAAAATAAACGACGTCTGCCCTGGCCTGTCGATCGCGGTGTAATTACCGATCATTTTGGCGTTCACGAACACCCTGTTCTGAAAAATATTCAGGTACGCAACAATGGTATAGATATTTCGACT
>CAYRBM010000004.1:0-72818 GCA_964422425.1 uncultured Odoribacter sp.
TACCAACGATGAAGCATCGTGGAGTGTTCCGCACCACAAAGAAAAGGTAATTGAATATCTGGTTCCCAAAAGTACCAACCGAAAACTGACCCGGGAAGAAGCCTTCTTTGAAAATACACACCTGTATTTTCCTGATCTTCCGGCAAACAAAGAGTTGCCACGCGGTGCGGCATGGGAGTCACCCGATGTGGTTGATGATGCGTATGCTGATGGACGAGTGGCCCGTCATGCCATCGACCGTTTGCGTGAGTTGAAGAAGAAACCAGAACAGCCGTTTTTTATGGCTATTGGATTTGCCCGTCCGCATTTGCCGTTTAGCGCCCCCAAAAAATACTGGGACCTGTATCAGCCCGAAAAATTGCCAATGCCCAAATACGTGAAAGACCCGGATGGAGCGCCCCGCTACGCCACTAAAAGAGGTGGTGAAATCACTCAGTTTGATCCGATCCCTGTTGGTCAATATGTTTATGCCGATTCGCTCACCCGGAAGTTGATCCACGGATACTATGCTTCGATGAGTTACATGGATGCACAGCTCGGGCGGGTAATGGATGAACTGGAACGCCTGAACATGCTCGAAAATACGATTATCGTACTGTGGGGCGACCACGGCTGGCATCTGGGCGACCACGGCTATTGGACCAAACATACCAACTACGAACAGGCCAACATCATTCCGTTGATCATGGTGGCTCCCGGCGTTGCCAAACCAAATTCAGTAACCGATCAGTTAGCCGAAACCGTTGATATTTATCCGACACTGGCTGAATTGGCCGGATTGGGAAAACCAAAAGGGCCGCAGCCCATTGACGGAGTAAGTTTGGTGCCGGTTCTCCAAAACACCGATGCGCGTGTCAGAAACCACGCCTATCATGCCTTCCCGAAAGATGGATATCTGGGACGTGCTATCCGTACCGACCGCTACCGGCTGGTGGAATGGACAAGCATAAATAATCCGGCAGCAGAGAAAGGCTATGAGTTGTACGACTATTTGAACGACCCGCTGGAAACTAAGAACATTTACGATCAGGATAAAAAAGTAGCAGCCGAGCTGAAAGCCATTTTGGCAACACATCCTGAGGCTAAAAAGCAATATCAAAAGAACAGGAAATAGCATCCGTTATGAGCAATAAGCAAATGTGGATTTTATAACTGCATTAGGAAGGCAGACGAGCTGGCTGAAAATGTTATAGCTTGTATGAATGCCGCGACCAACGATGGCCGATTAGCATTAATAATTGCAGATATTCAGCCCCATGTTGTCTAAAAAAATTGCTTTATCAATCCGAGAGCTCCTTCTTTCATTCAGAAATATTACATTCATCCGACTGAAGAATTTTACGACATACTGAATAATCCGAATGAGCAAAAAAACCTCATTGATTGTATAACTTATCAGAAGCAAATCAGCCAAATGCAAAAATGCCTGATGATTGTATGATAACAGGAAGATTCCGGAGAAATATTCGAAAACCAAAATAAATAATTACAGATGAAGAACAGTATTTTTTTCAGTTTACTGGCAGTTGTAATGCTATTTGCAGCGTGCCAAAATGTACAGAAGAAAGAAGAGAAAAAAGAGCCGGTATCCACCCGCTGGACCGAAGCGCAGGCTCAGCAGTGGGCAGCCGAAAACGGCTGGCTGCGTGGAAGTAATTTCAACCCGAGTACTGCCATTAACCAGTTGGAGACCTGGCAAGCCGAGTCGTTCGACACAGCCACCATTAACCGCGAACTGGACTGGGCCGAAGCAATTGGCATGAATGCCATGCGTGTTTACCTGCACCATGTGGCTTGGGAAGTGGACAAGGAAGGTTTTAAGGGCCGGATGAATACTTACCTTGATATCGCATCGAAACACGGAATCAAAACTATTTTTGTCTTTTTCGATGACTGCTGGAACCCGACCTACCAGGCCGGAAAACAACCCGATCCGAAACCGGGCGTACACAATTCGGGCTGGGTGCGCGATCCGGGCGATTTACTGTTCAGCGACACCACCCTGGTTAAAACCCTTGAAGCGTATGTGAAAGATGTGCTCACTACTTTTAAAGACGACAAACGCATTGCCATCTGGGATTTGTACAACGAACCCGGCAACTCCGGCTACGGCAACAAATCGATGCCTTTGCTCAAAAAGGTGTTTGAATGGGGATGGGAAGTTCGTCCTTCGCAACCGATGTCGGCCGGAGTTTGGAGGCTGGATTTATCCGCCCTGAACAAATTTCAGGTTGAAAATTCTGACATCATCACTTATCACAACTACGAAGGACCGGAAAAACACCAGGCTGCCATTGATACCCTGAAACGCTACAACCGCCCGATGGTGTGTACCGAATACATGGCGCGCCGCAACAACAGCTATTTTACCAACATCATGCCCATGCTGAAGGAGCAAAACATTGGCGCGATTAACTGGGGCCTGGTTGCCGGGAAATCGAACACGAAATATGCCTGGGACGAGCCCATTCCTGATGGTTCAGAACCTAAACTTTGGTTCCACGAAATATTTCATCCGGATGGAAAACCTTACCGGCAGGAAGAAGTTGACCTGATTAAAAGCTTAACCGGAAAATAGCAACGAGTTCTTTGCGGTACTGGCGATTCAGTTTTCTGAAAAGCACAATAGTGGTGTTCAGAAAACTGAATCGCTTACTTTTTGTAGGATACAGATCACCCAAAATTATCAACTTTATACGGAAACAATGAAATTAACGATTACCTGTTCAATTTTATTAATTATTGGAATACAGCTTTTTGCACAGGAAAAGAAGCAAATTTTCTTTGCCGATCCCACCATTTGGGTCGAAGGTGGAAAATATTACCTAACCGGAACGAAAGGCGGAGGAGGCATACCTGGTTTCGCAATTCTGGAGTCGAATGATTTGAAAAGCTGGAAGACTCCGCAAGGTTCCAATGGCGCCGAGCGTATGATCCTTAGCAAAGGCGACCAGTGTTTCGGAACACAAGGTTTCTGGGCACCGCAAATCTTTAAGGCCAGTAAAAAATATTACCTGACTTATACCGCCAACGAGCAAACTGTAATGGCTGAATCAACATCCTTGCTCGGACCATATCGGCAAAAGGAAGTTGTCCCGATCGACAGATCAGCAAAAAATATCGATTCGTTCATTTTTAAAGATGACGACGGAAAGTACTATCTCTATCATGTTCGGTTTAACAATGGTAATTACATTTGGGTAGCCGAATTTGACCTGAATTCAGGAAAAATAAAGCCCGAAACGTTGACTAAATGCTTCGGCCAGACTGAACCCTGGGAGGCCACACCAAATTTTGAATCGGCACCAATTATGGAGGGCCCGACGGTGGTTAAAATGAAGGACAAATACTACCTGTTTTATTCAGCAAATCACTTCAAGAATATCGATTATGCTGTTGGGTATGCTGTTGCTGATTCGCCCATGGGCCCCTGGGTAAAATACGAAGGAAACCCGATTATTCATCATTCAATTGTCGGCGAGAATGGCTCTGGTCACGGAGACCTGTTTGAAGGTAAGAATGCTCAGTTGTACTACGTTTACCACATTCATTTCGATCAGCAACAGGTTGCCCCGAGAAGAACACGCATTGTGCCGGTAAACAGGGAATGGGATGCTGTAAAGAACCAATTCAAATTCAGTGTCGACGGATCGAAAGTGATTATTCCGGTGATGTCAGAATAGAAAACAAATCAATTGCAAAAAAATTCAATTCTAATCTCATTAAAGATGATTCGCAAAAACGCCTGTAAGCTTTTATATACTCCGATGATATTGGCACCACTGGCAATAGCTAGTTGTTCTCACAAACAGCAACCAACAGTTACCAAACCCAACATTGTCATTATTTATGCCGATGATTTAGGTTTTGGCGATATCGGAGTGAACGGTGCAAAAGGGGTGAAAACTCCCAACATCGATCGGTTAGCTCAACAAGGTGTCAACTTCACCGACGCGCATTGTTCTGCTGCTACCTGCACACCATCCCGATTCTCATTGCTAACAGGGCTTTACGGGATTCGGAACAAAGCAGCGGTTTTGCCCGGCGATGCACCGCTGATTATTGATCCGGCCAAAGGGACATTGCCTTCGATGCTGAAAAAAGCCGGATATGCTACTGCAGTTGTCGGGAAATGGCACCTCGGACTAGGAAGGGGAACGGTCAACTGGAACGAAGAAATTAAACCTGGTCCACGCGAAATAGGGTTTGACTACAGTTTTCTGATTCCTGCAACCGGCGACCGTGTTCCCTGCGTTTTTGTTGAAAATCAGAAAGTCGTTGGCGCGGATCCTGCCGATCCAATTACGGTAAGTTACGGTAGTGAAATTGACGGATATCCTACAGGAACTGCACATCCTGAAATGTTAAAAGTGACTGCTGATTTGCAGCACAGCAACAGTATTGTGAACGGGGTCAGCCGCATTGGGTTTATGAGTGGTGGAGAAAAATCGCTTTGGAAAGACGAAGATTTCCCGTTTATCCTGACCAATAAGGCAAAAAGTTTCATCAATGAGAATAAATCGCAGCCCTTCTTTTTATACCTGGCATTTCACGATATTCATGTTCCGCGCCAACCCAATGAAAAATTTATTGGTTCCAGCTCAATGGGACCACGCGGAGATGCCATCGCCCAAATGGACTGGTGCGTCGGCGAAATCGTCAAACATTTGGAAGAATTGAGGTTGGCTCAAAATACACTGATCATTTTCTCCAGCGATAATGGTCCGATACTCGACGATGGCTACGACGACAAAGCCGTGGAATTGTTGGGCAGTCATCAACCGGCTGGCCTATTCAACGGCGCGAAATATTCAATTCTCGAAGCGGGCACCCGTATGCCAACCATCGTTTACTGGCCGGGTACAGTTAAGTCCGGTACAAGTTCAGCATTGTTGACACAGGTTGATTTGTATGCTTCGCTGGCAAATTTGGTTGGGCAACAGGTCGCTCCCGGCGATGCCACCGACAGCGAAAATTATCTGGATGCTTGGCTGGGCCGCACCGAAAAAGGCAGGGAATATATGCTCGAAGAAGCCTACACATTTGCGTTGCGTAAAGGCGACTGGAAATATATCAGGCCCCAGGCAGGTGAAACTCCTGATTGGATGAAAAACAAGAAAGTGAACAGCGGATTGACAGACGAAATCCAGTTATACAACCTGAAAAACGACCTTGGCGAAACAAAAAATATTGCTTCTGATCACCCTGAAATTGTACAGGAGCTTTCGCAAAAACTTGATTCAATAATCCGGTAGTTTAAGCGTACGACCAATTAATCAATAAGAAAGAGGGTAGCCAATTATGACTACACTCTTTCTCATTGAATTCGGTATTTCAACTTCTTATTCCGCAGGACTGTTCACCCTTATTTAAAAATATAGGGAATCACCTCTCCTTTTTTCGCGCTCTCATAGATTCCGGTTTCCTTATCACCCTGCTTTTCGCGCCATTGGGCCATTTGCGTCCGGAATCCCTGAATGGTTGATTCGTATGCCGGATCGGCAGCCAAATTATGTATCTCATCTGGATCGCTAAGCACATCATACAACTCTTCTTTGGGGCGGTTGTGGTAACGCCACAGCACGGAAGCGGCATGCTCGCTTTTATACGATTCAGTGACCCACGAAGGCCAGTATTGACGACCTCCGTCGTGATCTTTTGCAATATCGATATGGTTGGTGTACAATTGTTCAGGAGCCAGGTTGACGATATATTTATACCGGGCGGTCCTGATCATGCGCATGGGCGCCTGGTTTACCTTTCCATCGCCGGTGTGACTGGCAAAAATGGCTTCGTGCACACTGCTTTTCTTTCCGGAGAGCAGCGAAACCAAACTTTTCCCATCGATATCCTGAAGATTTTTAGCTGATGAACCTCCTGCCAGTTCCATAGCGGTCGGCAATAAATCAACCAAAGAAACTAAAGCGTTGGTTTCTTTTCCACCCTCAACGGTTCCGGGCCATTTCACCAACAGCGGGACACGAATTCCATAGTCGTAAAGGTTCCATTTACCAAATGCCCATTGCGGACCCTGATCGGCGGTAAATATAACCACCGTATTTTCGTCGAGATTGTATTTTTCGAGGCTCTTCAACAATTTGCCAACATTACCGTCCATTTTGGTAATATCGGTATAGTACCGGGCCCTCGACACCCGCGTGTCTTTGGTATCGATATGGATTGATGGAACATCGACTTTGGTATAATCATATTCCGGCTTTTCCGGCCAAATCACGTGAGGACTGTGATCATTAATAACCAGCATGAAATTGCCCTTTTTTGCCGAAGCTTCAGCCAGCCATTGATCAACCGGATCCATGTTCAGGTCGGTCCAGAGTACACCGTCCTTTTCATGTCCGGGTTCCGGAACATTGGTATTGTGAATCATCTCGAACGGATAAAAGCGCCCGGGCCCAACATGCAGTTTCCCGGCGATGGCTACTTTATACCCCAGCGACTGTAAACAAACCGGAAGTGTTTGTATTCCTTCCCGAATTCCGGAGTGATTGACATGTGCCCCGTTCCTGAACGGATACAGCCCGGTGTGAATAGATGCACGGGAAGGGGCACAGGTGGGCGAACTTGCAAAGGCGTTAGAAAACAGCAACGACTGACTGGCCAGACAATCGAGATTGGGCGTGCGAACCACCCGGTTTCCATAAGGACCGATATCGTTGGCTCCCAGGTCGTCGGCCACAAACAATACGATGTTAACGGCAGTTTTATCAGGTTTAGTTGTTTTCTGTGCCCAGCCACCGGAGATGCCGGCCAGTGCAACGGCTGTTAAAACAGCTCCTTGTTTATTTAGTTTCATGTTACAGCTATTTTGAAATCAGTTATTCTTTTGTCGTTGGTCCATGAACAACCAGGCGACCATCTTTCAACACTTCCATCAGGTCGATAAAAACGACCCTTTTATCACCGGTTTTCGAAGTCCTTCCATGGTAAACGCAAAGCATATTTTTACCATCCGGAGAAACGGTCACTGAATTATGGCCGGTGCCGGTGACAATACCACCTTTTTCGACGTTCTTTTCCAGCACCGGATTGTTGCTTGCCTTTGTAAACGGACCTAGCGGCGATTTGGAGGTAGCATATCCAACGGCATAATTCTTTCCTCCAAAATAGTTCGCCGAATACATCATGTAGTATGTTTCATTTTTCTTGAAAATAAACGAACCTTCCGTCCAGCGACGGTTTATCTCGCCTGAAGTTACCGATCGGCTCTCCCATTCCGCCTGCGGATCGGCCATCGACAGCGGTGGGCGTAATAACAATTGCGGTTCGCCAATGATCCCTGAAAAATCAGGTTTCATTTCAACGCCATACACCCAGCTCTCCTCTATTTTTGAAAATAAGCCTTTGGTGCGCGCCCAGTCAGCCACTTCACTTTCGACCGGATTTTTATAACAACAACGCGAGAAATACAGGTAAACCCTTCCATCTTCAAAATGCAGGTTCCCATCTATTACCGGGTATCCCGGATCGAAAATCGGATGGTTATACAGGTCGGTAAACCGACCGGTAGGCGAATCAGAAACAGCTACGCCAATGCGGAAATTCTCCAACTCATTAGTTGGATTTTCGCGCCAGTCGGCACTAAACAGCAGGTAGAACCGACCTTTGTACTCGTATAATTCAGGAGCCCAAAAATTGGCAATTCCCCATGATTCAGCTGTATTTCCGGTATATATCCGGCCCTCGTCTTTCCATTCTTTTAAATCCGGCGACGAATACATTTTAAATCCGTCTTTCACGCCCCCGGTCCCAACCATGTAATATTTTCCATCGGAAGCTTTTAAAATATAAGGATCACCAAAACTAACCGGTAAAGGATTTTCAAATTTCAATTTCTGAGCGTTAATCTGACATGCAAATTGCATGAAAATCAACAAAATAATCATGTAGCTTTTCATTTATTATCAATTCATTTATTTTTTCGCACCCCTTTTTTTCTTTGATTGTTCGGCGCATTATCCGGCATTGACTCTTCATCACCAGAAGAAGGTTGAACTCCTTTGTGCCATGATTTTGGCAACAATGAGGAAAGTGAATCCGTTTTCAACTTGTATTCAGGCAACTGTGCCAAATTAACAAATTCGGGTTCGTCTTTCGAAACATTGTAAAGTTCGCGAGAACCATCGGCATACCGGATAAAATTCCAGGGGCCCGAATGAATTACAAAATTACCCGGAAGGAACGTGGAAA
Source organism: uncultured Odoribacter sp. (assembly GCA_964422425.1). GTDB lineage: Bacteria > Bacteroidota > Bacteroidia > Bacteroidales > Prolixibacteraceae > Aquipluma. The sequence goes on from CAYRBM010000004.1 coordinate 8,209, forward strand.
TGCATGTTTTATTCCATATAGCACTGGTATTTGTGAGCAAGGGCATCAGGCTATTGCCGGCAAACTGGTTCTCTACCGGAGGAAGATTGCAGGCTTCGATAAGTGTCGGGTATATATCGATGGAACAAACCGGCGGAGTGCATTTCCCGGGAGTCACTCGCTTATCCTTATTCGGAGGTACAATAATCAGCGGCACATGGCAGGCTTCACGCCACAGCGCAGATTTTCCCCAGCGTTCCTTTTCTCCGTGGTGGAAGCCATTATCGCCCACCAGCACTATCCAGGTATTGTCGGCATACTTAGAATGATCCAAAGCATCCAGAATCATACCCACCCTGTCGTCGGCAAAACTAACGCAGGCCAGGTAAGCCCGAATCATCTGCTCCCAGTAATTTCCGTTTTTGCTTAGCGAATGCTGTTTTTCCCGTTGCCGGGGGCCGATGAATCTGTCGATGGCATAAGCCGGAATATCATCCAGATCGTTTGGAATTGTTTGAGGGCGCTTAATGTCGTTGATATCATAGCGGTCGAAATAGCGTTTAGGAGCTGTCCACGGCGTGTGAGGCCGATAAAATCCCATGACAGCGAAAAATGGTTTATCATGTTTTTCCTTGATGAAATCGATCACTTTTTGAGAGTTCCGAACATCAGGGAAATCACTTTCCGGCCCTGTCCATTCTTCAATATTTTGCCAGCGCTCCTGCAATTCTGGCGGCAACTTTGAATTTCTGGGGAACGGCCCGTATCCGCCATCAATCTTTTGCATGTCATCCCACATTTTACCCATCACATCAGCCGATGGTTTGGTGTGAAAAACTTTACCGGCAGCCAGCGTAACATACCCGTTGTTCCTGAAATGTTGCGGCATCATCAGGCTGTTGTTGGCAACCGGTGCGTTCGAAATGGGTTGCATATTGTTGTACACGCCTGTCTTGTAGGGTTGTATCCCCGTCATCATCGCCGTGCGCGACGGATTACAAAGAGGAACAGCCGTATAGGCATTAGTGAAACTGACCCCCCGCGCAGCCAGGCGATCGAGGTTGGGCGTTTTTGCCTGAATGTTTCCTCCCAGGTAATTGGCCCAGTCATTCATGTCGTCCATGATGATGTACAAAACATTGGGTTTCGGCGTTTGTGCACCAGCAACAGAAATGGTTCCTGCAGTCAGACAAAAACTCAATCCTAAATTGGTCAATTGGTTGTGCTTCATAAGTTCACACTGCTGTTCAAATTAATTAATTTGCCGGAGTCAGGGTAATGGCATCCAGCCATATTTGATCTCCTGAAGGATTATCTCCGACATAAAAAGCCAACCGGTAGCGGCCGCTATTTTTTATTGCATCGGTTTCGAAGTTAAAAGACTGCTGCTTTGTTCCGATGGAATAGGTTTGTTGGGCAATTTTGTTAGCCAGGTTTCCTGCCTGCTCCATCCTGACGATTAATTTGGTATCACGTTTGGCCAGTGCTTTGAATGATACCTGGAATCCTTTGATTCCGCCATCGGGAAAAATCCAGACTAAAGCGGCATCAGCAGGTTTCTGTCCCTGAGTTTTTATTGAAATTTGGGCCGAATTTGTACCTGAAATCTTTCCACTTCTGTCAATGGTGAATTCCGCGAGGTTACTCGGATTTTGAATGTCCCAGTCTCCAAAATTCATGTCAAACTCTCCGTTGATCATGCGTTTGTAATCCATCGATCGTTGTCCATACTCGCGGGTATCAAGTGGAAATGCCTTTACTTTTTGTGCCCATATTTCCCAGGCTTTGTACATACTGTCGAGTTTCTGCGGATAAGCAGCAGCCAGGTTTGTCAGTTCGGTCGGGTCGTTTTTGATGTTATACAGTTCCAGCTTCTTCAGGTCAAATTGCTCATTTTCGGGTGTTTTTGCCACGAGTTTCCAATCGCCCTTCCGCATCCCGATGTTGGCTTCGTGTTCCCAGAAAATGGGTCCGCGACCATTGTGGTGTTTCTGAAAATGGGGCGCCAATGTTGTTCCCTCCATCGGCACAATTTCTTTCCCATTCATTTTTTCAGGATATTTTGCCCCTGAAACATCCACGCAGGTGGCCATAATATCGGTCAGGTGGGCATAGTCGCGCACAAAGCTGCTTTTAAGCGAAGGATCGATACCTTTCGGCCAGTGAACAATCAAAGGGGTACGCACACCACCTTCGTGGATCCAGTGCTTGTATTCCCTGAACGGCGTGTTGCTCACATTGGCCCAGTTGATACGGTAACTTTCAAAAGTTTCGGCCAAATCGCCCATCAAGTCTTTACTCTTTCCGCTCGAAACAAATTCGGCGCATCCGCCGTTGTCAGCCAAAAAGAAAATAACAGTATTGTCGAGTTGTCCGGTTTCTTCCAGTTTCTGAACGATCCGACCAATTCCCTGATCCATCGCATCAACCTGTGCAGCATAAATAGCCATCCGTAGCGCAAAATCTTCTTTCTCCTGTTTGGTTAGCGAATTCCAAGCCGGTACTTTTTCGTCGCGGGGCGAGAGCTTAACTTCCTTTTCCCACAAGCCAAGTTTGTATTGTTTTTTGAGACGTTTTTCGCGCAGAACGTCCCATCCATCGTCGTAAACTCCACGATATTTTTCGATGTCCTTCTTTAAAGCGTGTAAGGGCCAGTGCGGCGATGTATAAGCCACGTACATAAACATTGGCTTTCCTGATTTTTGCTGAAGGTGCTTGTCGATAAACAGCACCGAGCTGTCACTCACGGCGTGGGTAAAATAGAAGTTATCAGGAGCCGGATATTTCTGGTTGTTGGAAAATACCGGCAGCTTGAAATAATTACCTGCTCCGCCAACAATTCCGAAAAAACGGTCGAACCCGCGCTGTGCAGGCCAGTTATCGGTTACCCCGCCATCGTCTTTCCGGGTGTTCGAAACATGCCATTTGCCGGTCATGTAAGTTCCATAGCCAGCCGTTTTCAGCACTTCGGCAATGGTGGCTACGTTTTTACTTAAATCACCCTGGTAAGCAGGTGTACCCATGTTGGCGTTGGTCATCCAGCCCATTCCGGCCTGATGGGGATAAACCCCGGTGAGCAGTGATGCACGTGTTGGGCAGCAGCGCGCCGCGTTGTAAAACTGCGAATAGCGAACGCCGTTTTTTGCCAAACGGTTCAACACAGGTGTCTGTATTTCACCGCCGTAACAACCGAGATCAGAAAATCCCATATCATCGGCCATAATCAGGATAATATTGGGGGCATTCTTCAAATCATTCTTGACCTGACTCTGCGAATTGCACGAGAATACAGCCGTTGAAAAGGCCATTGCTGCGGTCAGTGTTTTTTTCATATCGTTCGTATTTATTTATTCGCTATTACCTCTTTTCTCCATTGATCCAGTTTTTGCTGAAGTTCTTTCGCTTTCTCCGGATTTTTAGCAAGCAGATTCACTTTTTCGCCCAAATCATCTTTCAGGTTATACAATTCCTTATCGCCATTGTCGAAGAATTCTATGAGCTTCCAGTCACCAACTCGAATTGCACCCGAGGAGCGACCACCTAAAAAATGGCGTTCGGCCAGCGGATAATGCCAATAAAAAGCTCGCTGCTTTTGGTTTCGCTCTTTTCCTTGCAGGATTCCGGCAATGCTTTTCCCGTCGGGTTTCATTGTTTTTGGCACGCGGGTCCCGCTCAGTTCGCAAAGAGTCGGGTAAAAATCGTAATTAGCAATGGGTGTGTCAATTTGCCTTCCTCCTGAAATTTTTTCAGGCTGATAAACGATCATCGGTTCGCGGATACCGCCCTCGTACAACGTACTTTTACCTTCGCGTAGGGGCAAGTTAGTGGTCACACGTGTTTCTCCGCCGTTGTCGCTGGTGAAAATGACAATGGTATTTTTTTCGATGCCAAGTTCCTGAAGTTTGGCCAGAATCATTCCAACCCCGTCGTCGATCACTTTCAACTGAGCCGCCAGGTGCGGATTGTTTTTAGTTGACTGATAGTCGGCCGGCCATTTCTTGTAAGGATTATTTTCTGGGTTATTTTTGGAAGGTTCGCTGTGCCCGCATTCCGGTTTTTTCCTGAAATGATCAACCAATTCCGGTTTTCCATGCAAGGTGGTATGAACGACATAATGGCTGAGGTACAGAAAGAACGGTTTATCCTTGTTTTTGTCGATAAACTCAACGGCTTCCTGGTTCATCCGGTCGGCTATAAATTCTTTTTCGGTATTGAGTTTTTTCTGAAGCGAAGGATTAAAGTGGTAGGGATGGAAATATGTTCCGCTTCCAATTCCAGCGGTTTCCGATGAAATTACTTCATCAAATCCCTGCTTGTCGGGAAGCACTTCTATCGGTGCGTTATGCGATTTATAGCCCGAAAGATGCCATTTCCCAATGATTCCGGTATGATAGCCGTTTGATTTTAATGCTTCAGGCAAGGTAACGTAGGCGGTATCCAGAAACTGGGCTGCCTCGGGACGAAGATAATCGGTGATCCCTATCCGTGCAGGATACAAGCCTGTCATCAGAGCAGCGCGATATGGTGAACAAACCGGAGCAGCGGCATAAGCCTGCGTGAAACGTACTCCCTTTTGTGCAAGTTTATCGAGATTCGGCGTTTCATTGAATTTATTGCCATAGCAGCCCAACTCCGAATAGCCCAGGTCGTCGGCCAGAATGTAAATGATGTTAGGGCGGCTTTGTGCTACTGAAATTCCGGGATTACAGGTTTCGTTCAACCCCAGCAGGCCCGTAGCCACTATAAAAGGATAGAGTTGAGTTTTCTTGTTTAGTTTCATCAGGCTGTTAGTTCAGTTATAAAAAGTGGAATTGCGGTTTAACGAGTATAGTCACAGCCCCAACCAATCAGGAAGAGGCCATGACTATGCTGCTAACCAATATCTGTTCCGAAATTAATATGAATACAATCCAAAATCCAACTGGGCTGCTTGTTCAAAATCGACGGCCTCAACTGCAATCTGGTTTTTGCCTTTTTTCAGGTAACTGCCAAACTCGCTGATGTTGAAATGTTCGTAATGGCGTTTCCCAATAATCCGTTTATCAAGAACTAGTTTTCCGTTCAAATATACCTTTACTGATCCAAACGCGAGAATTTTCAGCGAAATTCCATCCGGAATATCTGTCAGATTAAACGAATTAACCGCCCAAACAGATTCCGATTTTTTTACATCAACTGGCCCGTCATTCGTTCCAAAACTGTTGGCTACGGTATTGGTTTGCCAATCGGCGCCGGGTTTTGTTTTTGTAAACCGAAGTACATTGTCTTTCACCTCCGAATCGGCAACCAGATTTTTCACTGTTTTCACTTCGCATGTATATAAAGGAGCGTGCATGATCCGAAGCAGTTCAGGATCAATCTTGATCATTTTCCGGTCATAAGTTATCAGTCCGTTCACTTCGCCTTCCACATCGGTGGTTTGCGTGTAAACTGCGGCCGACAATCCTCTGTGGCGAAGGGGATGCAGATTGTGCATCAGCTTTCCGTATTCTTTGATGAGCTCGGGAACTGAAGTATAGGTGCGGTATCCCCAGTTGCGCATGTTCGGATTCCATAAATGATTTTCAACCGGAAGGCCAAGCCCGCCAAACTCACCCAAAACGATCACTCGTCCGGGATTCTGCTCTACTGGCTCCATTCCCGGTCCCGGATATTGGTGAGCATCATTCATGTGTCCGCAGTTGCGGTCTGTCCAACCGCTTACACCATCAATAATGCGGGTTTTATCGTAATTCATGCTCCAGTCAACCACGCGCTTGGTTTCGTATTGCCCCCAGCCTTCGTTAAAGATCACCCAAGTCACTATACTTGGGAAGAATTTCAACTGGTCAATTTCCTGTTTCATTTCGTATTCCCATTGTTCAGCTGACTCTTTCGGTCGGGCCCAATCCTGTGGGGCATCCCAGCTTACGTGTTGCTGCCCTCGTTTGGCTGTTTCAAACCCTGAAACCATGTCTTGCCAGATCAAAAGTCCGAGTGAATCGGCATAGTAATAATACAACCAGGGCTCTACTTTGATATGTTTGCGCAACATGTTAAAGCCCATGCTTTTCAGGACTTCCATGTCGTAGCGCATCCCTTCGGCTGACGGCGGTGTCAGCAACCCGTCGGGCCACCATCCCTGATCGAGCGTTCCGTACTGGAAAATGGTTTTGTTGTTGAGCTGAATCCGCTGGAAACCCTGCGCATCTTTCACAACCGACACTTTGCGCATGGCAAAATACGAATCCACTTTGTCGAGAACCTTTCCGCTTTTCAGAAGCGTAACTTCCATTTGGTACAACTCCGGAGATTCGGGCGTCCACAATTTGGGCGACGGAATATCGAGCACAACGGCCGCTGATGCCGCGAACTTTTTATCGAGCACCGGTTGCCCGTTGCTTGTCACTTTCACACTGATTTCCTCGCCACCTTTGGCTCCTGCGATTTCGGTATTCAGGACAAGCTGACTTTTGTCGATGTCGGCCACCGGATAAAGTGTCTGAATTGATGTTGGGTTTACCGGCTCCATCCAAACAGTCTGCCAGATACCACTCACCGGGGTGTACCAGATACCTTTGGGATCGAGCACTTGTTTTCCGCGAGCTTGATTACCGGTATCGGTTGGGTCCCAAACCGACACCACCAGTTCCTGAGACCCTTTTTTTAGAAATTTGGTTACGTCGAACGAAAATGCGGTTGAACCACCTTTATGAGTCCCCACCTGTTTCCCGTTGACCCAAACAGTGGTTTCCCAATCGACTGCCTGAAAGTGCAGGATCACATTTTGTCCCTTCCATGTAGCGGGAACTTCGAATGATTTGCGGTACCACACTTTCTGCTCGGGTGAAACACTTTTTGCAACTCCGGAAAGGGCTGATTCAACAGCGAAAGGAACCAGAATATTTCCCTGGAACTGGCCGGGTTGTTCGGCAGTTTTAGAAACTATGGCATACTCCCACAGACCATTCAGATTTTGCCATTCGGCACGTTTCAACTGCGGACGCGGATACTCGCGCCAGGCATTTTCAGGAGTGACTTTTTCACCCCATTGCGTCATTAATTTTCCTTTTACCGGAGAATAATTTTGAGAGTTCGCACTGACTGCCAGCAGGCAAATCAGCAATGAAATAATAATTCGATTCATGTGTGAATAATTTGTTTTTTATGTGCCAAATCGAATAGCCATGATTAAAATAATCTCCTATTTCCGGTTGACGTTTGCCAAATCATGGATATTTCGTGTAAATATTAGATTGTAGTATTTAGGGAATTCTCCACTCGTTTACACCTTTCCCATCAGATTGAACATCGCGCACCCGATTGCGGAAAACCAGTGTATCGGTAGCTTCGCACTGGTATGCTCCGTCGGTATATTTATATTTCAGGTAGAATGTGTGAGTCTTTGCATCGTATGTAGAACTGCCGTTTCCGGCCACCTGAATGGTTACGCCCGGTGTCCCGCTGATCACCACTTCGCCGCTACCAACCGACGGCACTTCCATGTTGAAGGTAAATTTCCCTGCCCCGGGATCTTTGGTTCCGGTAGTGGCATCAGGTACCATTTTTAGCGTTTTGGGGCCAATGGTAGTTAACTGCCTGATACTTTCCGAAACGATCCTGTTGTAGCTGTATTTCAGCGTTTCGGTTGCTGTAGCAGATTTACGGATGGTTTGACCAGAATAATTGTAGTTACCATGTTGTTTTGCCCAGTAATTTACCGATAAAACCATGTAATCTTTGGCGGAGTTAATGGAATCCACATCGTTGGAACCAGTTAGTTTGAACGGAATGACATATTCACCGGTAATTGCTTTCGGATCAGAAAGAAATGCAACCGAGTCGATTTTAATATCGACGTAGCCCTGCTCTTCATTTTTCGGAACCACGAATTCGGACGTACTCGACAAAGTATAGTAAGCAGTGGGCATCAGTGTTTTTCCGGACGGAACCAGCGATGGATCGACAGCAAAGCTTACCTTTCGGGTTTTATTGTTGTCGATCAATCCGGAAAACATGATTCCGGCTTTCAGTTTCAATCCTTCGCCTACTACGATGTTTCGGTTATAGTTCTGGTTATAAAAATAAGCCGAAGTGGTTCCGAATGAAATCGCTTCATCGTCGAACCCGCAAGAACTGAGGATTGCCGAAAGGATCAATGCTATAAATATATTTTTTCTCATTTCTATATCATTTTAAGTTTATAATTATTCCCATCCTTTGTTCTGAACCAATGCCGGGGCATTAAATAATTCATCGTAAGGAATTGGCATATAAATCGAGTTGAACAGTCGTTTTTCGAGTTGAACGTTGGTATTGTACGTCAGTGTGCCGGTGGGGTCTTTGGTAATCTTGATACCCCTCACGGCGACATTAATTCCTGACAAACTCTCGCTGGATTCCCATCTTCTGATATCCCAGAAATAATGTCCTTCAAAACTAAGTTCCAGCCTCCTTTCGTTGCGTACCAGCGCCCTGAAAAGCGCTTCGTTATTTACCGCGACAGTGTTCATGTAATCGTTTCCTGAAGCATAACGCTTGTGGATGCGTTCGATAACCAATGCTGAAGTATATCCATACGCTTTGGGGTCAGCTTTGGCGCCCCAGGCTTCAAATGCAGCCTCGGCATAATTCAGGTACAATTCCGGAGTACCCAGATGAATGGCAGCTCTTGATGTGCCGGTTAACGCTCCGGGAACCAGGTTTACGCTTCCGAATTTGAGCAGCTTTTTTAGATAATAGCCTGTGCGTGAAGTGCTAATGGTCGGGTCGTAGGCATCCACCCCTCCTTCGAATGTTTCCATTTTATGGTAGTTTCCGGTACCCATTGAAGTTCCGTTTAGTGCAACAAAAAGATTTAGGCGTGGGTCGCGGTTCAGGTACGGATCGGTCGATTTGTACAGGGTACTTTGAGCAATCGGATAACCCGATTTATCAGGGAAAGCATCGACATAGTTTTGCGATGGATTGACCAGTCCGTTTCCGTACATCGATGGTGGATAATTGTTGGTTTCAAGCGATCGGTTGCCACTCTGCACTGCTCCACGGAAAATCACGTCACGAATATTGTATGCTTTGTTGTTCAATTGGTTGAAGTAGTAGTTGTCGATAGTTGGAAGGTCCTTCAATCCGCCGATTGCTTTCAGGGCATCACCCGCTGCAATTGCCGCTTTTTCCCATTTTGCCTTGTCATTGGCTGGATTATTGGCAGGACTTGCAGCATACAACAACACTCTTGATTTGAGCGCCATTGCAGCTATTCCGCTTGCGCGACCGTTCATGGTAGCACCTAAAACAGCGTTCGTTCCAGTATATTCAACCGGAAGATATTTTCGGGCGCTGTCGCAGTCGTTCACGATCTGATCTACGCACTCCTGATATGAATTTCTCGGTAGGTTCAGATTGCTTTCCACATCCAAAATATCAGTCACTACAGGTATGCCAAGAATTTCGCCAGCGGCAGTTTTGCCACCGTATCTTTTCAGAAGATCAGCCTGGTAATAAGCCCGAAGGAAATAAGCCTCGCCCAGCATCCGGTAAAATGTATTGATGTTGTCGATACTATCGGCTTTGGTCCCGAGTTTTACAAACCTCACAGGAGTCAGGAAAGGTTTAGTGCCGGTTTTATCCAGTACCATTTTCGATAGAAAGATGTTGATCCTTCGAATCTGGCGGTAAGCATTGATCCAGTTCTCAGCCGGATTCATATTTGGACGCAAAGCTCCCGTTCCCATTTTAAAATAATTCGAACTGTAATCGTTGGTAACCGCGTTATCGGTGGCACAATCGAGCATGTAATCGAATTCGGCTGGGATACTACTATATACGGTATTCAGTACTCCGTTGAAATAAGCGTCGTTGGTAAATACCTGATCTTCGGTTAACGATCCGTCGAGTGAAGGATCGAGGTATTCAGAACATCCAAACCCAAGCGCCAGAATCAGGTAAAATATGCTGTGTTTAAACAAATTTTTCATTTTCGTCGATTTATAATGGTTCATATCTAAAATGAAACTGAAACCCCTGCGGTTAAAGTTGAACACAGCGGGAAGTTCCCGATTCCGGCATTCAGATTTTCAGGGTCTAAGTCCTTAATTTTTGAAAAAGTCATCAGGTTATAGCCCCGTGTAAAAATCTTAATATCGTTTATAGCTATTTTTTGGGTGAGTTTATGTGGCAGCGTATAGCCCAGCTCCACATTTCGCAGTTTCATAAATGCACCGTTCACAATCCAGTAGGTAGAACTCACAAAATTGTTTTCCGACGACAAAACTGACAGTTGCGGATGTACATTTCCGTTGGGCAAACCATCAATCACGACTCTTGAGTATTTCCGGTTTCCATAAATTTGGTAGTACTGGTTGTTCAGCAAACGGTTGTATTTACCGTATCCAACAGCCAGAATGCTCAGGTTAAAACCTTTGAATTTCAGGTCGAGGTTAATGCCATACTGAAGTCTCGGACTCGAATTCCCGATTTCTTTGCGGTCGCGCTCGTCAATAAAACCGTCGTTGTTGGCGTCAACGTATTTGATATCGCCAACCCGCACCGGGCCAAACATCTGCAACGGCGATTGGTCAATGTCAGCCTGATCTGCAAACACGCCTGCGGTTTCAAGTCCCATAATGGCGTCCACCGGACGACCAACAGTTACCAAACCTTCAAATCCAGCGGGATAAGCAGGTTCTCCGTCAGCAATTTTATCCGAAATTCCATAGGTAAAATTAGTACCCAGGCTCAACTCAAGGTCACCGATAAAGCGATCGTACCACAGTTCTCCTTCAAAGCCTTTCAATCCATATTTCTTGAAATTGCGGAATGGCAGTGCTTCGTTTTTCCCAATGACTCCGGGAGTAATGTTGCCTCCGTCGCCAATGAAACCGTCGTTGATGTTGTTGAAGTATCCCAGGCTCAAGCGGGTCGTGCGGTTAAACAAAACGGCATCGATCCCGGCGTTGAACTCGTAACTTTTCTGGAAGCCTAGATCTGGATTACCAGTGCGGTCGAGTGAAACCAGGTAATTGTCGCCGTTCATGTCGATCGTCCCGTTTTGTTTCCAGACATCCTGGTACAAATGAGTTGAAAAACCACCTTCTGCGGTGTAGGTTGTCGATCCCAAAATTCCGTACGAGGCCCGAAGTTTCAGCATATCGATAAATCCTGCTCCGGAAAGGAAGTTTTCTTCAGAAACGATCCATCCGGCGCCAAACGCCGGGAAAAATCCGTAACGGTTATCATCGGAGAATGAAGTTACCCCGACCCTGTTCACATTGGCTTCAACAATGTATTTATCAGCAATCATGTCGCTTAGGTGCAATCCCAGATTCTGACGGCGGGGATCTTCATGTACGTTGCGGATTTCGTTTCGCGACTGGAAAAAATTCAGGATTCCCTTAACGTCGTGCTTCCCAAAAGTCCGGTTATAGTCGGCTGTTAAATTCACTGCATAATTTCTCCTGACTTCGGCATTCGAACGCGTCATAGCTGTAGACTTGGTCGTATTTCCCCATTTCTTAAAACTTACAGTACCGGCTGACTGATCGTAAATTGGTTCGTAAACAGTAAAAGTTGCACCCTGTGCCGCAGTTTCGACATTATAGACGTCGAATGAAACAAATGGTTTTACTTTCAACCCTTTTACCCATTGGTTGAAATCAAAAGTTAATCCGAAATCCGACTGGATATAAGTGTATCTGCGTTCGGCGTAGCCGCCGCCAGTAAGTAATCCATAGGGGTTGTTCTGTTTCTCGGCAGTACCGCCAATCACATATTCCTGATCGGGCAACCCAACCATTTCGCCCGGAATTAAAACCGGATAATCATTGGGATGATGTGCCGCAAGAGGAGCGAAGAAATTCTGGGTTGAAATATTGGGCCACTCTTTTACCTGAGATGCACCATTGAATCCTGCGCTAACTTTAATAAAATCAAGTACATCGATATCAATTGAGGTGCGAACGGTAAAAATATCATCGGCATTCGGATAATTGGTGTAGCGTTCCAGGCCCCCATTCCCCTGATAACCGACGTGCGCAAAATAACGCGACTTCTCATTACCACCGCTCAACTGCGTATTGATGCGTGTCATGCTGAAGTTTTTGTTCAGAAACTCCTTGTAATAATCCACATCGGGATAAAGAATCGGATCCGAGTGGTTTTTATAGGCATCGAGTGCAGTCTGGTTGTACAACGGAGCATAACCGTCGTTGGTTAATGCCTGGTTATAATAAGTGGCGTAATCGTACGAATTCAGGAAATCAGGCAGCCGAGAAGGAGTCTGAAGACCATGTTCGACATTCACCCTTACGCTGTTCTCGTTGGCTTTTCCGCGTTTTGTGGTGATGAGTAAAATGCCGTTTGCCTGAAGGCCGCCATACAAAGCTTTGGTGGTTGCATCCTTGAGCAGTTCAACACTTTCGATCACTTCCGGTTCAATGTATTCGAGAGTACGCTCCACACCGTCCACTATCGTGATGTAATCGCCCCAACCGCCACGAACAAACATGGTGTGATTGGTCCAGCCCGGAACCAGTGTATTCTGCAACTGGAACAATCCGTTCAGTCGGCCACCCAAAGTACTCTGAATAGACATGGTTGGTGTATTCTCAAGTTTTTCGCCTTTAACCATCGAATATGCTCCAACACTTCTTCGTTCGGTAGTGCTTCCAAATGGTAACACCAACTGGTTGTTCTCACCGCTCAATGGTTTTTCCTGAACGAGAACGATTTTCCCGTTTTTCAGGCTTTCGTCGGTCGAGGTAATGGTTTTAGTCAGATAGCCATCGGCTTTCACCACCAGCATATCGTTTGACGAGGTGCTGAACTGGAAAGCGCCATCGGAACCCGCACTGGTGTACATTCTCGACGCAGAGGAATAAACTCTGGCCCCAGGAACAGGATTTCCCGACTCGTCAACGACTTTTGAATCCAGCATCATCTTTACGACCGTTGCCTTTTTCTTTGCCTTATTGTTTTGCGCCAACACGACAGATCCCTGGGACAGAGACAGCATGAAAAATGCGACAAGTATAGTTTTGTATATTTTCATATCAGTTTTATTAATGGTTAGGAATATTACCAGCCAGGGTTCTGTTTAAAGTTCGGCCCAATGTTGGTGTCGTCCAGTTTGATTACAAACAGGTAATGTTTTTCGTCGAAAACACGCTGTTTAAATAATCGTGGGGTGTATCTGAACCCAGTTGGGTAAGTCGTATTCTTCGCCACTTTTACAATTTCCATTTTCCAGATATCACGGTTTTCAGGAAGGTGGGCAATGTGCCATCTGCGGATGTCGAACAAACGGTTGTCTTCGAAGCAAAGTTCTACACGACGCTCGTTCCGTACACGTTCCCTGAATCCGTCCTTGACTAAATATTTTGCCGCCACATTGGGCATTTGAGCCCGGGCACGAACCACGTTAAGGGCTTCTTCCGCCGTATATTTGCACGATGCATTACGCTGCGTTGGTGAAGCCCATGCTTCGTTGGCCGCTTCCGCAAACAACAGGTAAACTTCTGATAACCTGATTTCTGGATAGTGCATATCTAATCCGGCATTAAATGTATTTCCCATCCATTTATTGTTGTAATAACCCGTTTTGGTGTATCCCATACTGATGGAACCCGAAGCATACACAAGGTCGGTTGAACCAAGTGTTGCAGGCGTTTTCGTCTCATCTTTGTCGTAAATTTGCATGGTCTTTCCCATCACCACCTGCTGGTTGCAAATAATGGATTCGGCAAAACGCGGATCCCTGCCAACGTATGGCTCCTGTGGTTTATAGCCTGAAGCCGGATCGGTAATTGGCAACCCGGTTGCTTTCATTTCAAAGCAGTCAACCAGAGTCTGGTTGGGCGCGGTAGCGTATTGGCCTGAAAGCTGGCCTGGCGGACGGTAGCGCTGTTTGTAGGAGTTGCTTCCCCAATCGTGCTGGTAGCGGCGGCCATAAAGTATTTCTTTCGTGTAAACTTCCTCTTCGTTATCCTTGAAGATGTAGTAATATTTGCTGATAGGTGCAAGAGAATAACCGTTGTTTTCGGCAGCTTTAATGGCAGCGTCAGCAGCAAGGGCGGCATCGTCCCACAAATCGGTTTTGGCACCTGCCTGCAACAGGGCAAACTCACTGGCAGCATAAACCAGCGCTTTGGCTTTGTAGGCAAGGGCGGCTACCTGTGTCGGGCGTCCCCAGTCACTTTCAGCAATCACAGGTTTTAAATACATGGCTGCACTGTCCAGATCGGCAGCGGCCAATATCATCGTTTCCTGATACGAAAGTCTTGGCACGTCCATGTTTTCGTCAGCCCCAAGCGGTCGGTAGAAATAAGGCATTCCTCCCCAGCGACGGGTCAGTTCAAAATAGCAATATCCCCTGAAGAAGTAACTCGTGCCTAATATTCTATTTTTCGATGCTTTACTTCCGGGAAACTGGTCGATATTCTTGATGCAGACATTTGCCACGCGAACCAGCGACCATATTCTGGACCAGGTTGCAGTATTGCCCATCACAGCCTGGTCAGCGTTACGCAATTGATAAAAATTACCGGTTGCTGCCAGCACCGAAGGGTTCCCGGTCCAATCGGGACCTGAAATGGAATTATCGGATACATCGTCGAAATCACCTTCAGGCCGAACATCGTTACGGTGTCTTTTCAGAAGCGGCGTAACAATCAGTTTATCGTTGAAATTTTTAAAATTTATTGAATCATGAAAAACAGCCGGGTCATCGTATCCGTCAGATTCGGCCATCTTATCCAGGTAATCGCTTTCGCAGGAGGAAAAAAACAGCCCTAGAACAACGACCAATGGTATGATATATATCTTCATAATCTTCAATTTAATAGTGATTAAAATGTGACTTGCAAACCGAGGGTAAACCTTCTGATCAAAGGATAATATCCGTAAGTGAGGTTTCCGTTACCTGCATCGGTCCCTTCCGGGTCGCCAATCGGATAATTGGGCGACCAGGTCAGCAAGTTGTTCCCCTGAAGGTAGATGCGACATTGGTCGATCTTGTATTTCCCGGTAATGTCTTTCGGAATGGTGTAACTGATTTGTGCCGTTTTCAAACGAACATAGGAGGCATCAAACAAGCTGGTGGTAGTTACTGTGCCATCGGTAACATTGTTCTGGGCACGGTTGGCATCCATGTGCAAAGCAGGATAGCGGGCATCTAAATTGTCAGGCGTCCAGTAATCACTTTGGTAATCGAAATACTGGTTGGCTAAACGGTGCAAAGGCCACAGGAACGCGTCAACCATAACCCTTGAGGTTTTGGTAGCGCCCTGAAAGGTAAAGTCGAGTTCAAAGTTCTTCCAACTCAAGCCTCCTGAAAAATTTAGAAAATACAACGGATAAGTACCCGCATAACCCATCGGCACCTGATCGTTGGTGTCGATCACCCCGTCGCCGTTAAAATCGATGTAGGTGACATCGCCCAGGCCCACAATTCCGCTTCCGTAGCGGGGCATCGTGGCACGTTCGTCCAGATTGTCGATGTACCCGGTGGTTACGTAGCCAAACAACTGGTCGATCCGTCTTCCGGCCATTTTCTGGTATTCAGGTTTAAAATAGGGTTCGTCGCGGAAAATAATCCGGTTATCACTATGACTGATACCGGCCTTTGCCCAATATTGCAATCCGTCACGACGCCCGCCGGTGTATTTCAGTTCAATTTCGTAACCTTGCGTTTCTGTCGATCCGAGGTTTTGCTGCTTGGCCGTCACCCCAAACCAATCGGGTATGGATAAACGGCTAAGCAAAATCTGATCGCGATCTTCCTTGAAGAAATCCATCGTCAGTAGGAATTTGTTGTTGTTAAGAAAGCCCAGTTCGATGCCAAGGTCTTGCTTTTTAGCCCGTTCCCAGGTTGCATTTTCGTTAGCCACGGCCCCTTCAACAATCGGGGTGATGTTGGTCCCTGGGTTGTCGGCTGTTCCTGGCTTGTACTCGTCCTGATTGGTTGTGCCGTTGGTATAAGTTGAAGTATATAACCAACGTTGTCCTCCGGCATTGTCGCTCCCCACTTCACCATATGAGTATTTAATTTTAGCTCTTGAAATCCAGGGCTGAAGTTTTTCCATAAATTTTTCCTGATGAAGGTTCCATCCAAAAGCGTAGGATGGAAAGAACCCGTACCGGTTCTTCGGGGCAAACTGCTCCGACCCGTTCAACCCGAGGTTGATTTCAGCCATATATTTGGATTTGTAATCGTAGGTCACACGACCAACAATTCCTTCTTCAAAGTGCGGAAAGTCCACATCATCCTGCCAGGTACGGCGTTGTCCCAGAAACAGTGCTGAAACGCTGTGGTCTTCGCTAAAAGTGCGTGCGTA
The DNA here is from genome assembly GCA_964422425.1 of uncultured Odoribacter sp. Classification (GTDB taxonomy): domain Bacteria; phylum Bacteroidota; class Bacteroidia; order Bacteroidales; family Prolixibacteraceae; genus Aquipluma. The sequence continues at coordinate 24,498 of CAYRBM010000004.1, forward strand.
ACTCAACGATGCTTCGTAGTACCAGCTACGGAAAGGCGAGTCCGAAATATCTTCAGCTCCAGGAGTGATAGGCAATTCAGTTCCTTCACCATCGGTATTGTCACGTCCTTTGTACCTCACCCAGGTTCCATCGGTCAGTAATCGGTAGGCTACTTTATCGTAGTTGTAGGCTTTCAGGTAAGCTTCGTCGTGATTGAACGCTGCCTTCCCCTGTACAGAAAGCCCCTTAGTAATGAAATCGAGCTTTTGTTTCAACACGAAGGCTGTTACCAATCCGGTTGACTTGGTTTGTTTGTACCCGCTGTAATTGATGGCGTTGTAAGGGTTATTGGCGTTGATGACGCCTGTGCTTGCTGCGCGGGTTCCTGTTTCGTCAGGATGGGCCGGATCGGGATATTGTTCCAGAATCCACGAAGGATATTCATTGGGAATAACCATCGGACCCAACATGAAAATAGGTCGGTAGGTACGGATGGCTCCCGATTCGTTAGGCTGGTTTTTAATACCTACATAACCTCCGGCGTTCATCGACAGCACCGTTGTCGGAGTTATATCAAAATCAGCATTCACCCGATAATTATACCGGTCGTATTTATAGGCGGGATCATACTGAGGCTGTTCTACGGTTTTTAAAATATCGCCATCGTAGGTATATGAAAATGAAGCATATATCCGAGCGTGTTTCGAGCCACCTGAAATGCTGATATTTTGTTTTTGAGTAATGCCAAAATCTTTGACAGTCAATTCTTCCCAATCTGTATTTGGGTACAGGTATGGATTATCCTGTGTGCGGTAATGTTCGATCACATCGTCGGGTAAAAGCAGGTTCCAGCTTCCATCATTTTTGTATGCTTCGTTCATGATCAGGGCCGTGGAATAGCTATCGTACATATTCCGGCGAAGCAATGGGTTTTTCAAGCCAAATTCAGAATTGAACGTCAGTTTGATACCGCCTTCCTGTCCTCGTTTGGTGGTGATCAGGATAACCCCGTTAGCTCCTTTTACTCCGAAAACAGCCGTTGCCGATGCGTCTTTCAGTACAGAAAGCGATTCGATTTCGTTGGGATCAATATCATTCAGTGCACCTTCAACTCCGTCGATCAGCACCAACGGGTTGTTGCTGACCCACGACGATTTTCCACGAATGAAAATATTGGCGGCATCGCTTCCGGGTTCGCCATCAGTTTGCACGGTAAAAACGCCCTGAACCTGGCCGGTTAATGCGTTCGACAGTGAAATGGTACTTGCCTTTTTCAATGTTTCCCCTTCGACCTGCGAAATGGCGGCTACCGAGCTTTCTTTTTTCTGAACGCCGTATCCAACCACAACAACTTCATCAACAGCAACCACATCGGAAACAAGCACAACATTGATTTCCTGTTTCGACCCGACTGCAATTTCCTGCGTTTTGTAACCGATGAAGCTATAAATCAGAATATCGGTACTTTTAATCCCTGACAGGGAATAATTTCCGTTGACATCCGTGATTGTTCCGGTGGTCTTTCCTTTGATGGCCACCGTTGCCCCGGGAATTGCTTCTCCTTCAGAGGCTGTTACTGTTCCTTTAACCGTTCCCGGCTGGGATTGCCCCTGGGACAGGTAACAAGAAAAAAACAATAACAGAAGAATCAGAATTTTTCTCATAAGATTAATAATTAGGTAATTTCTCAACTTCAAAATTAGATTTCTGCCCCGCCATCAGGCAGGACTATTTTTCAACTTGTGTGACTATTGTTCTATTAAATACCAGCTATTTCCGTGAAAACATGAAAGTGAACATGAATGCTATTTCCCGAACATGCAGTTACAACTCTGCAAAAACAATCTTTTTATCTGCTTTCTGATCACTGGGTTAAGGCTTTGCTTCCTGTTTATTCTGAATTGAAATGAAATCATCGATGAACGAATAATTGGATTGATTCCATCCCGTCGCAGGATCGGGAACTACGGAACGATTTGCAAAAAGCCCGTTGAGCACCCACGGATCAGTTGTTGGTGTAAAATCCTGACCCAAAGGATAGCTTTGCCTGATGGCATAAGTGGCAATCCAAAAGCGGTGCTCGGCAGTCATGATTGAAAACGCCTCCTGCAAATAATGCTTCCGCAATTCGAACCAGTCGCTTGCCTTTAAATAGTTGTGCCATTCCGATACCTGCCGGGGCGTTTTCAAAGCCAGATCGATGTACTGGTAATTTTTCAGGGTTGGTGCAAGTCCATATTGTGCAGCAAACGTTTCAGGAATCGAGCCGGTAAGCTGGGCTTTCCAGTGCTTCATCAGCGAAAATTCGGTAATCAGTATTTTCTGATTGGCGCGGATCATCCCGGACGCATATTGCAGCGCCGATTGCATTTGGTCCATCGAAGCATGGTGAATGTGCAGATCAATCCCGGCAATATCGGGGTCGTTTTTGGCATAAGCGATTAAACTCTCCGTTGCTTCGGTTCGCCACGTTGGGTCGTACAGGTTATTAAACGCGCCGACAAATACCGGAACAAAATGGCTGGTTTGCTTCTCTCGAAACTTTTTCACTGTAGAAGCAACGTTCTTATAAAAGCCGACCAATAGCTGATTTTTGTTTTCAGGAGTAGTTTCGATAAAGGGTTCGTTGCCAATAACCAGTACATCGGTTTGCTGCCAGACTTTATCGAGCAACTGTTCCAGAAAAGCGAGATATGATTTCATCTCGACACTCCCTTCGGCCGGAAACGATTCGCCGCGCGCTTTGAAGTTCCATTTAAGATTCAGAATGGTATGAAAGCCTCTTGGTTTTAATAAAAGGTAATTTTTTACCCGCTCATCAGTCTGAAGCGCCCCTTGATTATCGTACAACTGAAAGAAATCAATAAAACCGCGCACCCAGGCAGTCTTCGACCGACCTAGATCGTTAAAATCGATAAACTGAAGCTGTTCGTTGTAATTCACTCCAAGCGAAATTGGGTAATTAGTCCAGCTTCCGTTTTTGGCAATCGGATTATTGGATTCAGGATCATTACCTGAACAAGATAAAAACAGCAGCAGAAATGCGGACAAGGCGATAATGAGTTGTTTTTTGATCATCATGTTTCTCATTATTTTACAAGTTGTGGCGTGGTGGTGGGGCCGTAAATAACCAGTTTGTCGGGCTTACCGGAACCGTCTTTATCGAAACCGCACCGATCGAGACAAGTAGTACGAGGCTGCACCGACTGCCCGTTTTTGTGCGAGTGATAAACAATGTACATTTGCCCCGATCTGGCTTTAAAGAACGAATGATGCCCAGTTCCGAAAATGGTTTTCCCGTCGCCAATCAGTATAGGGTTGTTTTCATACTTTTTGAACGGTCCGAAAGGTGACTCTGAAATGGCATAACCCACGGCATAATCCTGGCTTTTAAAATGGTTGGCAGAATATGACAGGTAATAAAGGTTATTGTGCTTAACCACAAACGGACCTTCGGCCACCCTTGCAACTGGTTCTTTTTTTGTCCGTTCCCAAGGTTCTGTAGCTCCAAAACAGCGCGTTAAAGTTTCCTCTTTAATTGCCGACAAATCGTCTTTCATTTCGGCCATCCAAATTTCGTTTCCACCGGTGAATCGCACAAAATACAGGTACATTTTTCCGTCGGTATCCACAAACAAGTGCGAATCAATTTCTTTAATATTGAGATGAAGCGGTTTCTTTTCTTTCTGAATAAACGGCCCCAGCGGCGAATCGCTTTCGGCGATGGCCAGATGCTCCATCACCGAAAAGAACATGTAAAACTTTCCTTTCAGAAAATAAACTTCCGGAGCCCAAAACGAATGATGCCCCCACACATCTGTTGAATCGAGTGCATAACCGCTTTTTGCTCCAACAGCGCCCGACCAGTTGGCCAAGTCTTTTGATTCATATACCCGGATTCCTTTCGCCCCGCCAGTTCCATACAAATAATATTTCCCTTCGTGGTTCAAAATGAACGGATCGGCACAATCAGGCACCAATCCCTTCAGATTATTGAAATATGCAGTTCCAGAAGGATTTACTTTTTCGGGTTCGTCAGGTTGAGCCATTCCACATTCCGTAGTCAACAAAAAAGCAAGCGCAATTAAAATCCAATTTAGCTTTCGGTTCATTTTATCTTGTTGTTAGTTTTCTATTTCCACGTCCAGCGACTTTCCGGGATCGCCTTGTTCCTGCATCCACGCGAAAAGCTCCTTTTTCATTTTTTCAATGCGTGGCTTCATTATTTCATCCGAAGCCAGATTGTTCAATTCCCACGGATCGATCGTGGTGTTGTACAATTCAATTTCAGGCCGGGTCAAATACCTGTCCACCCATTTTTTGTCGGTATCGTTGGTTTTGGCGTCACGCACCCAGGCGTTCCAGTAATTTCCTTTGCCCAAACTCATCAAATGCTTTTCGTAATAGGTTGCCTCTGGAGTTAGGTTCACAATCAGTTTGTATTGGTCGTCGCGGATGCTGCGGATGGGATACGGAGTTCCTTCTGGGTAATTGTTGTGGATGCCGTAAACCCAGTTTCGGTGTTCTTTTGTTTTTCCGCGAAGGACCGGAAGAAAACTTTTTCCATCAAGCTTTTCCTGAATCCCAGCTCCGGCATATTCTAACAGGGTGGGCAAAACATCTTCGTATTGAACCATCGCTTCGGAAGTCTGGCCTTTCAGATAATTTTCAGGAGTGCGAACCAGAAAAGCGCTTTTCTGGCCATAGTCCCAACTGGTCCATTTCCCTCCCGGAAATTGTGGTCCCTGTTCGCCACAAAACATGACGACAGTTTCCTTGTCTTTTCCTGTTGATTTTAGTGCCTGAAGCACATCTCCAAACTGTTTGTCGAGCATTTCAATTTCAGCCAGATAGCGGGTGAAAGCCTCACGGGTTTCGGGATTATCGACAAAATGCGGAGGTAGCTTTAGTTTCGAGGCATCAAACCTCGACGGGTCGCCTGTTGTCCAGGGAGCGTGGGGATGGGTACTACAAATAAACAGGCAAAAAGGCTGGTCGCCCTTACGATTCATAAATTCGGTAATGCCGGCAAGACTATAATCGGCAGTTTTGGCGACGCAATCCGGTTCAAATCCTTCCAGTCTCTCAAACGGATAAACCGATTGTGGCCTGAAATGTGTTTTCCCTGTTAATCCTACACGGTAGCCCGCATTGGTCATATGGTGCACCACACTTTTGGTTTCGGGGCGCGTTGCTCCATGATTCTTATAAACGCCGTTTCTCACCGGATACAAACCAGTGTAAATTGATGCACGCGTTGGGCTACACATGGTGGTTGACGAAAACATCCGGTTGAATCGCACTCCTTCGGACGCAAATTGATCTATGTTTGGCGTTTTTACATTTTGTCCTCCGTAACAGCTCAGTTCGTTGCGCGCCAAATCGTCGGCTATAAAAATGACGATGTTTCTTTGTGGCCTTTCCGCCTCCTCGCCTGTCACACCTTTACAGGCAAACGGCGCAAGACAAACCAGCGATGAGAAAAGTAATTTTGAGTTATCCATATGCTTATTTTTTATTGAAAATATTCCACTCTTTGGGAGGAATGAAGCCCTCACGACCCACTTCATAGGGGAGGACTTCCTTTTCTGGCTTGATCGAATCGTATCTCTCAGCCTTTTCGATCAGTCGTTTAGTTATTTCAGGGTGTTTTCCTGAAAAGTCGGTTTGTTCATTGGGATCATTTATCAGGTTGAACAGCACATTGTCGTTTAGTTTCATTTTAGGGTTTTGACCGGCACGTATGATTTTCCAATCATTTTCGATCAATGCGCCGCAGCCCAGGTAAAAAGTGCGGTCGATGTTTTCTTTCTTCCCTTCCAGAATTTTCAGAATGCTGATCCCATCAAAATGGGCAAGTGATTTAGATTCCGGAGCCACTATTTCGCATATGGTCGGGAACACATCAACAAAACCGGTGAGCTGTGCCACTTCTTTCTGATTCTTAAATCCGAATGGCCAGCGAATAATAGCAGGAGAACGAACGCCTCCGTCGTATTCCTGAAATTTATGCCCGTTTAACGGACCGCTCGTTCCACCGCCGGAACCTTCGTCGGCGCCGTTATCGCTCATAAAAAGCACCAGCGTATTCTCATCGATTTTCAAGTCTTCGAGCGTTTTTAAAATGCGGCCGATTCCACTGTCCATGCAGGAGACCATTGCCGCATAAGTCTGTTCACGCGTATTCCCCTGTCCCCGCGAACCTTCACCTTTCTTTTGACTAAACGATGGTTTGGTTTCATCATACCCATAGGCTTTTAAATCGTCTGTTTTGGCCTGAAGTGGTGTGTGCGGTGCGTTGAACGCCACATACAAAAAGAATGGCCCATCTTTGGAGTATTCCTTTATGCAACGTACCGATTCAGCAGCAATCAGGTCGGTGGCATAGCCTTTATCGTAACACGAAGCTGTATCGTTGTGCCAGTCGAGTTCTCCGTCACGCTCATGGGTAAAATAATCGATTGCTCCGTTCAGGTGTCCATAGAAATGGGTAAACCCGTTGTTTGTTGGGTAATATTCAGGACGCGAATGCCCAAGGTGCCATTTCCCAATGATGGCACGGTTTCGATAGCCATGTTCTTTTAAAAATTCCGGAAGAATGGTATTTGAAGGATCAAGACCGTAATCGCGCCAGGGAGGAATCACATTTTCGCGAATTCCAAAGCGATTGGGATACATGCCGGTCAACAATCCGGCTCTTGTCGGCGAACATATCGGCGCCACATAAAACCGGGTTAACTTGATGCCAGTTTCCGCAAGCCTGTCGATGTTGAGTGTTCTGATTCTACTTCCGTGAAACCCGACATCGCCCCAGCCCAAATCATCGGCCAGAATGATAATGATATTTGGTTTTTGTTGTTCGGCAACAACTACTGCCGAAGTGTTCAAAACCGGTAAAATTCCAGCGAGAACAGAAAGGGGATAAAGTGCTTTTTTGATCATATCAGGTTGGTTAGCAAGCTTCGATAGGAAAATCAAATGTAGAGCCGAATTACTGTATTCATCTGGAATTTCATTCTCATTTTCCTGATGATTGTTCTAAAAATGCCTAATTTGGAAGAGAAATATCAAAAACGAACAAGAATGCTAATTCTGCTACCGAATAGTGCTAATCAAACTTCAAAAACTAAAGACCGGAGTGTTAGTCAAACGATTATTTTTACAGCGATGAAGCAATCGACAACCTTACTATTTCTGATACTTATATTCACTTTTCACAGCCAGCTGTGGGCTGCTGAAAAAAAATTCCGTCATTTCACCGCCACTCAAGGACTTTCTTACAATACCGTTTTTGATATTGACCAGGACCATAACGGGTTTATTTGGGTTGCCACAGGCGAAGGGCTGAATCGCTATGATAGTTACGGTTTCAAAAGTTATTATTCGGATAAAACTTCTACTTCATTACCCGAGAATGAAATTCATTCGTTGCTGGTAACGCGTAAAGGCAATTTGTTTGTTGGCACCATCAACGGGTTGTGTCTGTTTAAGCCCGAGCAGGATAATTTTCAGCAGGTACAGTTTGAAGGTCAGTCGCTCGGATATATCCATGATATTTTTGAATCGTCGAAGGGACAACTCATGGCAACCACAAGTACCGGCGTTTATTATATTACTGAAGAAGGAACGGTGAAAGAGCGGTTACCTCTTGAAAATGGCATGTTTCAGATTCAGGAAGATGCGAAAGGCAATTTTTGGAGTTTCAAACGTCAGCGGCTTTTCAATTTTAATGCAAAGGGCGATATTCTAAAAACTTTCTATGTGAGACCCGACAGGGGACACGAATCCATCCCCTCTGCGATTTCATGTATAAAGATCGATTCACATGATCAGCTTTGGATTGGTACTTTCAGGCACGGGCCTATTTTGTTTGAACCGGTTGGGCAGATATTTAAAACGCTTCCGCTGAAAGATCCGGCATCAACCAATCACCCCATGTATTTTGTTCGCGATGTGGAAGAAGATTCGGAAGGGAATCACTGGATTGCCACCGAAAAAGGCTTGTTCATTTATAAAAAAAGCAGCAGAGAATACGAGCATTATTTGCAGTCCTTCGATCAGGCAGCCGAAACGATTAACGACAATGCCATCTACAAAATATTCCGTAGCCGCGAAAACATCATGTGGCTGGGTACCTATTTTGGCGGGCTTAACTTTAGTGAACCAGTATCGAACGGATTTAAAACAATAAAACCCGGAATAAAGCCGGGTGATCTTTCAGGAAAAGCTATCAGCCAGATTATTAACGGACCGGGAGGTAAACTGTGGATTGCCACCGAAGATGCTGGCATTGCCATTTTCGACAGGCAAAATAACCAATTTCAGCGCATTCTGAATAGCCAGCGTCGGGGCAATCCTTCCGTCAGCACCAATGTGCACGCACTAACAACCAGTCCCGGCGGCAAAATCTATTCAGGAAATTTTCTGGAAGGAATTAACGAGATCGATCCCGTCAGTTATCAAATGGTAAATTTCTCGCACTCGGCGACCGATTCAACCACGCTGATCAACAATTTTGTATTTTCATTGTATTATGGCCCCTCGGATATTTTGTGGGTGGGGACCATGGACGGACTCGATCATTTTGATGTAAAAAACAAGCGATTCTCCCGATTTAAACCGGCAATTTTCAGAGGAAAATTTATCTACGATATTTTTCAGGACAACCAGAATAATTTCTGGGTTTGTACCAACAACAAGGCGGGGTTATTCCGGTATAACCCTATAACTGATTCGATAAGTCAATTCAACACCAAAAATACAAAAGAATTAGCTCACGATAATTTTATTTGCCATTGTATTGATTCTAAAGGAAACATTTGGTTTGGGTCAAGGGGAGGCGGATTGGTCAAATTTGATTCTGAAAAACAGCAGTTTAAAACTTACGACAAGGACGACGGATTGCCAAACAATGTTGTTTATGGCATTCTGGAGGATAAGCATAACTATCTGTGGCTAAGCACCAACAAGGGAATTTCGAAATTCAATTATCAAACCGGCGAATTTATGAATTTCACTGTGGATCACGGATTGGTGGGAAACCAGTTTAATTACAAATCAGCTTTTAAGACAGAAGATGGGACCATGTACTTTGGCGCAGTTAACGGGCTGACTTATTTTCACCCTGACCAGGTACGAACTTTTGAATCGAAACCCGAAGTGCATTTCGCCAACTTCAGGCTTTTCAATGAACCTGTTCTCCCCGGTGAAAAATCGGTACTGAAAAAAGACATCAACCTAACGGAAGAAATAACTCTGAAATACAATCAGAATGTCATCAGCTTTGACTTCATTGCGGTTGACTTTCATTCAAGAGGGAAAAACAGCTTTTTTTATTATATGGAAGGTTTTGAGTCAGACTGGCAACCCGCAGGTACCAATCAAAGCGCTACATACACCAACCTTCCGCCCGGAGAGTATCGTTTTCATATTAAGGCAACCAACAGCTATAACTTCCCCAACGACAAACAGCGAAGCATTAAGCTGATTATTCTTCCTCCGTACTGGAAAACGGGCTGGGCCTACCTGTTTTACGTGATCTTTGCCGGAGCCATCATTTTTGCCTTATACCGGTTCAACGAAATCAGGCACCGCGAGAAAATGATCCTGAAAATTGAAAAGATCGAGAAAGAAAAACTGAACGAACTGCACAGGCACAAGATCAATTTCTTTACCTATATTTCGCATGAGTTTAAAACGCCGCTGACCATTATTTTAGCTACGCTCGATTCGTTTTTTTCAGGACAGAATATTCCCGAAGAATTTAAAAACCGGCTGAATACTTTGAGCCGAAACGCTATGAGGCTTCAATTCCTGATCACTCAGTTGATGGATTTCAGAAGGGTCGAAACCGATCATGCCAGTCCGAACCTCCAGACAGGCGACATTATTCAGTTTTTAAGGGAAGTGTTTCAGGCATTCAACGAGCTATTTTCGAGAAAAGAACTAGAGTACCTTTTTGTCACGGAATGCGAACATCTTTACACCCGCTTTGACCCTGATAAACTGGAGAAAATTGTTTCGAACCTGTTGAGCAACGCCTTTAAATACACCCCGAAACATGGCGAAATAAAATTAAAGATAAACACAACAGAGGAAGAAGAGAAGACCTTTCTAATATTAACTGTTTCAGATACTGGTACTGGTATAAGCGAAGAAAAACTCGACAAGATTTTTAACCTGTTTTATAAAATCGAAGATCATCAGAGTGAATATCAGGGCAGCGGTATCGGACTGGCACTAACCCAAAGCCTGGTGAAATTTTTAAATGGCACTATTTCAGTTGAGAGTAAACCGGGCGAAGGAACCAGTTTCACAGTGAAGCTCCCGTACATCGCTGAATCCGAATACCCCGAAAGTAATCCTGCTATTTCACTGAGCAGCAATATTATCGAGAACCTGAGCATTCAATCCTCTGAAAGTGATGATAATGAAACTGCTAACCGAAAAAAAGAATTTGATATTCTCTTTGTTGAAGACGACAGGGAACTTCTTAAATTTCTATGCGATCATTTCAGGGAAAAATATGCCGTGAGTGCTGTTCCAAACGGCAGGGAAGCGCTTGAAAGCATCAAAAAGCATGTTCCCGACTTGGTGATAACCGACCTAATGATGCCGAAAATGGATGGCATCAGTTTGTGCAAAGAATTGAAGTCGAATTTTGAGTACAGCCACATTCCGATTATCATGCTGACCTCCAAGTCGGATGTCGAAACCAGAATTGAAAGTCTGGAAGTGGGTGCCGATCAGTATCTGTCAAAACCCTTCCTAATGCCCGAACTGGAACTGCAAATCAGAAATATTCTGGCCGCTAAATCGAACCTCAAAAAACACTTTATCCAGTTTGGAAATGTGCAGGTTGATCATCCCATTAAAAACCGAGACCAGCAGTTTATTGAACGGATCACCGCTATTGTTTTGGCCAACATCGACAACCCCGAATTAAATGTTTCAGTCATAACCAAAGACGCAGGTGTCGGGCGCACACTGTTACATACCAAATTAAAGCAGATTCTCGACCTTAGTGCTACCGAATTTATTAATACGATCCGGCTCAAGGAAGCGCAAAAAATCCTGCTTACAGAGCATGATCTAACGATGTCGGAAGTAGCTTATAAAGTGGGTTTTAACGACCCCAATTACTTTAGCCGAATCTTCAAAAAAATGTTCAATGTGTCGCCTACAGCCTTCCGCACAGCTGAGTCGAATCAGGAAGAAGACCAATTAGCAGATACGATTACTTAGCTAAAATACGCAAAGAGTTTACAGAGTATCCAATTGAAACATGAATGCTAACATTTAGAACATTCATCCGTTATCAGCAAGCGGAGTATATTCAATTTTGCGGATCATACACCAACTATACTTTTTTATGAAAAGAATTCTGATCCTTAATTTTATCATCCTCTTTGCCTGGACCAAATTTCTATTCGGGAAGGAAAAGCCCAACATCATTTTTATTTTTATCGACGATATGGGTTACGGTGATTTGGGGTGCTACGGAAACAAACGCTACGAATCTCCGGCGATTGACAAGATTGCCAGTGAAGGAATCAGATTTAGCCAGTTTTATGTGAATTCTCCTATTTGCTCTCCATCGAGGGTAGCTGTAACTACCGGGCAATATCCTTCGCGCTGGGGGATCACTTCGTTCATTAACGACCGAAAATCAAACAAAGAAAGGGGCATGAAGGACTTTCTAGATTTGAAGGCGCCAATTTTAGCACGCAACCTTCAGGAATCCGGGTACTACACAGCGCACATCGGGAAATGGCACATGGGAGGCGGAAGAGATATTGGTGATGTTCCCTACATCACTGAATACGGTTTTAACGAATCGGTTACCCAATTTGAGGGAATTGGTGAACGATACCTGGCAACCTACGAAACACTGGGATTAAAAGACCGAACTCGCGGTCTTGAAAAAATGTCGGCAGCGTTGGGTAAAGGAGAAGTGCACTGGATTAAGCGCGAGGATTTTACCAAGACCTATGTTGGCCGCGCCATACAAGCTATTAATCATGCAAAAGAGGCTGGAGAACCATTTTATGTCAATCTTTGGCCCGACGATATTCATGCTCCTCATGAGCCTTCGGCTCGTTTCCGAGGTAATGGTGGTCGAGATGATCTTTATAAAGGGACAATCAAGGAAATGGATGCTCAGCTAAATGTTCTGTTTGACTTCATTCGTCTGGATCCGGCCCTGAAAAATAATACACTGATTATCATTGCAAGCGATAATGGACCGGCTAAAGGAATTGGATCAGCAGGAAACCTAAAGGGGCACAAAGGAACATTATTTGAAGGTGGAATTCGCGAACCGCTGATTGTTTGGGGCCCAGGCATCATTTCGCCGGAACTGACCGGAAAAACAAATACTCAAACAGTTTTGGCCGGAATGGATCTGGCGCCTTCAATTCTTCGGATTGCTGATGGACAAAAGGCCAAAGGAATCAAATATGATGGTTCAGACATGAGCCGTGTATTGCTCGGCATTGAGCAAGTCAGGAGGAAAGGACCGATAATGTGGCAACGTCCTCCTGGGGTCAGAAATTTTGATAAAAATACAGATAATCCAGACCTTGCTATTCGGGATGGTGACTACAAATTGCTGATCAATATCGACGGGACAAATCCGGAGCTCTACGATGTTGCCAAAGATGAAAGTGAATCCAGAAATCTGGTGAATCAATATCCAGATTTGGCAAACCGACTGAAAAAGAAAGCATTAAAATGGTACAAGGAAGCAGGTTGGGCCATTCCGGAAGAGTTTTAGGTTACTCTGCTTTTAAGTCAGAGTAGCTAAAATTAAACTATGAAATTTTATTTCATTCTTTGTGTTTTAAGATTAAACTAATGTAAAACTTTTCATGGGGAAAAAGACCTAAAAAGCCTCAATGAATTATAGGCTATATTCGGCCTTACATTTATACCAAGGTTGGAAACTTAAATTATGGATTTTTGATGGCAGTAGGATTATAATCTCCTCCATTATAGCTGTGTCAAAAAATCAGAAAAAACGCATGAAAAATGGGGGAAACACCTGTCTCCTGTGTTGAAAAACCATTTTCCCGTGCATTTTTTTGACCCTTAAAAAAATGCACGAATCGGAGTTGCATTACCGAGTAGTGATTTTTTTTTGCGGGTGTCATTTTTAAGTAAAAAAGGCCCCTTTTTACCTAGTGTAAGCATTCCGGAGAAATAATCATGCACCACACCTGCAAAAATCGGTCCGAGTAAGATCCACAGAAACGCCACAGGGCCCTCTACATGGCGCTCTGGCTACTGCGCCGAAAATTGGCCCCAGACCGGCAATGTTGAGGAATTAAATCAGGAACGTGCGCCACTTGGCATGGGCATGTAATCCACTCCGTCTTTCATTGAAATGGCGGGCGTTTCGCGCTTTTCATCAGCTCCGAAAATCCGCTCGGCTAATTTGTAATCATTTGCCTTTTACTTTAGTTTATGGATTATTATTTGGAGCTTTCTAATACCTTCCAAGTTATATTTCTCACATAAAGATTCTTGTGGGTTGCTAAAGATTCGAGTTTTTTCCTGATCCTGGAATCTTCAAGGTTCCCTGGTCTGATCAATTTATAAACATATCCCAGCAATGAAGCATTGATTTGATCATTTTCAAACAAATCAAGCAAATGCACTATGACTTCATCGTCTATTCGCTTTACTTCAGCCAATTTCCAAAGTAATTCGAATTTCCGCTGGTAACTGAAGTCCTCAAAAACCTGAATAAGTTCTTTCTGTAAACCAATATCTGACAACCTGACTTTTGAAAAATAAGCTAATGCCTGACCGGAAACTGTTTCATTCTTACTTTTAATCAGCTCAATAATCTGGGGATAAAAATCAGCATGATAGTTGGAGTGTCTTCCGATAAAACCTATCGCCCAGCGTAGGTATTCCGGATTATTGCATTCAAAAATCAGTTTTAAATATTCTTTATCGGCTCTCTTCTCCAAAATCCGCAGTATTTCGTCGCGCGTACCGCCATAAACCGTATGCCACAAGGTATAGCAGGTATAGGCTGCATTTTTGACCAAATATTCCTGCAAGGATGGTTGCGTTGCTCTGCTCACCGCATCAACTTTTTGGGCAGTTTTATCCGGTTTGATAATCAGCTCTTCCTGCTTCAGATTTTTTAAGACTGAAACAGAATCGCCCAAAATGCGGTGAAGCTTTTGCTTATCGGCTACTGAAAAAACAGTATGGTCGGTTTTGGTCAGTGGGTCACCCTGATGTTCCTGGAATCCCAGGTAATTGCCCGCACCATCCCAGAATAACCATACATGAACCATCCGACATTGGCCGGTCAAACAAACTACTTTCCGGATATCGCGACCAAACCAAACCGGTATTCCGTTTTCATCGCAAAGCTCGAAAATTTGTTGTGCCGACAGGGAATCAGAATGATTAATAAACAGATGTTGATACTGGGTTCCCTTCATTTCCCAATAACTCATACTGGGGTTTTGAGCTGTGGAACTGAGATCACAAAATGATATTATTCCCACCAATAGTACGAAACACGAAAAGCAATGTCCAACAAATAGCTTCATAGGCAGCAAATGAGATAGGCTAAATTCAGGACTTTAAGATAAATATTAGGAACTTATTTTCATGTGTGAATAATTTGTTTTTTAATTGCCACATGGAATAGCCATGATTAAATTTAGTATTCTCATTTCCGATTGGCGTTTGTTAAATCATGTCTATTTCATTCCATTATCTTCTCAAACTTCTTAAAGCTAAGAATTCTGGTGCGTCTTTTTTCAAAAATACAAAGATCAGTAGCAACGATGCAGGTCCATGTAGATCTTATATTCTAAAGTTAAATCAAGTGAATTCATTCAATTGTTTAAGTTTCTGAAGATCAGAATGGAGTTATTCCTCCATGTTCGGCAATAAATGCCTTTAAGTCTTTTAGTGAAACTTTCAATGGGCTTATTTTGGATTTACAAGCCAACACTGCTGCAGCTCCGGCGGCCTGTCCCATTCCCATACACGATGCCTGGACCCGTAAAGCGGAGTTTGCCAGACGATCGCTACTGATACACCGACCGGCTACCAACAGATTTTGGCTGTTTTTAGGAATCAACGCCCGTAAAGGGACTGTTGCTACTGTATGATCGGCCAGATGTTTCGGAACGACTCCGTGTTGATCGTGTAAGTCAATCGGATAGAATGAATAGGAAACCGAGTCTTCGAATACTTTACCTGTAACATAGTCTTCGTGCGTAACCTGATATTCTCCGTCGATGCGATAGGTCTCTCTGACTGCCGTTTCCGGTTGCATGGAAATAATGTGTATTTTTTCACATCCGGGAAGCGTACGCAAAAACCGCAGGTGCTTAATCAACGATGAACGACCATTAATGTTCGTAATGGTGTGGGCTTCGGAAGTTGAGGAATCGGCTCCCGCAATATGCTGTATATTGTCTCCCTGGCCCCGCAACAACGATTGAATGTTGCGAAATTCTTCTTTAACCAGGACTCCTTTTGCAACAGCCTCATCATATTTGGACTGAATTAATTTTAAATCAAGTTTATCCATATCGTACCCACCAATTTTAAACATCTGGGTGCCGGGCTGGGTTTCTTTTTCACGCAACACATTAAACCCGGCGAGTGAAGTAACATAGGCATTGCCAGTACAATCAATCACCTGATTGCATACAATTTTGGTATGGGTGCCTTTCCCTATAGTTTCCACTTCCCAATTACTTCCTTTGAACTGAATATTCACCGGGGTTTCGTAATAACGCAATTGAACTCCGGCTTCGAGGCATTTTTCTTCAGCCAGAAGCGCATACAAGTTTCCGTTTAACCGAATTTGGTGTTTCCAATGTTGTTTTCCTGTCGGGATTGAAAAATCTGGTAACTCATCATCATTCATCTTTACTGCTTCTGTTACCAGTTCCCAACCAATCCCGCTGATGACCTGCTTCCCCCAGGCATGAAATAATCCGGGAAAAGAGACTCCTCCAGTGGTCGTTGTGCCTCCTAGCATACTTCCGTTTTCTACCAGTACGGTTGTGCATCCTGCACGTGCTGCCTGTATGGCAGCAACAACTCCGGCTGTACCACCGCCAACAACTAATATGTCTGATTTTATCGTCTTAAGTTTTTTGTCGTTCTGCTTGCCGGGCGCAGATGCTACTCCCATTTGGGGGATCAGGCTGGTTAGGGAAATGCTTCCCATAGTTTTAAGCATAGCCCTTCTTCCTAATTTTTTCATGGTTTAAGATTAATATGTTTTTATAAATAGTACAGGTTCCTAAATTATTAAATATAAAGAACCTGTACTTTGAATCTCTGATTTAATATCCTGGATTTTGATCCACTCCAGGATCAAGCGCCTGGTTGCAATTTAATTAAGAAGTTGGGATTGGCCATAAATAAGCCTTTTCTGCAATGGTGGTGGAATGTCAAGTTTTTCACGGTCGTTCCAAAATTTGACAAACACATCCTGCACAATGTCTTTGGCCTGCTGTTCGGGAAGTGAAATGATCTTTTGGGCAAAAACACAAAGTCCGGGATAGTAGTAATTGAAAAAATAATTGAAAACATATTCCTTGCCTTTTTTCATTTCTTCATAAACAAAGAATTCAGTTATCAAATCTATCTTTTCCATCCGGGGAAATTCAAATTTTCAAAAACTAAAAGTATAATTTATTCTGAATCAAAGATGAAACAAGCATTGGTGCATAGCAAACACTATCCAAAAATGTGACTGCGAATTTCAACTAAAATTTTACTAATTCGCTTATCTGGCCTATTTCTTTAATGATTTGCTTTCGGGAAAACTTTAGAAAAAGCACCGCGCCATGTAAAACGATTCACATTTTATTGGAAAAGATATTTTAAATTCGGATGATTTGCTTCAAATGACCATATCTAACAATAGACATTAACAAACCACTAATTATTTCAAAACATTACGTGGAAAATTACAATTTGGCCCTTTGATACTGTAAAGGCCAGGTTAGCTCATCGCCCAATTCTTTGGCTGATTTCAATGCAAAATAAGGTTCGCGCAATATCTCCCGTCCAAGAATAATCAGATCTGCCTGATCCTTCAAAAGTATATTCTCGGCCTGTTGAACTTCGGTTATTAATCCAACTGCTCCGGTCAAAATGCCTGTTTCCTTTTTGATTCGTTCCGCAAAAGGAATCTGATAACCGGCAGCAAGTGGAATCCTTGCATAGGGGACCATACCTCCTGAAGAACAATCGATCAGGTCAACTCCTTCAGCCTTCAGAATAGACGCAAGTTTCACCGCTTCCTGAATATCCCATCCACCTTCTGCCCAATCGGTTGCTGAAATCCTAACAAACAAGGGAAAGTTCTTAGGCCAGTTAGCTTTTATACTTCCGACCACTTCGAGCAACAATCGTATCCTGTTTTCAAAACTTCCACCGTAATTGTCTTCCCTGAGATTGCTCAGTGGCGATAGAAACTGGTGAAGTAAATAACCGTGTGCCGCATGTATTTCAATCAGCTGGTATCCAGCCCGAACAGCTCTTTTTGCTGCTACTCCAAAATCGGAGATAACTTTTTGTATTCCGGCCAAATTTAACGCTTCCGGAGCAACATCTTCACCGTTAAACGGAATTGCCGATGGTGCGAATGTCCTCCAGCCACCTTCAGATTCAGCCAGTTGTTTGCCTCCTTCCCATGGTTTTGCACAACTTGCTTTCCTTCCGGCATGAGCTAACTGAATGCCGGGAACAGCGCCCTGCTGCCGAATAAAGGATGTGATTTGACTCAGTTTTTCGATATGCTCTTCGTGATACAATCCCAAATCAGCCGGGGTAATTCGCCCCTCTGCCGAAACAGCCGTGGCTTCCTGAATAATCAGCGATGCGCCACCAACCGCACGACTCCCGTAATGAACCAAATGCCAGTCATTAGCAAAACCATCGACAGCGGAGTACTGACACATGGGAGAAACAACAATCCGGTTTTTGAGGCTTATACTTTTTATGGTAATTGGGGATAGTAATTTTGACATGATAAAAACAGACTTTAGATTTATTTTTTCTTAAAACGAACTTTCCTTAAAACAACCAAAAGCCCTAAATAGATCAATTGAATGCTGATAGTTTCTCAATCTGTCTAATCTGTCAGATCAAAGAAACTGCATTCTTGAACCTTAATTGCAAACATTAACACAACGAGCTTAACTCACCTATCATTTAATCAAAAACAATCTGTTTCAGGAAGGATTTGGACGAATTCTGTCCTGTTTTCTTATCTTGAAAAAACCTTTAAGATTTATTTGAATAATATCTTGATTATTAGACAGAAATTGTGTAACTTGTATAATCTGAAGATGGTTAAAGATTTACCTTTTAGGAGGGGCCGATAGTTTTTGGTTTTGCAAAAATTGGCGGCTATTTTATCAAAAGATCTACGTTTTCGTTCTGTTTCATAAATCGAAAATATTACTTTCCGGATTAACTCTGATGATGTGATACCAGTAGATTGTACGCTTAGGGAATTTAACGGTAGTTAATATCAAATCCCATGGATTTTATATTATCCGATAAAATGAAGCAGGCAATTAGTATTTCTCAATCAATTGCCAAAGAATACCTGAATGCTGAGTTTTCCCCTGCCCATCTTTTAAAAGCATTATTGCATAAGGACATCGGATTAATCCATTTTCTGGAAGAAATTGGAATCGACTTTTATTATTTGGAAGAGTGGGCAGAAGTAAGGATAGAAAGCTATCCTAAATCAACCCGGATTTCCGATCAGCCACCCGCCGACCATAATGTAAAAGCCGTTTTAAATGAAGCCGACAACGTTCGGTTAAAAACGTCGGAGAACGAAATCACCCCGGTTTGTGTGTTGGTTGCCTTAACAATTCCGGGCGTTGGGTTCACGTATGAGCAGCTTAAAACCTTAAATCTTAGTTATAACGAAATTCTGGATAAGCTTATTGAAAAGGTTGATCTTGAAAATGTAATAAGCCCAAAAGCCGGAAAGGAGGATTCGGAAACTTCGGATAAAAAACAGAATGCCCTTTTAAAATATTGCAGCGAACTTAACATTGTTGCACAGCAAGGGAAATTAGATCCGGTGGTTGGAAGGGATAAGGAAATACGAATGATGGCCGAAATCCTCGGACGAAGATCGAAGCCAAATGTTATGATTGTAGGTGAAACCGGAGTTGGTAAAACCGCCTTGGTGAATGGTTTTGTGCAAAATATCATTCAGAATAAAGTCCCGATAAGTTTAGCCGATACTAAAATTTTTGAGCTCGACTTTGGGTCCCTGATAGCCGGAGCATCATACAAAGGAGAAATAGAAGACCGGTTAAAAAATATCATCAGGGAAATAAAGCAATATGAGAAAGCAATTTTGTTTGTCGATGAAATACACATGATTCTCGACAATCAGACAGGAGCTTCAGGAGCCGCCAATTTGCTTAAACCAGAGCTCGATAAAGGGACTCTTACGGTTATCGGAACCACTTCGGTTGATAATTACACCAAGTTTATCGAGGGCGACGATGCCTTCAACCGAAAGTTCGAAATTATAAAACTCGACGAGCCCAATGAGGAAACCTGCATCCGAATGCTCGGACAAATAATCACGGTTTATGAACAACACCATAAACTCAAAGTTCCACCAGAAGTACAGAAAGAGGCCATCCTTCTTTCGAAACGATATTTAAAAGAAAAAAGCCTGCCTGAAGCTGCCATCGACTTAATTGACCGCTCGTTAGCCGTTGTGCGAATGATGCAGGACACATTACATTCTGAAGTAGAAACTTTAAAACAAGAGTTGGACACTCTTATTCAGAATAATCTCCCGGACGATGAATTGAGATCAGAATTATTATGGTTTGACAAACAGATAAAAGAAAAAATCAGCCCGGTTGTTTTGATAAAACTACAAGATCAGAAAGATCTGTCGAAGATTGAGAATACTCAGGAAATAAAAGAGACTTTAGAAAATATGCTGATTTCTCTCGAATCCTTATCAACAGAAAAATCAGATTCCATTGACAAATCAGACCTTGCGGCAGTAGTTTCAAATGTAACGGGCGTCCCCATGGGGAAAGTTCAAACTCAGGAAAAAGAAAGGCTGCTAAACATTGAAGAGTATCTCAAAAAAAGAGTGATTGGACAGGATCACGGTATAAGAAGCATTGCCGAAGCTATTCGGGAGTCGCGTTCGGGATTAAGTAAAGCCGGTCAGCCCATAGGTTCATTTTTCTTCCTGGGCCCCACGGGAACTGGGAAAACTGAACTGGCCAAAACATTAGCCGAATTTCTTTTTAACGATGAATCTTCACTGATTCGTTTCGATATGTCGGAATTTAAGGAAGAGCACTCAGCAGCCTTGCTATACGGCGCTCCTCCGGGATATGTTGGTTACGAAGAAGGAGGCCTGCTGGTAAACAAGATCAGGCAAAAACCTTATTCAATTGTTTTGTTCGACGAAATTGAAAAGGCTCACACGTCGGTTTTCGATATCTTTCTGCAAATACTCGACGAAGGTAAATTACACGACCGACTGGGCAAAGAAGGCGACTTTTCCAATGCAGTCATCCTGTTCACTTCAAATATTGGCAGCTCGTACATTGTCGATAGTTTTGGGAAAGGAGAAATACCGACATCCGCCAAACTTTCAGAGCTGATGGAAAAACATTTCAGACCGGAATTTTTAGGCCGGTTAACAGAAATCATTCCATTTGCCCCAATCAGCGAAGAAAACGTAGTCAGGATATTTGATATCCACTTAAAAAATCTACTGAAATCACTCGAAAATCAGGGGATTGAATTAAAAATTGATCAGAATGCAAAAGAGGTTCTGGCCAAATCAGGATTTACCCCAAAATTTGGCGCCCGTCCATTAATTGGTGTAATCAGAACTGAACTCAGAAGGCCATTATCCCGAAAGATAATTGCAGGTGAAATCGGGAGGGGCTCTGTTGTTCAGATAAAAACCGGCGAAAACCAAGAATTAATCTGGACTACAACATAAAAACAAGTATAAATAAAAATTAAACAACCAATTTATTAACCTTTAAAACTACCGACTATGTTAGAATATGGAATAGGTGGTACCGAGGTTCAGGGCGACGCCAGTGAGGCATTCGCAGATATTCCACTCAACAGAACCTTGCTTTGTGAAAAATTGACCGGAGATGCTCCCATCAAACCAAAAATTGTAGATGGGTTGCAAACCATTGACGATGTCTTTGAACATTTCAAACCCAAAGTATCAGTGGAGTTTGAAGACAGCGATGGAACACAAAAGGATGAAACCCTCACGTTTAAAGGACTTTCTGATTTTGGCATTAAAGGAATTACTGCTCAAAGTAATTTCTTGCAAAACCTGAGCATTGAAAAAGAGCAATATCAGAAAGTAATTAAACAGCTAAAAAGTAACCAACTGCTGCGAAAAACACTCGAGAATCCGGAAACCAAAGCCGACCTTCTAGCTGTAATGTACGCACTGATTAAAGAATTAGAAGAAGTTCATTCCTGATAATCCACGTCTCAACCAATAAAAACAAAAGTTATGGCTCAACTAGAAAAAACTCAGGATATATCACAATTTAAAGAAAAGGTGATTGAAAATGTAAAATTGGTAGAAAACCCAGCCGAACAGTTGAAAGTTGGACTGGAGAAACTAACCAAAGTTGGTGGATTCGATCTGTTGGAAATGACTTTCACCGGCGTCGAAAATATGAATCCGGAACGGAAAGCACGAAAACGTATTTTCCTTTCTGAATCGACCTACAAAGAAGAGCGAGAAAAACTGAAAAAAACGTTGCAGTTATGGGCTGCCGTTTTAAACTCGTCTGAAAGTGTTTCAGAAATGGTCGAACGATGTGAAAAAAACATTCTGGTAGCTGATGAAACCTTCAATACAAACATGGCTAAAGCTATTGAGAAAACCAGGGACCTTGAACGTTCATACCGTTCGGTGGCCCTTTTCTATAAAAATACCGAAAGTGCTAAGCTAAAGAATGTTTCGGTTATGAATGCCGATCTGGAACAGCTGAAAGACCTGGATGACACCCGGTTTATTGATGCTGTGAGAGAAGAGTTGGTAGCCAATTACGACCGCCTGGATTTACGCGAAAATTATGGGTTACTGGTAATTCCCGGGTATCTGGGATCAAATAAGGTGGTCGAAAAGTGGGCACGGATAGCACACGAAAACAAAGTGATGCTGGTAACCGACTTCGAACATCTGGATAATCCTGATGACGTAATGGATATGTTTGAAAGTGCTAATCTGACCGGGGGAGACAAGTACCGCTCTAATGTAATGATGACTTGCAATTGGCTGGTTGGTCGCGATAAGTTTAGCGAAGTTGGAGAGGAAGAAGAACTTTATGTACCGCCATCAAGCGCTCTGGCCGGAACAATTTACAATACCCTGATGTCGCAGGTAGCAGCAGGAAAAAAACACGGAGGGCTGAAGGAAGTTGACGGTGTAAAATTCGATCTCAAGAAAAGTGAAATTGCCAACCTCGAAAAAATGGGGCTTGTCCCGATGGTAAACGAATACGGGAAGGTTATGGCATTTTCAGCCAAAACCCTTTTCAACGGCGACAATCTGGGATTGCAAACATACTCTGTAGTAAGAGTATTTGACTACGTAACTAAAGTACTGATGGACTTTCTTAACCGTCGCGCTTTCGAGAATTTTGATTACGAAACACAACGAGAACTTAAAAGTCAGATCGGAAAATTTTTAAACAGTATTGCCGGACCGGGTAAACTGATTGAGGATTTTACCATTACACGCTTTGAACAAGACCCGAATCAAAAAGACCGTGTTTTTCTCGATATTAACATGAAGCCCTACTTCCCTGCTAAGAATTTCATGATAAAAATGGATGGTCAGAAAGGAGATGATGGAACAGCATGGGATTCATCCTATGACCAAAATTAGAAGTACCCGATTTAATCAACTTTTAAAATTTAATTACTATGTCAACAACAATTAAGTGCGAAATTGACGGGATATCAAAACCTCTGGAATTACAGGGAGGTTTGAGTTTCGGATACAACTCAAGCGCCAATGTATCCAACGCCAGCAACGATAAGAAGATTACATTCGGTCCGATTGTAATAACCTCTTTTTCATTTTCAATAATGGAACCCGATAAGGATGCAGTTAAATCACTGATTCAATGGATCGTATCTCATCAGGTTAAAAATAAAGCCACTTTTAAAATTAGTGACCAGGAAATGGAAGCCAAATCGAGAGATATCGTTTTGGAAAAGGTTTGCCTGGAATCGTACAATGAATCAGTATCGGAATACGGTTCTCAGATATCGCTCACTCTGGTCGGTCAGAAGGTGACTATTGACGGTGTTACAGTCGATCAAACCTCGCAGAGATAACCTATAGAATTACATTCTGACAGGTGGCTGCGACTGAAAAGAGTTTGCTGAGTAATGGATTTTCATCACCAACCAAATGAAAAGAGAAAATGGTTTTAACAGCACGCCTATACATTAACGGACACGAATCGGGAAGTGAAGGAATTCCTTTATTGACCTGCAATTATAGTTTTAATCAGGACATTGATCAAAGGGGATTACCCAAGTCAGAAGTTAAAGGTGGGGTAATAAACCTTTCGTTTAACAGCATCGACGACCAGGAAATCATGCACTGGATGATTTCGGCCAAAGCAGACAAAAGCGGCAAAATTGCTTTCTCGGGAGAAGAAACCGAAAAAGTATTTAAGACGCTTGAATTTAAAGATGCCCGTTGCATTGCTTACCGCGAATCTTTTGTCAGAGATGGCGGAATGCTCGAAGAAATCACCATCTCTGCAAGAGAAATTTCAATTTCAGGCGTCACCCACACCAATACCTGGACCAAATACGACTCGGGCAAGTAAGCAGGAATGAGTAGTAAATTTTGATGAAAACCTTCAGTTAAAGAGAAGGTTAATTTCGAAATCAGTGGTTTTAATATTAGCATTCAACTCAAATGGCACTTGCATCATCCATACGAATGGAAATTGCGGGGCAAAATGTCCCCGATTTCCTTGATTTTACCATCAAGCAACAAATGCATGGCCTCCACGAATTTCAGGTAACCTGCCGGATGGATACGTTTGAAGAACCTGATGATTTTGTGATTAACAAATCGAAAAAATTCATCGGTTCTACTATGGTTATCGAAATTTCCGGCGGGGATGGAAATTCATCGGGCTTATTCTTCAAAGGAATTATTCATTCGGTAAAGGCCGTAAAGTCCGATTTATCCAATGAAGACAAAATTGTTTTGCTGGGAAGCAGTCCCGAATTTTTGTTATGCGATCATCGCGGATGTCGGTCGTTTGAAAATAAAACCATCGATCAAATCGTGAATGAAATTTTGAGACCATATCCGCGCGACATACTCAACTCCAAAGTCAGCCCTGTTTATTCAGATCAGATTCCTTATTGTGTGCAATACCGCGAAAACAGTCTCGAATTTCTTCAGCGAGTGGCAGCCCGTTATGGCGAATGGATGTTTTATAACGGCAAGGAACTGATTTTTGGCCAATCGTCAGGCAATTCGCAGGATCTGGTTCTTGGGAAAGACCTCAATACTCTCGATTTTTCAATGAACCTTCGGTCTTCGGCATTTCGCTATGTAACCTATGATTACATGAAAGACAGGCGTTTAGAGACTAAAACTGAGAATTCGACCGGTAAAAGTCAGCAGAACGAGGTGGGTAAATATGCGTTTGATCAATCGGCAAAGCGGTTTAACCAAAATGTTATCGAAACCTTTCCGCATTTAAATATTGATCCGGCCAACTATGAAAAAGCCCAAAAAAATGCAATAGAAATTGAGGCTTCAGCAATTTCACTTGGAATGTCGGGTATTGAAGCAACCGGTGAAAATACCTGTTTAGTTCCTGGAACGAAAATAAAGGTAAGAGCCCTGAAAATTGAAAGTTCAGGAGAGGTAGATTATGGCGAGTATATAATTAATTCGATCGAGCACCATTGCGATAATTTACTGAATTACGAAAATCATTTTACAGCCATCCCTGTTGAAGCTAAAGTTCCTGATTACTCAAATCCGGAGGCTTTCCCATACAGTGAACCGCAAAGTGCCAAGGTAAAAGATAACAAAGACCCTGAAAAACTTGGGCGCGTGCGTGTCAACTTTTTCTGGCAGGGAGAAAATCAGATGAGTCCGTGGATCAGGGCTGTAAATCCATATTCCGCCAATGAGAGGGGTTTTTATTTTATACCTGAAATTGAAGATGAAGTATTGGTAGGCTTTGAAGGAGGTGATGCCGAAAAACCCTACATCATCGGAAGTCTTTACAATGGCAAAAATAAACCTCACAGCGCATGGCCCAATCAGAAAAACAGTTTCAAGGGGATTGTGACCAAAAGTAACCTGCGCATTGAGTTTGATGATGAGAAGAAAATTACCACTATTGACACTCCCGGTGGGAATAAAGTGGTAATCAGCGATGATCAAAAATCAATACTGCTTTCTGACCAGAATGGGAATAAGGCGGAACTTACAACCGGCGGAATTTCATTGGAAAGTCCGAAGGACATTACGCTCAACTCAAAATCAAGGATCGTGATAGATGCAATTTCGGGTATCGATATTTCTTCCAAATCGGATGTGAAAGTCACTGGCTTAAACATCAATCAAACAGCAAATGTGGGCTTTGTTGCCAAAGGCAATGCTACAGCCGAACTCTCAGCCTCCGGGCAAACCACAGTTAAAGGTGCAATGGTAATGATAAACTAAAAAAGATGGGACAACCAGCTGCACGACTAACCGACATGCACACCTGCCCGATGCAAACCCCGGGTACACCACCAATACCTCATGTAGGTGGCCCGATCACAGGGCCAGGTGTTCCAAACGTTTTAATCGGGAACATGCCAGCCGCAGTAGTCGGCGACATGGCCACCTGCGTGGGTCCACCTGATGCCATTGTAAAAGGCTCAGCTACAGTGATGATCGGCGGAAGACCTGCTGCGCGAATGGGTGATACTACTGCGCACGGAGGAAGTATAGTTTTAGGTTGTATGAATGTTTTGATAGGAGGATAATTAAAATTCATCTTCTTCATTATCTATCCAACACATGATCTTCCAGATTAGAGTCGTCTCTTGGTCATGTATATTCGGTTTGTTTAGCACCACTAATCTACTGTACAACTGACTATTAAGTTTGTACAGTAGAAAAAATGGTGAAATATGTCTCGAAACTTTATTAAAAATCTTACTAATTCATTTTATCATGGGATTTATTTTCACCAAACAAGGGCAAATAACAATGAGAGGCACTGCTAGTAGCGGACTTCTCGGCCCTACAGACCAAATAATATTGAGGGAACTTGAAAAGGAAATAATTCAGGTCTTACGTAAGGCATCAGAACTTGTAAAAGCAGGTGAGTGCAGACAAACATCCTTAACTTGGTTTGGGGATAAGAGCGACGAATGGATGAAAACACTAGGAACCAAATTAAATAAGTTGGCCAGCATTATAAATACCAAGGAGATTTTAGTAACTCAACCAAAGTTATCAGAACGCGATATGAACGAAAATGCTGCAGCATACACTCCTAAAGACGGCTGGAAGCCTTATACCCAAATGACAGAGGCTCAAGGGCAGGAATTCAAAATCCATCTGAATAGTGCCTGGAATCAAATGCCAAAATATAGTGAACGAACCCAGCACATTCAATCTAAATTTGAAACAATAGTGCATGAATTAACACATCTCATTTTAAATACGGAAGATATTGATCCGCCATATGGTGAAATCAATTGCATAAACAAAGCCAAAAATAGTCCTCGTGATGCACAAAACAATGCCGAGAATTGGGGATTCTTTGTCGAAAGTATGCGTTTCCCAGTATTAAATCCGAAAATTGCAAGCGTAAGCTCAAAAGAGTGGATGGATAAAACTTATCGGAACAATTTGCATTTCAGATCTGGCGATTTAATTAACGTTGATAAAGCTTTAATCGCCCTTGAAAAAAGTAATAATTCGGGAACACGACAAAATTTAAAAACTTCTTTTAATACTTGGTACGCTCGAAATCCCAATGAACGAACGAGCCGCAACGTTGATAAAATAATAGACCGCCTTAAAGCCTATATCGATTCTTTATAAGAAATTGAAAGCAAACCAAAAGTTTCTACTTTTTTTGAACGACAAAGCACCTGAAAGGCAGAACATTAACAGATTGCTCCTGTAACTTGATGAGCAGATCATTCTTCATGAAACTTAATTCCTCTTCACTCATTTCATCACATGCTTTTGTGAGTGTGAGATGAATGTCCATGGTTTGCATAAAACCGCAATCGGTACTTTGTCCGATTTGAAGCCCCTTTTTAACTTCAACTTTTTTCAGGCGGTTGCCAAAATGATCGAAACAAAGTGCTTTGATATCTTCTTTTGTAACCACTCTGCCATGCGAAAGAAGAGCCATACGATAGGCATTTACACGCTGTTCGGTGTCCATACTTTCGCTGCCACCAACTGAAGGAGTGACCAAAGCAACTGTTTCCTGCAAAAGTTCACTTCCATCATAAACGATCAACTTCTCTCCACTTTTTATGCCGTTGGCTGATTTTCCGTTGGTTGTCCAAAACTCAATAAAAAGGGTTTCATCGGCAGGGTGCGCCTTCAGCAAAAGATAGGAAATATCCTCTTTCACAAGGTTACTTTCCCTCAACCGGTTCTCTAACCTGGTAATGGTTTGATTAAGTTCTTTCAGGTTTGAAGAAATCATATCGGCTCCTAATATGGCAAAGGCTGCACTTTCGTCGCGAAGCAGTTCCAGCAGGTAATTCACAATTTCAGCTGCATTGCGTGAGTCAAACCGTCCAACACCACCATGCCTTAGAATGTAAGTTCCGTTTTCAATTTCATTAATCCCGGAAAAAGATTTTTCGGCATACGATTTTCCGTTGCTGCTGGTCACCCTTTGCATATCCAGAAAAACCTCATTGGTTATCAGCGGAATGATGTTGATATATTCTCTGGATGATTGGGTAAACTCATTGAGATGCCGGTTAAAAACAGGGAAACAGTTGATGGAGCAAAACAGATCATCAAAAACCTCGGCTGGAATGACCTGCGGAAACTCTGCTTTTATCCAAATGGTATTGTTTTCTATTTTTTCCAGATCAGCTCTTGAAAATACCTCATCAAACGGATCAGGATATTTTCGTTCAGATTTGGTTTTTTGTAACCCAAATTCGCCAGCGGAAAGAGTCAGAAAATTCTTCCTGTAAAACCGGTTTACATGGTTACAAACTTTAGTTGTAACATCCAATTCCTTTTTCAGCAACCTATCCAAACTCTCTCTTCCTGAATTATCATCCCCTTCAGTTCCCTGAATAAATTTGACAGGAGTGCCATTGACTGACCATTTACCTTTTGCCAGCGATTCGTAAAAACTGGTTTCGTATGCTTCATTTCGCAAGTCGAAACAAATACTCAATCCTTCTAAGGAGTCTATCGTATTGTCCATTTCCAAACCAAGCCATATTGCTGATGTACTGATAACTTTTCCCGATCGGGACATGGCAACTATTTCTTTATAAAGCTCTGATTGGTATGCGAAAATTTTTGCTCCGGCAACCATATATTTTAACTGCCCATGAAACAGTTTGAAACTGCCGGAAGGTGTAAAAAAGACAGGTTTCTCTTCGGTGGAATGTTCACCGGGAATGACGAACTTTTTATTGATATAGAACTGGTAAGAAGAATCGATCGTGAAGACCGGATCAACAGGTTTTGCCCTGAGGATCGCATGCGAAGGCAATGGTCCGGTAAGTGGTTCCGGAGTGAGCAGTTCAACCAGTTTTTCGAGCAGCCGGGCCTCTGTGGTGTTTATTTCGGCCGATAATTTGGCCAGCTCGTCAGAAAGTGCTCCCAAAATCATACCCACCAAAGGGTCAAATGAACTTTCGGCCTGTGTATCCTGAAAACCCCAAAGTTTTGAGGCATTCTTGATCATCCTGCTTCTTATTTTTTCTTTACTTTCCTGCACGGCATTTAATCGTATGATAATGGTCCGATAAAAAACTGATCGGAGTAACTGAAAGTTTCATTCGTTAACGAAAGCGTAGCATCAACTTTAAGCCTGATGCGGCTTTTGATCCGACGCTGAATCACGCGGTAATCAATCTGATCGAGCTGAATTCCAACTTTCACATTTGACAACCGGGGTTCATGCTTTTCAATGGTTTCCTGAATGGAACTTCGCAATTTCTCTCTATAAATCTGTGAGTTGGAAATATTTTCAAAATCATGCTCCCAAATCTCGCATCCAAACGAATTGTCATGGGTATAGTCTCCAAAATTGGTAATCACAATGAGGTGAATTAAGGCAGCAACTGATTCGGCTAAGGAACATTTGGGATGCTCCATTTTTTTCATCAGTCTGCCTGGCTGTAATGGTAATGTGTAGTAATCAGTTATCATTCAAACGATCTTAAATTTTCAGATGGCTGTAGTAAATCCCAACACCGCATTTTCATCAGAAGGATCAAGTGTAAAATTCAGTTTTTCCTGCGATATCAAAATATGGGTGTCTATATCAAAATCAGCCGGAACAAAATAACTGTAGAAGCACTTCAGAAAATTATAAATGTGTCCATTCTTCAGATAGTCGTTTATATTGGAATTCTTTAGCGGACCAATCTCAAACTGCATGGTATATCCCATGTTCAAAAACTCATACCCACATACAAAATCATCACCTAAAAGCACCGAACCCAATACCCAATTCTGCTTTCTTCCGACACTTTTATGATTTACTTTTACTGGCACTCTATTTTGTGAAATGGTTGCATCAACATGCTCATCAAGAATTTTTTCGAGACATTCACTTGTGAGTTTGGCATTTCCTGCAATTTTGTATGAAATATGCAGAAACTTCACCATACGCGAAAGGTATTTGGAGTCAAGCGACCGATCAAGTCTCCAGAATTCGGGAGAAAAGTCGTCAGAGAGGTTTTCGCTAAGCCGCTCCAGAATTTTTCGCTCTTCCAATTCCAGGTTTATCCGTTGAGTAAAAATTTCATTTTCAAAGGGCAGAAAAAAATTGCGTGCGTTTCGCTCTTCTTCTTTTAACTTTTTCGATTCCTTCGAAATTTCCTTTGATTCGATGGTGTGCTCGTTATTTTGATGGAAAAATCCCTCGGGTAAAGTGTCGTAAATACCATCACGATTAACATGAATCCCATCAACTTCAAGTCCATTATTAAGTTTTATTTTTTTTGTAAAAGCAATGTCATTGGAATACCTGCGCTTAAATGTTCCGTTTGGAACAACCACAAAACTTTCGCTTGGCAAACCGTTTTCCAGTAAGTCTGCAATAACAGCCTCTGCTTTAATGTCGTACTTCAGGCGTTGTATCACTTCTCCTATTTCACCGTTATTTCCCATTAAACCAAGATGTTATTGTTCTGAAATCGGTAACAGCCCAAAAAATAACCAAGAGTGAAATTACATCCCCAGATCTTCCATTTTCTTTTTCAGTCTTTTTTCAGTCATTCCGAGTTCCTTTGCAGCATCCTTTTTATTCCCGTTGTGCTTGGCCAGCGTGGCCTTTATTAATTCTCTCATCTGATCGTCGCCCGAAAGCTTTTGTGTCGGCTCGGCTCCGCCCCCACCGCCACTTTCCTCAGCCTTTTCT
Source organism: uncultured Odoribacter sp. (assembly GCA_964422425.1). Lineage (GTDB taxonomy): Bacteria > Bacteroidota > Bacteroidia > Bacteroidales > Prolixibacteraceae > Aquipluma. Next base: position 55,164 of record CAYRBM010000004.1, read on the forward strand.
TCAGCCTTTTTTAGTTCAACTTTCAGCTCATTGATGTTGTCATTTTTTAAAATCAAATTGCTGTATGCATCAATAATGTGACTATACAAATCGCACCTGACCGAGTCTTTCTCAACACGACGGACAATATCTTCCATGTCGTTCAGTACACCAGAAAACCTGTCGCTTATTCTGCCTCTGTTTACCTCAACATTTTCTTTTGAATACTGAATAAACAGAGAGTGAGCAGAGTCAGCCAGCACCAGAAATTCATGATCGTTCTTACTATTCTCCTGAATAAGTGCCTTCATTTGCTCAAGTTCATCACTACTAACCGCCTGATCTTTGGTCGGCATCTGAAAAGCATAAAACATGGGAATGGCAACAATAACAACGGTGAGCAAAAACAACAACAGCATCTTTATAAAAGCTTCTGTTCTTTCTTTTTTATTTAATGGATCCATATCTGAATTTTTTTGAAGTTTATATTTCAATCGACCAGAAAACTGTTTCCTGGTTTTTCCTTTTGTTCTTTAACAAAAATCTGACGATCCTTTTTCTTCCCTATAAAATCGAGATTACTTAGCGTATGGAATATTTGCGATACATCGTTAATGAAAGGAGCGAGTTTCTGTATTGAATTGTTAATGTCGTCGTGGTCGTATTCATACTCGATTGCATCAGTCAGTATTTTTTCGAACTCGCCTTGTTTCAGGTTACTCCAATCCTGAATGTAGTTGTACAATTCTTCCCGTTCGGCTAATGGTTGTTTGTTGATCGCATTATTAATCGTTCGCGCCAGGGCAGCCATCTGCTCAAAAATAAAAATGGGTGGGCCGTACTTAGCAATTCTGCGGAAACCGACCAAATGCACGCCCAGAAAGACAAGTATGGCATTTGAAACTTCAGCAACCGTTTCGGCAATGCTGGTGACCTGCTTTTTCGTTTTTATACTCCGCAGTATATCAACTACATCAATTTCAATCTGCCCTAAAATCTTTACGAGTTGAGTATGATAATCAACCAGTTTAGGGTGACTGTAAATTGAATGACACGGAGGAATATAGTTCTCATCAACCTCCGGCTTATCATCAACAAAAATGATCTTCCCGATAATTAGTGAATTTGGCCCCGTGATCGAATTTTTTTCATCAGGCACGTGAGCAGATAAATGATACGCTGGCAGCACATTAGGCAGCCGAGGTGGTGTTTCCTCAGGGTTCGGTATTCCAAACGGAACCCTGTCGAACACATTTACCGACAGGCATATCAGGCATTCTTTATTGAATTTCTCCTGACTGAATTTAACTTTTGGCATACCAGCCGATAGTTCACTGTCGGGGAAATTCGTTTCATTAATTTCAATTCTTGAACCGCCGGAGGTGATGGCACTGCAAGTCAATACTTTAACATGAACAACTCCCTGGTTGTCAATATCAACATAAAATTTAACCGGATTTTTATACTCTTCGTTCTGCAATAGAATACCGTAAGAAAACGGATTCAGGAATGCCGAATAGATGTTTTTGCCTTGCGCTGCAATGTTGTTGTCGGTTGCAATAAAATGATCTTTGTTCACTTTCATCCCATCAATCCAATTGACCGGGAGGTACGCTTTTTTATTGTCCATTTTATTTTTCGGTTACACGCTTACAAACTATTACGCTGTTTTCCTTAATAAAATTAAAAGAGATTGTTTCCTGAGGATCGATGTAGCGAATACTGCTAAACCATTTTGGTTTGATGTAAAAAATCCAGTTTACCGGCTTATTTTTTTCATCCAGATATTCAATTTTTTCATCCGGATTTCGGCCATTATAATCATTAATAAAATAGTAGAACAACTTCCCGAAAATCATTTCTTTAGGAGCTTTTGCCCTGAATGTGGTCATATTCTCATCATCAGCCTTCTTTTTAAATTCAAATCCAACAACCAAAGGCGATTCCATTTCCCGGTCACTCGGGTCATCAATGTGTTTATCAACCGGATATTGCCATTTGCGCAGCACTTTTACCGGAATATTCAAATACAAAAGATAAGTAGAATGGAAAAGGAAGGGGACAAAGAACATTAAAATTGATGTCAGGAATATTTTGGCAAATTTTGTGCTGCCCGAAAAATGAAAAGCTATCAAAATCAGCGCAGCGCCCAAAAGTCCGTTACCTATGGTCAGCGCGAGTTTAGGCCCGAATTTGTTTTTGATGGTCCATGGTAAAATTTTTGAACAGAAAAGAACATGGAGAATACCGAGAACCAACATCCAGCCGATTAATGTATAATACGACGTTGTGCTCGACAGGCCAAACATCCCCTTATTATCGATGAATCCGCTAACGCCAATCAGCAGAGCATAAATGAGACTGTACAAAATAGTCCGGAATTTCAGCTGATTTGCTTCCCGATCTTTAAACACAAATCCAAACACAAGCAACGAAAGGATGGAGAAGATAATTATCAAGAACAGGTTTTCCATAATGGTTGTTTTAAGTGCTATTACTACTTCAACACATTAAAATCAAATAATTATCATTGAGTTACTCGCGACTAACTTCAGCGAGAATGAATGATATTTTAGAGTTTAAATTGAACGACTATGTGGTATTTGTCCATTCATTTAAAAATTTTCAGTAGCAGCTTATATCCCATCAACCTCTCTTGGTCATCATATACTGATTCTGTCTCAGCCTTTTAAAGTTACGAAAAAAAGTAAAAATATCAACTATAAGTTCCGGTTTGTTTCTGCCGTTTACAACCTTAAAATAACAGCTTTTATTCCTGTGCATCTACCACAGCTATAGTGGCCATATTTACAATCTCTCTGACCGAGCATTCTGTTGGAACAACATGAACAGGCTTTTTCATTCCCATCAGAATTGGGCCCACTACCTCAGCACCACCTATTTCCTGCATCAGCTTAAACGCAATATTTCCTGAAGTCAGATTTGGGAAGATGATGGTATTTACATCGCGGTTCTCCAGTTGGGTAAATGGAAATTTTTGACTGCGCAGCTCTTTATTTAATGCGAAGTTCATCTGTATTTCGCCATCTACCTTTAAATCCGGATAAGCCTGATGCAAATGAGTAATGGTCTGCCTCACGCGGTCAAGGGTGCGAGTGTGTTCCGAAGATTTTACCGATCCGAAGTTTGAATAGGAAACCAAAGCAATTACCGGTTCGATGTTAAATTTCCTAACTTCTTCCGACGTCAGCAACGTGGTTTCAATCAGGGTTTGAACATCGGGATCGAGATTAACCGACGTATCGGCGAAGAAAAGTGGTCCACGCTTAGTCATTATAATATGCATGCTCGAAATATGATTAAGTCCTGGTTTTGGCCCAATTAGTTTCAACGCCGGACTTATTACGTCTCCATAGTGGCTGGTAACTCCCGAAATCATAGCATCGGCCATTCCGGTATCAACCATCATGATACCGAAATAATTGCGGTTAAAAGTTAATTCATAAGCTTCATCCATGGTGATCCCTTTTCTTTTTCGCTTTTCCCAAATCTGGTTCGCAAACGAACTTCTGATTCCATCGCTTTCTTTCGAATGAGGATCGATTATCTGGATTGCCGACAAATCGAAATGATTTTCAGCGAGCAGCCGTTTGATTTCATCTTTATTTCCCAATAATACGGGAATAGCAATTCCGTCGTGCAATACTTCGTTGGCGGCACGAAGCACTTTCGGATTATTTCCTTCAGCAAAGACTATTCTTTTTGGATTTTGTTTGGCTTTGATGACTATCCCGTGCAGCAATTGGTTATCGAGTCCAAGCCTTTGACTTAATTCAAGTTTGTATTGCTCCCAGTCCTCGATAGGTTTCCTGGCTACGCCACTATCCATCGCGGCCCTGGCAACAGCTGGCGCAACGGTCAAAATCAGTCTTGGATCGAGTGGTTTAGGAATAATATATTCTTTCCCAAATACCAGATTTTTTACATTGTAAGCTTTGCTCACACTTTCGGGAACAGCCTCTTTTGCCAGGCTAGCCAGAGCATACACAGCAGCTAGTTTCATTTCTTCATTGATGCATGTTGCCCGTACATCAAGTGCTCCACGAAAAATATAAGGGAATCCAAGCACATTGTTCACCTGATTCGGAAAATCGGATCGCCCCGTTGCCATTATCAGATCGTTGCGAGCCGACATAGCTTCATCGTAAGGTATTTCCGGGTCAGGATTGGCCATGGCGAAAATAATTGGATTGCTGGCCATCGACCTGACCATTTCTTTTGAAACCAGATTGGCCTGCGACAAACCAAGAAAAATATCGGCGCCGTTTATTGCTTCTGCCAGAGTATATAAATTCTTTTCCGTTGCAAACGCTGCTTTGTATTTATTCAAATCATTCCGGTCGCGGCGCAAAACGCCCTTCGAATCGAGCATGACCATGTTTTCTTTTTTTGCCCCAAGTGAAATGATCAAATTAGCGCAGGCAATGGCAGCAGCCCCTGCCCCGCTAATCACAATGCGGGCTTCATCAAGTTTCTTCCCTGACAATTCAAGAGCATTAATGATTCCAGCCGAACAAATAATCGCTGTACCATGCTGATCGTCATGCATCAGCGGAATCCGTATTTCATGTTTTAGCCGCTCTTCAACTTCAAAACATTCGGGAGCTTTAATATCCTCGAGGTTGATTCCTCCAAAAGTAACGGCGATATTCTTCACCGTTTCAACCAATGTATCCACATTTTTAGTGTCAACTTCAATGTCGAAAACATCAATATCGGCAAATATTTTAAAAAGGAACCCCTTCCCTTCCATGACAGGCTTTCCGGCGCCAGCACCAATGTCGCCCAGTCCGAGCACTGCTGTTCCGTTCGAAATAACAGCCACAAGATTCCCTTTCGAGGTGTATTTGTAGATATCCTCAAAATTCCGGTTGATTTCCATACATGGATGGGCCACGCCGGGTGAGTAGGCTAATGAAAGATCGCGCTGAGTGGAGTGCGGTTTGGTGGTAACTACTTCCAGTTTTCCCGGACGCCCCTCGGCATGATACCGGAGTGCGTCCTCTTTGGGAATCTTTGCCATATACTAAATTTTAAAGGTGATGTCATCATTTAGAACTGGCAGTGAAAAGCATATTAAAGTTAAGGATAAAATTCAGGAATTTAGGATTTTACAAATGCGTTTTTGAGCATAAAATCTGGTTATCTTCAGAAATTCTGGCAAAAACGACCAAGAGTAACCACTAGAATCAAACAAAAGTGTGTTGAGGTTTTTTACTGATCCCCCTTTGCCGGGATCAAAACGCAGCTAATCGGATAATGATCAGAGTGATTCAGTGTTGATACTTCAAAATTAAAGCTGTCAAATTTAGGACTGTGAAGAATATAATCAATCCTGAATGAAGGAAGTTTGCCGTTATAGGTATTCGCAGTTCCTTTTCCAGACTGAGTAAACGAATCGGCCAAATTGCCTTTCACTGTGCGGTAGGTAAACGAAACCGGCGTATCGTTAAAATCGCCGCAAACAATTACCGGATAGCGACATTGATCAAGATGCTCCCGAAGAGTGGCAGCCTGCTCGGCTCTTTTAATCAACGCTGCTCTGAATTTGACGCTGATTTCCCTTAATTTTTCTTTGGTCTTGGTATGATTATCAAAGTTTATAGAGTCAATCGAGTTGATTTCGGCTTGCCGAAACCGGTACGACTGCAGGTGACAATTGTAAACTCTCACCGTATCCGAATCAATCAGCATATCGGTGTAAATAATCATATTTCCTGAATTTTTAAACCGTATCTCGCCCATGTAAACAATTGGGTAGCGGGTCATGGTCAAAGGTCCTCCCGCATGACTGGTATGCGCAAGCTGAAGATGATTCACCTGCGGAAGCCGTGTGTTTCTGATGTCGAAAATTTGCCTTTTATTGAGTCTGACTTCCTGAAGACAGATAATGTCGGCATTGTTTTGCCGAAGAAAGTTAATGATGTGATCTGCATTTTCCTTGTTGGGAAATTCGGTATTTCCCATAAAATATTTCACATTATAGCTGGTTACACGTATTCCGGCTTCTTCGGTTTTTTTTCCCGAAAACTGGATGTAATTACTGATGTGATTGAATCCGGCAACAATGGCAACCAACGATACAATGATAAATTTTGGTTTGATGATCACCCACAGAATCATGAAAACCATATTGACCACCAATAGGTACGGATAAGCCATTCCGAATAGTGCAGGAAGCCATGTTTTCTCAGGACTGATATATACCGAAACCGATGCAACAGCTATGCCAGCAACCGCAACGACATTCAATAGTAATAAGGTATAAATCAGAAATTGTTTCAAGGCTCACTTTTTAATGTAACTTCTCCAATTCGCGGAGGCACTTATTACAAATATAAACAATAGAGGTGACTAACAACTATGGCCCGGCGTCGAAAAATCAAGGGTTGACTGCACGCACCATGCGGTCCTTCCCGTGAATATCTTTTCGCAGAACAATTTCACCAAACCCAGTTTGATCGAACATTTCAACGCATTCGCGCCCAAAAGCCTCATTTATTTCAACATACAAATAACCTTTGCTTTTAAGGTGAGAAAAAGCAAACGCAGCAATTTGCCTGTAAAACAACAACGGATCATGATCGGGAACAAACAAGGCCAGCGAAGGCTCGTATTCCAGCACATTTTTTTGCATCATTGTCTTTTCTCTTTCACGTATGTAGGGTGGATTGCTAACGATAACATCAAATTCAGGGAAAACCTGCTCTGGCTTTTTGCTCAGAATATCGAACTCAACAGCAGTAATTTCAGTTTGATTGAGGTGAGCATTTTTCACTATAGTTTCGAGGCAAACCGACGAAACATCGCAGGCCATTACTCTTGAATGGTGCAGATTTTTCTTTAAGGAAACCGCAATACACCCCGATCCTGTTCCAATATCCAGGATAACTGGTTCAGCCTGTTGGTTATCCTGAATAATCCATTGCACCAGTTCTTCTGTTTCAGGCCTTGGAATTAAAACTCCGGCTGGTGTATAAAAAGGTAATCCATAAAACTCGGTTCGGCCCAAAACATATTGCACAGGTTCATGGTTCCGGAGCCGCTGCACAATGGCGTTAAGCTCATCTAGTTCTTCTTTCTTCAAAGTCTCTTTTGCAGCCAAAATAAAACGAGTACGCGAATAACCTTTCAGGTGCTCAAAAATCAGGAAAATCAAACTGCTGATTTCTTCCGGCGAATAGATTCCTGCCAATTCTTTGCGGATGAATGCAAGGGCTGCTCTCATTTATTGCTATTTTTGGCAAAGTTAATTTTTTAGTTCATGAGTGTTTCCGAAATCTTCATGCAGCGCTGTATTGATCTGGCACAGCTAGGCATGGGTAATGTGGCGCCAAATCCGATGGTGGGTTGTGTAATTGTGCACAACGGAATAATTATTGGCGAAGGATATCACCAAAAATTCGGAGAGGCACATGCCGAAGTAAATGCCATAAACTCTGTGCAAAATAAGGAATTGCTCTCTGAGTCAACCCTGTATGTTTCACTCGAACCTTGCGCTCATTTTGGGAAAACACCTCCGTGCTCCGATCTGATTATTGAAAAGCGTATTCCGAGGGTAGTTATCGGAACATTGGATCCGTTTGCCCGGGTGGCCGGGAAAGGTATTGAGCGACTGAAAAAAGCCGGAATTGAAGTCGAATCCGGAGTGCTTGAGAAGGAATGTCGCGAATTGAACCGGCGATTCTTTACTTTTCACGAACAAAAGCGCCCCTATGTTCTACTGAAATGGGCACAAACACTCGATGGATTTATTGATACCGACCGATCGGAAACACAGCATCCCACCTGGATTACCAATTCATTGTCGAAAAGGCTGGTACACCGTCAGCGCTCCGAAGAATCGGCTATATTAATAGGTACAAATACGGCCCAATATGACAACCCTGCCCTAACCGTGCGCGAATGGAAAGGGAACCAGCCCATTCGCATGGTAATTGACCGCAAAGGCCGATTAGATCAGCAGCTCCAGATTTTTGACCATAAAGCAACCACCTGGGTTTTTACTGAAAATGAATTTTCTGAAACTGAAAATCTAAAATCCATTCGTCTCGATTTTGCTCATGACATTCTTCCCCAAATGCTTACGGAATTATACAAGCGCGATATTCTCTCGATAGTAGTGGAAGGAGGAAGCATCCTGCTAAACAGCTTTATTCAGGACGGATTATGGGACGAAGCCTTCGTTTACACCGGAAATCAGTTTTTTGGGAAAGGTGTTGAAGCACCAAAAGTAACCGGCGAGCTGGTGGCCTGCGAAATGCTTGATGAATGCAGGTTGCACGTACTACGTCAAAATTCACAACATTATCAGTAAAATCATTCAAAATAGCCTGAAATTTTTGATGAAAGATTGGCCATTTCACAGTTTTTGCCATATTTGGCGTTCATGAAAATATGGGCTATGGTTAAGGGGTTTTTCCGTTTTTCTCTAATGTTGTGTTTTGCATTTGTTTTGTGCAGTTGGGGTGAAAAGGTTCACCGGAAAATAAATTCTTCCTGTGTGGAATATTTCCCCAGAGAAATTCAGCAACTTAAAGCATGGGGTCCAATTATGGCTGAACATGGTTCGGATGCCGACCGGAGGAAAAAAGATGATCCGACCGAATTTGTAAAGCACTTTATTGATCTTGATCTCTACGATGACTTCAGGGTAAAACACCAAATTGAAGAAGAATTTGAAGCGGCATGTTCCAAATATGGAAAAGAAGAAGTTGTTAAGAACGGCACATTGCCTTGGACAACTGATTCGACCTATCGCGCCCTTGTGAACGATTTCAGAAATAAGGACTGGACTAAGGCCGCATTGACGGCAGCAAATTTAGGTCACTATGTGGCTGACGGACACATGCCACTGCACATTAGTTCCAATTACGACGGACAATTAAGCGGACAAGCCGGACTACACCGGCGATTCGAAGAAACCATGATTGACCAGTATATCGATCAGATTGTCATGAAAAATTCGGGCATAAAAAAGGTTGATGCGGTTAAATCCTATATCTTCAATTATCTGTATGCCAACTATTCATACACCGGATTGATGCTTCAGGCCGATACCAGAGCTTTTGATCAGGCTGGCAAACAATACAACGAAGATTATTACCGGTTTCTTTGGGAGAAAACGGGGTTGTTCACCAGTGAACTGATTCAAAAATCTTCAAAAATACTGGCAGAGTTGATTTACACCGCCTGGCTCGAAGCCGGCAAACCCGCCATTCCCAAAAATCTATAGCTTCCGTAAGATTCGAACAGATAATGAACTATCGGTTATCAATCTTTTCAGGATACAAATCGTGGTTAATCAGCCGGTACTCGGCCATTTGCTCATACTTGGTTCCGGGCTTGCCGTAATTGCAATACGGATCTATGCTGAGGCCTCCGCGCGGCAGAAATTTTCCCCACACTTCAATGTATTTAGGTTCAAGCAGGGAAATCAGATCTTTCATGATGATGTTGATGCAATCTTCGTGAAAAGCTCCGTGATTGCGGAAACTAAACAGATAGAGCTTCAGACTTTTGCTCTCAACAAGTTTCTGATCCGGAATATAGCTCAGGTAAATGGTGGCAAAATCGGGTTGTCCGGTTATTGGGCATAAGCTGGTAAACTCCGGACAATTAAATTTCACCCAGGTATCGTTTTCAGGATGCTTGTTGCTGAAGCTTTCAAGCATTTCGGTGGTGTATTCAAACAAGTATTTGCTTTCGTTTCCGAGGTTTTTTAAATCGCTCATCGTAAATTCCAAATTTAAAGTTTAACGTTCCGAAAAAAAAGGAGAAAACGGGGTTCTCTTTTCACTCATGTCTTGTTACCAAATAGTTTTCCAAACCATTCTGCCTTAACTGGCAGGCAGGACAATGACCGCAACCATCGCCTTTTACACCGTTGTAGCAAGTTACTGTCAGTGTGCGGACCAGATCAAAAACACCAAGTTCGTCGGCCAAAGCCCAGATATCAGCTTTCGATTTCCACATCAACGGAGTGTGAATGGTAAATTCATAGTCCATCGATAAATTCAGTGTGGTGTTCAGCGAATGAATGAACTCATTACGGCAATCGGGGTATCCGCTGTAATCAGCCTGACCAACTCCGGTCACCAGGTTGCGAATGTCTTTCCCCTTGGCAAAAATAGCCGCAAACGTAAGGAAAAGCATGTTGCGACCTTCAACCAGGGTATTGGGCGGACGATTATCGGGTTTATTCTCTTCAACTTCAATGGCTGAGTCTGTTAACGAGTTATGCGTAATCTGTTTTAGCAGATCGAGGTTAAGCAATGTAAACCGAACGCCGGCATTTTCTGCAATCGTCCTTGCAGCATCGAGTTCAATGCGATGTCGCTGACCATAGTCAAAACATAGCGTTTCAACTTCATCAAAGTTTTTCAGTGCCCAGAACAGACAGGTTGTTGAGTCCTGACCTCCGGAAAATACAACCAACGCTTTTTTACTCATCAGATTTCCCTTACTTTGAAAAGATTGTAGGAAAGATCGGTGTCAAAAGCATCAACGCCTTCAACCCGTTTGACCAACTTAACCACCTGCAGCGTGACCGGAAGAATCAGTATTTCGTAAGCGGTTTTAAGCATAGCCTGTGTAAAAATCATGGCGATCAAAACACTGGCCGGAAATGTTTCTGCAAAAGCTATCGCAATGAAGATCAGCGAATCAGCACTTTCACCAACCAAGGTCGATAAAATTGCTCTAACTGAAAATCCTTTGCCTTTGGTGGCCACTTTCATACGACTCATCACAAATGCATTCAGGAACGAACCTATCAGATAAGCACTCAAACTGGCAATTACAATTCGCGGTGTACTTCCTAATACGGTTGAAAAAGCTTCCTGATTTTGCCAGAAAGGCGCTCCGGGTATCGCAATCCCCAACGAAAAAAACAACACAGCGATCAGGTTAACGACAAAACCCGTCCAGATAATCATTCGGGCTTTGCCAAATCCCCATACTTCGGTGATGACATCGTTTAGAATATACGCAATCGGGAAAATTAGCACACCCGCAGGAGCGGCCCATGTTCCGATCAGTAAAATTTTAGTGGCAAGAATGTTGGAAATAAGCAGGCATGTAGCAAACAAAATACCCGCAAGCATAAAAAGAACAGATACCGAATTTTTCATTTTCTTGTTTTTTACGTGGTTACCAAGTACACGGCTTTCAACTGAAAGCACGGCGCGAAAATACAAAATTTTCTGCTTTGCCCAATTTAAACTTCAGACATCCTGCAAATCAATGAAATCGATTCATTTTACACACCTTGTGAATCTTTATCGAAATAAATTTTAGCCTTCAATGTATTGTTTAAAGCTATCCAAAATTGCTTGCCAGCCCGTCTGTTGCAGGGAGGGAGGATTCATTTGCTCAGCATCAAATGTCTCGCTAACAATCGTTAGGTTTCCGGCTGGTTTAAAATATATTTCGGCCAACCGGCCATCGGCCATTCGGTAAGAAATGTGGTGAAACTTTTCTACTTCCAGGTAAACACCTTCAAAATCAAAACTCATCAGCCCATCTTTGGAAGCCATGGTGTATTTGAACCGTCCATTTTCAACCGGTTCATTTTCAGCTGCGGGGCAATGCCAGTCATCAGAAGCCTGATTCCATCGGGTAATGTGGCGGGGCTCAGTCCAGTATTCCCAAACTTTCTCAATAGTTGCGTTCACCATCGCACTAACAGTAATCTGAATATTTTTCCCTGACTGATTTTCACTCACCTCTTTTAAACGTGCCAGCGCTTTGGGCCACAATTCCATAAACATCTGGACATAATGTTCTTCAGTGTCTGCTTCAACTACAAACCGGGTTTTGTTGTTCTCCAGTCTTTCGAGGGTATAATTTTCAAAGGCGGGGGCCCACTTGGTTACGCTATCGCTCGAAGTATCATCAACATCATTGACAAAATACCCCAAATGCCTGATTGAAATATACTCCGGGTATCGGCTTTCGGCAATTTCAGACACCATTCCCTCTCGTTGTCCCGATTCGTTAATAATCAAAAACCGGATAGCATCTCCCTTTTTCCAGCCCCCTTCAAAAAAAGATCCTTCTGAAAATACATCTGTCCATTGCCGGTATTTTTTGTCGTTTACTACAGTATCCCATACGATTTCGGGACATGCATTAATTTCTGTTTCAAAATTTAATTTTTCCATGGCTCATCTTTTTACTGCAATTTTTATTCTACTCTTTCAACAATAAACCGCACTGATGGTTTATTTCTTCAAAATAGAATGATAAACTTACGTAAACATATCAGGTTTTTAGCTGTACTATTAATTCCGGTTTACTTTGTAGTATTAGGTAGCAGCATAAAAAACAGGCATACACATGTATTGCCCAACGGGTTAGTCATTACTCATTCTCATCCGTTTACAGATGATAACGGACAACCTGTAAAACATGGGCATACGCGTAACCAGATTTTATTTCTGCAACTGTTTACCTTCGATTTTTTTGATTCATCGCCTGAAACTTTTTTGCCACAAACATTATTAGCAGCCAGAACTCCGATTTTTTTCTTTTATACTGAAAGTTTTGATACGAATAATCAGGCTGTAACACTTCTTCGCGGACCACCTTTAGGCTAACTCCATTTCTTTTACATACCAATCGATTAAGTCTTTTTAGGAATCATAGCATGAATAATCATGTATTGTGAAAGCTATACCTAAGATTGTTAAAGTTTTCAAGCGTGATTTCATCTTACCTGCATTAGGCAGCTATCAACATTTAATACCCAATTTAAAATGAAGCTATATTTTTTTGCAGCTTTTGTGCTGTTATTCGCCCACGTAGCATTACAAGCTGAAGAACCCCGAAAAAAAACCGATGCCAATGTTTTTGGCGATGTACAATCGCAAGGCGAACACCTTCCATTCGTCAGTATTTTTCTGGAAGGAACCTCAATAGGAACAAGTACCGATCACACCGGACATTACATGCTGACTAATCTTCCGGAGGGGAAGCATATATTGGTTGCCAAAACATTAGGCTATAAAGTAGAAAAGAAGACCATTACGGTAGAAGCCGGCAAATCCCAGGAAATCAATTTTGTGCTTGAGGAAGAACACATGGCACTCAACCAGGTGGTAGTTACAGGAACCAAAACTTTTAAGCGACAAACCGAGTCGCCAGTCATCGTAAATGTACTCGAAAGCAAAGCACTTAACCTTGTTCAGGCATGTAACATTTCCGAGGGGCTGCGGTTTCAGCCCGGCCTGCGTGTTGAAACCGATTGCCAGACCTGCAACTACACACAGCTTCGCATGAATGGACTTGGTGGTTCATATTCCCAGATATTAATCAATGGCCGCCCCATCTTCAGCCCTTTGACCGGATTGTATGGTATGGAACAGATTCCGGCGAACATGGTTGAGCGGATTGAGGTGGTACGCGGTGGTGGGTCGGCCCTTTACGGTTCGAGCGCCATTGGCGGAACAGTAAACATTATTACACGAATTCCAAACGAGAGCAGTTACGATTTCAGTCTGCTAACCCAATCGACAAAAGGACAGGCCCAGGATAACATTTTGAACGGTAACCTGACCATGCTTACCAACAAACGAAAAGCCGGAGCCGCTGTTTTTGTGAACCGGCGTCACCGCGAAGCATACGACCACAATGGAGACCGGTTTTCGGAGCTTCCGCTGTTGCGAAACAATTCGTTTGGTGCCAACATGTTTTTCAAGCCCAACTCAGATCAGAAACTTGAAGTGAATTTCAGCAGTCTGGAGGAATACCGTTATGGCGGTGAAATGATTGAGAAACCCGCTTACCTGGCTCAGCAATCGGAAGAACGAACCCACCATGTGTTAATGGGAGGACTCGATTACCAGCTCAACTTTAATCATGAAAACAGTTCGTTTATTGCCTATCTGGCAGGCCAGCAAACTGACAGGAATCATTATACCGGCATTTTTCCGGATAGCCAGGAAGAGCAAAATCAGTTTGTAAAAACCCCGCCTTACGGAACGACAGAAAACACAACCTTACAAGGCGGAATGCAGATTAACCATCGGTTTCAGGAGTTTCTGGGAGGTAAAAATGTGGTCACCTTTGGCACCGAATACATTACTGACGATGTATTTGATACAATTCCGGCATACAATTATGAAATTGATCAGGAAACCAGAAATTTTGGATTGTTTTTGCAAAGTGACTGGCAGATCAGACCTGAAATAACCTTTCTGGCCGGGCTTCGTGCCGATAAACACAACCTGGTTGATCGACTCATCGTCAGTCCGCGTCTGTCGTTGCTTTACCAATACCGCACCAATACCCAGTTCCGGCTGACCTGGGGAACAGGCTTTCGCGCACCACAAGCCTTCGACACCGATATGCACATTGCTTTTGCCGGTGGCGGAGTTTCGCGCATTATGCTTGCGCCCAATCTGAAAGAAGAACGCTCAAACAGCTTCAGTGGTTCCATCAATTATGATCGCCCATCAGAAACATTTATAGCCGGCTTTACACTCGAAGGATTTTACACTCATCTCGACGATGTTTTTGTTCTTCAACCGGCTGGTTCCGATGAGTTCGGGAACCGATTCGAAAAACAGAATGGTGCCGGAGCCACAGTCAGCGGAGGGACGCTCGAACTTAGAGCGAATTACAACCGAAGGATTCAGGCAGAAGGAGGAATAACCATTCAGAAAAGTTTGTACGACGAACCCGTGGAGCACATTGCAGGGTTGCAGCCCATTCGTGAATTTTTGCGTTCGCCCAACCAATATGGCTATCTCACGCTTTCCTTTACCCCCAATCAAAAATTCAATGCATCAATTAGTTCGGTTTATACGGGGCCAATGCAACTAGCCCATTTTGCCGGTGCACCCGAACAATTGACAGATGTGTACATCAAATCCCGGTCGTTTACCGAATTGAATGCCAAAGTTTCCTATACATTTTTTATTCCTTCAATTGACTCGGGACTGGAGGTTTTTGCAGGAGCAAAGAACCTAACCAATGCTTATCAGTCGGATTTTGATTCGGGCAAAAACCGCGACAGCAATTATGTATATGGGCCTGGCCTCCCCCGCTCAGTGTTTTTTGGGCTCAGGTTAAAGTCGTTTTAAACTGAAAACTTGGCGAACATTTCGGTATCCGCTTTAAAATTTGTTACTTTTGCCCACATTGTAAAACTCACTCAGGATGGATGAATTGGACAAAAAGAAAAAGGGTTTTTCGCTGGGCGAAACCGATAAGGAACGACGAAACAATTTGATCATCATCATGCTTTCGGCTGTACTGATTATTGTTGTTGTGATTTTCTTCATTCAGCACAGCGAAAACAAGAAAATTGTTCGGGCACTTAACCTTGAAAAAGAAACCATTCAGCAGGAGCTCAACACGATGATGACTGGTTACGATTCAATTCACACCACCAATGAAGCCCTCCAGGCCAAACTGATTACCGCCCAGTCGAAAGTAAAAGATTTGCTGCTGGAAGTAGGGCAGGTGAAGAAAGTAAGTTACGACCAGATTGCCGAATATCGCCAACAGGTTACAACGCTTCGCAATATCATGAAGGATTACATTGTCCAGATCGATTCGCTCAACCGCCGCAATAAAATGCTGATGGATGAAAATGTTCAGGTAAAACAGGAGATTGCAGAAACTTCGTCGAAGAACCAGCAGTTGGAAAAAGAAAAGGAGAACCTTCAGGAAAAGATAAAAATGGCGGCACAGCTTGAGGCTACCGAACTTATTGCCGTGGGAATTAACAACCGAGGAAAAGATGCCGAGAGCGCACGCCGTGCCGAACAAATCAAAGTCAGCTTTGTGCTGAGTAAAAACATTACAGCACCGCGGGGAGATAAGATGATCTACGTTCGCATACAGAAACCCAATCAGGTTTTATTTCAGAAATCGCCGAATGATTTGTTCGAATTCGAAGATCTCAAAATACCGTTTTCAGCAAAACGCGAGGTTACTTACGAAGGGAATTCCTTACCCGTAAATATATACTGGGATAATGAAGGCGCCGAATTTTTACCTGGTGAATATACTGTTGACGTTTTTGCCGACGGAAATAACATCGGAACCACCAAGTTTATCATGAAGCGATAGACCGGGAAATTTTCCGGAAGAAATTAGCTTAGCTAAAGCATAGGACTTAAAATGCGCGCAAATGATTCTTTAATTTTATTGATGCGCGGACGTTTAACCCACTCGCTTAATATCACCTGATCGCTTTTATCCTGATCGTCGAGAAACTGGCTGGCCAGGATGCCTGAAGTTTCTTCATCATAGATCATGGCATTTACCTCGAAATTGGTTTCGAGGCTTCGGAAATCGAGATTAGCTGTGCCAACCGAGGAGAAAATGCCATCAACAACAATTACCTTGCTATGAATAAACCCGGCTTTGTAGAAATAGATTTTTACGCCGGCTTCGAGCAGTTCTTCCAAGTATGAATTGGTTCCCCATTTGGGGGTAATGGCATCTGAAATCCCCGGAACAATAATCCGAACATCAATTCCTCCCAGGGCAGAGGTCTTCAGTGCAGTCACAATATCGGCGGTTGGCATCAGGTAAGGGGTTGAAATATAGACCGACTCAGTAGCCGATGCTATGGCTGCAAAATAAGCTTGACCAATGCTTTCCCAATCTGAATCGGGGCCACTGGCTACCATTTGCAACAGTTTGCCATGGCCCGGTTCAAATGGCTTAAAGTATTTCTCCCCCTTCAGAATTTCTTTTGAAACAAAATACCAGTCGGCCATAAAAATAATCTGAAGAGCTGTTGCTCCCCCTCCAACTACTTTCAGGTGCGTGTCTCGCCACGGACCAATCCCCTTCAATCCATCCTGATAACGGTCGGCAAAATTCAAACCTCCGACAAAAGCAGTATCTCCGTCAATCACCAATATTTTCCGATGATTTCGGTAATTTACCCGTGATGTAAGCATCGGAAAACGCACTTTCATGAAGCAGTCAACCTGAACACCAGCATCCGACATGGAGCGTATAAATTTTTTCTTCAGCTCCCAGCTGCCCACATCATCAAAAATAAGCCTGACTTCAACACCTTCATGCGATTTCTGAATCAATAACTGGCGAAGGTAATTCCCAATATGGTCGTCTTCAATGATGTAATACTCAAGGTGGATGTGATGCTGAGCCTGCTCGATGGCTTTAAAAATCTCCGGAAATGTTTCTTCTCCGTTTCTCAAAACCATAACCTCATTGTTGTTGGAAAGAATAGCATTTGAATTGGATAACAACAGATTCATCAGGTTACGTTTGGAATATACCCGATCACTCATTTTAAGGCTGTTATCCGGCAGTTTATCCAATTGTTCGAGTGTGAGGTTACGCAGCTTTTCAAGGTCTTTTAACCCTTTTCTCGAATACATCTTTGTTTTTCGGTATTCCTGACCAAAAAAAAGATAAATAATAATGCCCGCAAAGGGGAGCAATACCAATACTAAAATCCAGCTGATGGTTTTTACCGGATTCCGGTTCTCAAGGATAATCAGAAATGCAATAAACACAACCGTCAGGAAATACAAAATGGTTATAAGGTCAGGCATTGATTTCCATATATCGAACAGAATTCCCATGTGATGATCCGGATTGATTAGTCGAGATTAAATTTCATGAAAAAAGCTGTTAAAAACAAGAGCCAATAATTGCTTCATG